>NZ_JBAKHW010000002.1:0-323369 GCF_036906815.1 Micromonospora sp. CPCC 205539 | reverse complement strand
CCCCACCACAGGGGCCCACGGCCCCGGCCGGTCCCCGGCGCGGGAGGCCGGGCCGTCCCCTTCGATCAGGTGGTGGGGTAACTGCTGTAGTCGGGGAAGTTTCCGTACAGCCGGTCGTCGCCGCCGACGGTGACCGCCTGCACCAGCAGGTCGCCGCCGACGAACGCGCCCTTCCAGGAGGCACCTCGTCCACCGAACGGCTCGTCCCGGTCGCCCCGGGAGCGCGGCTTGTTGATGCCCACCTTGAACGCCTGCAGGTCGACCGCGAGCTTGCCGGCCTCGTCGGTGTCATCGCAGGCCAGCGAGGCCACCAACGCGCCGTTGGAGGCGTTCATCGCGGCCAGCAACTCGTCGGTGGTGTCCACCACGACGATCGTGTCGACCGGCCCGAACGGTTCGGCGTGCATGAGCCGGGACCGGCCGGGCGGGGCGAGCAGCACCGACGGTGCCACGTACGCCGAAGTGTCCTGCCCGGGCAGGAACGGCGCGCCGGTCAGCTTGCCCCGGTGCAGCGGCACCGCGCCGCCGCGGACCGCCTCGTCGACCTTGCGGCGCAGCTCCTCGGCCTTGGTGCCGCTGATCAGCGGCCCGAAGTCCAGCTCGGGCAGCGGATCGCCGGCGGTCCACTCGTCGCCGACCGCGAGCGGGTGGCCGAAGCGGACCGAGCGGACGACCGGCAGGTACATGTCGAGGAACTCGTCGACCAGGTCGCGCTGCACCACGAACCGGGGGTACGCGGTGCAGCGCTGCTTGCCGTACTCGAAGCCCTTCTTGAGGTGCGCGGCGAGCAGGTCCCACTGGGAGAAGTTCCAGATCCCCCAGGCGTTGAGGCCCTCCTGCTCGATGAAGTGCCGCTTGTCGGTGTCGAGCAGCGCGGCGGCCACCTTGCCGCCGTTGGAGCGCCCGCCGACGAACGCCACCGCGCCGATCTCCGGTGCCCGGACCAGCACCTCGGACAGCTCCTCGCCGCCGCCGGAGACCAGCGTGGCGGGCAGTCCGGCCCGGTGCATCAGCGCGTGCGCGACGGTCAGGCAGACGGCGCCGCCCTGGGACGGGGTCTTGGCGATGACCGCGTTGCCGGCCAGTAGCTGCACCAGTTCGGCGTGCACCAGGACGCTCATCGGGTAGTTCCACGAGGCGATGTTGCTGACCGGGCCGGCCAGCGGCTCGCGGCCGCCGGCGAGCATCCGGTCGATCTCGTCCGCGTACCAGCGGACGCCGTCGAGCGCCCGGTCCACGTCGGCGCAGGCCAGCCGCCACGGCTTGCCGATCTCCCAGACCAGCAGCAGCGCGAGCAGGTCGCGGTGGGCGGTGAGCGCGTCCAGCGCATCGGTGACGCGTGCCTTGCGCTCGGCGAGCGGGGTCTGCGCCCAGGCCCGGTGCGCGGCGGCGGCGTGCGCGACCGCGGTACGGGCGGCGTCGGCGTCGAGCCGGGCCAGGTTGATGAGGACGGTGTTGTCCACCGGGGTACGGACCGGTGCGGGGCGGCCGACCGCGCGCCAGTCGCCCTCGACCAGGTTGTGCAGGGTGGTGACGCCGTCCACGTCGGCGCCGAACGCCTCCGGGGTGGCGGCCACCGCGCGGGCGAGGACGTCGGACCAGGCGGTGCCCTCGGCGAGTCGTAGTGCCATCGCGTTCTCCTCAGGGTTGACCGGGGAGCGGCGGCGTCGATGGCACCGCTGGTGTGGCGTACTGTCCCGCGCGGTGTGACGGGCCGGCAACCGTACGTTCGTATGGCAGGACGCAAATCGGACACTCGATCGGTCGACGGGGCGGCGGTGGTTGCTGCCTCGCGGTGTTGAGCTGCGGTCGACAGGGAAGCCTATCGACAATCGTCGATGGTGTGATTCCTGCCCTCGCGTGGCGATGGCGGGTATGCCGGGACGTGGCGACGGTGGCCATCAGTCGACCGGTTCAAGATCAGAGCTGGGCGGTCACTCCGCCTTCGAGCAGTGCCATGCCGAGCGCAGTCGTGTGGTGGATGACCATTCCGCCACGCCGAACGCTGGTGATGGCGTTGTTCTGGCGCAGCACTGCCAGGTGCTTGCTGGCCGCCGGCACGGAGATGTCGGCGAGCCGGGCTATCTCCGAGGTGTTGCGGCCCGTGGTGAGTTCGAGGATGCGGCTGCGCGTGGTGCCGATCAGTGCCGCGAGGGGTGTGTGATCGAGGTCCGCGAGGACCCGCAGGACGGGGTCGACCGGATAGACCAGCACCGGCGGTAGGTCGAAGTCGGCGAGCACCATCAGCTGCCGGGTCTCCTTGAAGTACGACGGGATCAGCGTCAGCCCGCGTCCGTCGAGGTGCAGGTCGCTGTCGCCGGCTACACCCCACGTCGTGATCTGCAGGCTGCCGTCGGCGTACCTCGCCTGTGGGTGCAGCGTGTCGAGCACCTGGGCCCACCCGCCAGCGGCCAGGTGCCGCAGCCGACGTTGCAGGTCGGCCGCGACTGCCGCACTAGCCTGATTCCAGATGGGGGCCAGAACCTGCTCGCGATAGGTCCGCAAGGCGGTTCCCAGAGCCGCCAGCGCCGCGGGCTGACCCTGGCCGAGGCCGTGTAGGTCGGCGCGGATCCTCGTGTGCGACTCGGCAAGCAAGCCGATCTCCTGCCGCAACTGCCGGCGTGGCGTGGACAGGATGGCCTCGATGCCGGACTCGAACCCGTGGTCCGGGGGCGTGAGAAAGTCGGGGAAGTAGCCCCGCGGCGGGCTGAGGGCGATGATCGGGGCGGTCTTCGACAGCAGGCCGCCGGCCGGGTGCAGTTGGTGCCGCATGGACCGCTTCCACCAGGCGAGCCACGGGTGCGAGTGCCGCAGGCGCAATTGGTGGATGCTGAGTGCCACCTCCCAGAACCAGTCCGCTCCCGGCGCGAAACGGATCAGCGCCAGGTCCGCACGTGAAAAGTGGATGCGCAGCACACCGGGATGATCGAGGTGGCCCCGGTGCATTGGCAAGCACCAGTTTCTCCAAATGCCACGAGATCACGCGTCTCCGGTGCGGATGCTCTCGTCCACACCGGAGGCGCGCCGGCGGTCAGAGGATGGCGCGGCAGCCCGCCCCCGACGGCAGCGGCCAGAAGAACGCTTCCCGGGTGAGCGGGCCGTAGATGCCATCGGCGGTCGTTTCCCGGATGAGCTGCGCCACGATGAGCAGATCCTTGGTCTTCTGCCCGAAGTCGCCGTTGACGACGATCGGAGCGTAGTTCTGCGGCCGGTTGCATCGGTTGATCGCATTTTGGAGCACATTGACGGCAGCGTTGTTGTAGTCGCCCAGGCGGAGGTTGCAGCTGACCGATCCGGTGGACGACACGGCGGGAATCCAGACCAGTTCGTTGTCCGGCCACGTCGCCGCGGTCCGCTTGCCGTAGCAGGTCGGGTAGGCGGCTGCGGCCGGGCTTGCCGACACGAGCGCCGTGCCAGCCAGAATCGTGCCGGTGATTGCCATTGTCGCGAGCCGCCGCAGAAGTGGGGAGATCATGAGCGCCTCTCCTTGTGATCGAGGCCGATCGATCGCCGGCCGAGTGCGGACCACGCTATTGACGGGATCCGGCCGGACCAACGGTGTTAACCCAGGCGGAACAGGCGCTGGCCAGGCACTGGCTAGACGATCAGCGCGACTTTGCCGCCGGCGTGCCCGGAGGCCACGAGGTCCAGCGCGGCAGGCGCTTCCGCGAAGGGGAAGGTCCTCGCCAGCGGCACGACCAGACGCCCCGACCCCGCCAGCTCGACGAGACGGGCGCGGACCTCGTTGCGGTACTCGACGCTGCCGGACTCGTGGCCGACGATCCAGAAACCGTCCGACCCCGCGCGATCGAACGCCGCACTCGACGCGACGCGTCGACGGTCACTGACCAGGGCGAGCGAGACGTCGACGGCCTCGTCCGTGCCGACCGCGTCGAAGGCGACGTCCACGTGCCCGGTCAGGTCGCGGACGCGCTGCTCAAGACCCTCCCCGTAGGCGACCGGCTCGGCACCGAAGCGCCGGAGCAGGTCCCAGTTCCTGGGGCTCGCCGTGCCGATCACGCGCGCCCCCTGCAGCTTCGCCTGCTGGACTGCATCGATGCCGACAGCGCCGGACGCACCGTGGACGAGGACGACCTCACCGGAGGCGAGCCCGGTGCGGTAGAGCATCTCGGCCGCCGCGGTGCCGGTGAGGAGGAGATTGGCCGCTTCGGCCCAGCCGAGGCTCGTTGGCTTCGCGAAGACGTCCCGAGCCGACACGGTGATCGCGGTCGTGTAGCCACCGCGCACCCGGAACGACAGGACCTCATCGCCGACGACGTGCCCGGTGACGCCCTGGCCGAGGGCCCCGATCGTGCCGGCCACCTCGTAGCCGACGTCCGGCGCTCCACCCGACACGTTGTCCGCGTCGACCGGGTTCATGCCTACGGCGCGAACGGCGATGGTGACCTCGCCCGGCGCCAGGTCGGGCAGCGTCAGCCGGTGGAGGGCGAGCCTCCCGCCACCGTCGGGTGCCCACTTCTCCGCCGTGCCGTTCATGCCGACCCCCGATCCCCGTGGGTGCTCCACCCAAGGTCACGCTAGTCGGGAGGCGGCAGGCCGCCGGGCCGGAACGGATCAACCACCCAGTGCGACGACCGCCTCGGCGGTGGTGCAGACCGTGCCGAGCGCACGGAAGATGTAGCCCACCGCGAACTCGTGCGCGTGCTCGTGGATGCCGCTCATGGCGTCCTGCGGCAGCACCACCTGGTAGCCGAGCTCGTCGGCGATCCGGGCGGTCTGTTCCACCCCGAAGTTCGTGGCCAGACCCGTGATCACCAGCGTGTCCACGCCCCGCTCGCGCAGCGCCGCATCCAGGCCGGTTTCCTGGAATGCGCCCCAGGTGTGCTTGACGATCTCCAGGTCGCCGGGGCGCGGAGTGGCCTCCGGCACCAGCTCGCTGCCGGCCGGCTGTGGGTCGTCGCCCGGCCGCTCGACCCGGACCACCACGACCAGCGCTCCGGCGGCCCGCGCCGCGTCGGCGAGTGTGACGCACCGGGCCACCACGTCGGCGCCGGAGTGCGGCGCGAGGGCCTGGTCGACGAGCCGCCGTTGCAGGTCGATCAGAACGACGGCGGTACGGGCGGCTTCAAGATTGTCCACCGGGCGACCGTAGCAACGGCGATGGCGGGTCATCACGGGCGGGCTTTCCAATCGACGGCACCCCCATTACATTGGCAACTATCCATGGGAGCGCTTCCACGAGTCATCTCCACCACCGACAGGAGCTCCGCCATGCGTCACCCCACCCGGCCCGTCCCCGGCCGCCCGTCGCCGGTCACCGACCGACCCTGGCCGAGAAGGCTGCTGGCCGCCAGCCTCGCCCTGCTCACCGGGCTGACCCTCGCGGTCACCGCGCCGACGCCCGAACCCGCCTCGGCCGCGCCGCCGACGGGTGGGCACGCGCCCGCCCTGGCGACCTTCAACTACGCCGAAGCGTTGCAGAAGTCGCTGTTCTTCTACGAGGCGCAGCAGTCCGGGCCGCTGCCCGACTGGAACCGGGTCTCCTGGCGCGGCGACAGCGCACTCACCGATGGCGCCGACGTCGGGCAGGACCTCACCGGCGGCTGGTACGACGCCGGCGACCACGTGAAGTTCGGCTTCCCGATGGCGTTCAGCGCCACCATGCTCGCCTGGGGCGCCGTCGAGTACCGCGCCGGATACGCCGCCTCCGGGCAACTGCCGCACCTGCTTAACAACCTGCGCTTCGTCAACGACTACTTCATCAAGGCGCACCCGTCGGCCAACGTCCTCTACGGGCAGGTCGGCAAGGGCGACGACGACCACAAGTGGTGGGGTCCGGCCGAGGTGCTGCCGATGGCGCGGCCCGCGTACAAGATCGATGCCAGCTGTGGCGGCGCGGACCTGGCGGGGGAGACGGCGGCCGCGATGGCCGCCTCCTCGATGGTGTTCCGGCCCACCGACGCGGCCTACGCCGACCGACTGCTCGGGCACGCCCGCCAGCTCTACACCTTCGCCGACACGGTCCGGAAGTCCTACCACGAGTGCATCACCGACGCGACGAGCTTCTACCGCTCCTGGAGCGGCTGGCAGGACGAGCTGGTCTGGGGCGCGATCTGGCTGCACCGGGCCACCGGCGAGGCCAGCTACCTGGCCAAGGCGGAGAGCGAGTACGACCGGCTCGGCACCGAGAACCAGTCCACCACCCGCTCCTACACGTGGACCATCGCCTGGGACAACAAGCAGTTCGGCGCGTACGTGCTGCTGGCCAATCTGACCGGCAAGCAGAAGTACGTCGACGACGCCAACCGCTGGCTGGACTACTGGACCGTGGGCGTCGACGGTCGGCGGGTGCCCTACTCGCCCGGCGGGATGGCGGTGCTCGACTCCTGGGGCGCACTGCGCTACGCCGCCAACACCTCCTTCGCCGCGCTGGTCTACAGCGACAGGACCACCGACGCGACCCGCAAGGCGCGCTACCACGACTTCGCCGTCCGGCAGATCAACTACGCGCTCGGTGACAACCCGCGCAACTCCAGTTACGTCATCGGTTTCGGCGCCAACCCGCCGAAGAACCCGCACCACCGCACCGCGCACGGCTCCTGGTGGGACAGCCAGAGCGTGCCCGTCGAGACCCGGCACACCCTCTACGGCGCGCTGGTCGGTGGGCCGTCCGCGGCCAACGACGCGTACACCGACAGCCGGTCGGACTACGTGATGAACGAGGTGGCCACCGACTACAACGCCGGCTTCACGTCCGCGCTGGTCCGGCTGGTCTCCGAGTACGGCGGCACGCCGCTCGCCGGCTTCCCGGTCGCCGAGCAGCCGGACCTCGACGAGTTGACCGTGGAGACCACGGTCATGCAGGCCGAGCCCCGGGCCACCGGGCTCAAGGCGATCGTCTACAACAAGTCCGCGTTCCCGGCCCGGGCACTGACCAACGGCCGGTTCCGCTACTACTTCCGCCCCGAGGGCAGCGGGCCGGTGCAGGTCACCGCCGGCTACACCCAGGGCTGCCCGTCCCCGACCACCGCCCGGCAGTTCAGCGGCGACATCTGGTACGTCGAGGTCGACTGCACCGGTTACTCCATCGCCCCGGCCGGTCAGTCACAGCACCGGATGGAGGTCCAGTTCAAGATCGGAGTGCCGGAGGGCGGCACCTGGGATCCCACCAACGACCCCTCGTACCAGGCCGCCGCAGGCCCGAACGCGCGCGTGCCGCTGTACTCGGGCGGCACCCGCGTCTGGGGTGTCGAGCCGGGACCGGCCACACCCGACACCACCGCGCCGAGCCAGCCCGGCACGCCGGTCGCCTCGGCGGTCACCGCCACCGGCGCCACCCTGAGCTGGGCGGCGTCGACCGACGACGTCGGCGTCAGCGGGTACCGGGTCTATCGGGAGGCCGGCGCGACCGACGCCCTGATCGGCTCGCCGACCGGCGCCACACAGGTGGTGTCCGGGCTGACCGCCTCGACGGCGTACCAGTTCTACGTCGTGGCCGTGGACGCGGCCGGCAACACCTCCGCGGCGTCCGCGCCGGTCGCGGTGACCACCGCGCCGCCGCCGACCAGCAACGCCTGCTCGGTGGGGTACGCCACCAACGACTGGAGCACCGGCTTCACCGCCACGGTGACGATCACCAACACCGGCACCACCGCGATCAACGGCTGGACGCTGCGGTTCAGCTTCACCGGCGGGCAGACCGTCAGCCAGGGCTGGTCGGCGACGGTCAGCCAGAGCGGCGCGGCGGTCACCGCCACGAACCTCTCCTACAACGGCACGATCGCGCCGGGGGCGTCGGGGAGCTTCGGCTTCAACGGCACCCACCCCGGCAGCAACCCGAGACCGACCACCTTCACCCTCAACGGCTCGGCCTGCAGCGTGGGTTGACGCGCCGCGCAGGCAAGATCCGCGCACCTTCACCGAAAGTGCTGCCTCCCCGAGCCGGGGGGCGGCACTTTCGGTGATGTTGTGTGGATCTCGGCGCGCTGAGTCAGTCGGTGAGGTCGGTGGCCAGGAGGTCCATCAGCAGGCCGTCGTGCCAGCGGCCGTCCTCGCCGCGCTCGTAGCGGCGCAGCACGCCCACCGGGCGGAAGCCGGCCTTGGCGTACGCGCGGATGGCGGCGCTGTTCGCCGCGGCCGGATCGATGGTGAACCGGTGATGACCGTGCTCGTCGATCAGGTGCCGGGCCAGGGTGCGGATGGCGTCCACGCCGAGCCCCGCCCCGCGGACCGCCGGGTCGAGGAAGATGTCCAGACTGGCGTGCCGATAGTCCGGGTCCGTCTCGGCGTACCACTGGATCGCGCCGATCACCTGGCCGTCGTGCTCGATCGCGTACAGGGTCAGGTCGTCGTCGTCCAGGTCGGCGCGGACCGTCGCGGCCAGGTCGTCGCCGCCCCGCCACCACCGACGGACCTCCGGGTCGGCCCGGATGGCCGCGAGGGCCGGCACGTCCGCGACCGTCGCTGGTCGCAAGGTCACCGTCCGGCCCCGCAGCATCGGCTCAGCCCTTGATCTCGCCGTGCTCGACGCAGACCGCCGACCAGCCGACCGGCAGCACCTGCACCTTCATCCGGCGCCGGCACCGGTCGCAGTACCGGGGCGGCTCCAACTCCCGGGCCGCCGCGCAGCCCGGGTGGGGCGCGCCGGCCGTGACCGGCTCACCGCACCGGTCGCACCACACCTCGGTCGTCGCGTCCGTCGTCGTCATGGTCGTCACAGCGTGGCAGAAAGCGCCTTGACCGGCATCTTCAATTCGTCCAGCAGGTCCAGGTCGGCGGTCGCCGGCCGGCCCAGCGTGGTCAGGTAGTTGCCGACGATCACCGCGTTGATGCCGCCGAGCAGACCCTCGCGGGTGCCCAGGTCACCGAGGGTGATTTCCCGGCCGCCCGCGTACCGCAGGATCGTGCGCGGCATGGCCAGCCGGAACGCGGCGATGGCCCGCAGCGCGTCCTTGCCCTCGACCACCGGCTGGTCACCCAGGGGCGTGCCGGGCCGGGGGTTGAGGAAGTTGAGTGGCACCTCGTGCGGGTTGAGCTCGGCGAGCTGCGCGGCGAACTCGGCCCGCTGCTCGACGGTCTCGCCGAGGCCGAGGATGCCGCCGCAACACACCTCCATGCCGGAGTCGCGGACCATCCGCAGCGTCTCCCAGCGCTCCTCCCAGGAGTGCGTGGTGACCACGTTGGGGAAGTGCGACCGGCAGGTCTCCAGGTTGTGGTTGTAGCGGTGCACACCCATGTCGACCAGGTCGTCGACCTGCTCCTGAGAGAGCATGCCCAGTGACGCGGCGACCTGGATGTCGACCTCGGCCTTGATGGCCGCCACGCCCTCGCGCATCTGCTTCATCAGCCGGGCGTCCGGGCCGCGCACCGCGGCCACGATGCAGAACTCCGTGGCCCCCGTCTTCGCGGTCTGCTTCGCCGCCTCGACCAGGGACGGGATGTCCAGCCAGACCGAACGCACCGGGGAGGTGAACAGGCCGGACTGGGAGCAGAAGTGGCAGTCCTCCGGGCAGCCGCCGGTCTTCAGCGAGACGATCCCCTCGACTTCGACCTCCGGGCCGCACCAGCGCATCCGCACGTCGTGGGCGAGCTGGAGGGCGGCGGGCAGGTGCTCGTCGGGCAGGGTCAGCACGGCGAGGACGCCAGCCTGGTCGAGGCCGACGCCGTCACCCAGGACCTGGGTTCGGGCCTGGTCGAGGATCTCTGGCATGGCTCGTACCCTACAAGGCCCTCCAATCAGCCGGAATGGCCGCGTTCGGCACGTGCGCGGCGCTCGATCGTCGGGTCGAGCCCGCAAAGCGAGTGGATCCGTCGGCCCGGTGGCGGCGGGTGGTAATTTCGCCCGGCGGGACGGTCGCGTGACCGGCGCGGACGGTAGCGGAGGGGTGACGGTGGCGGACTGGCTGGCGGCGCTCGACCGCCGTGCGGACCTGCGGGCGAAGGCCGGGCTGACCCGGCGGTTGCACCCGCGTGGCGCCGGCGACGGGATGACCGACCTGGCCGGCAACGACTACCTCGGCCTGGCGACCCACCCGCAGGTCACGGCCGCGGCCGCGGCGGCGCTGTCGGCGTACGGGCTGGGTGCGACCGGGTCGCGGCTGGTCCGCGGCTCCACCGTCGCGCATCAGGCGCTGGAGGACGAGCTGGCGCAGTGGATGGGCACGGCGAAGGCGTTGGTCTTCTCCTCCGGCTACCTGGCCAACCTGGGGGCGCTGCGTGCCCTCGTACAGCCTCGGACGCTGCTCGTCTCCGACGCGCACAATCACGCCTCGCTGATCGACGGCTGCCGGATCTCCGGCGCGGAGACCGTGGTCACACCGCACGCGGACGTCACGGGGGTGGCCGCCGCCCTCGCCGTGGCCCCGGGCCGTCCGGCGGTGGTGGTCACCGAATCGGTCTTCTCCGTCGACGGTGACCTCGCCCCGCTGGCCCAACTGCACGCGGTGGCCCGCCGCTACGGGGCGTTGCTGCTGGTCGACGACGCGCACGCGCTGGGCGTGACCGGTCCGGCCGGTGCCGGCGCGGTCGCCGCCGCCGGGCTGGCCGGCGAACCGGACGTGGTGGTCACGGCGACCCTGTCCAAGGCGCTCGGCGGTGCGGGCGGGCTGGTGGCCGGCCCGGCCGAGTTCGTCCGGCACCTGGTCGAGACCGGCCGTACGTTCATCTTCGACACCGCGCTGCCGCCGGCTGTCGCCGCCGGGGTGCACGCCGCGCTGCGGCTGGCCCGCGCCGGCGACGACCTGCGCGCCGAGTTGACCGACCGGGTGGCGCTGGCGGTCGACCGGTTGGGCGCGGCGGGGCTGACCGTCTCCGCGCCGGACGCGGCGGTGATCTCGGTGACCGCCCCCGGGCCGGAGGCGGCGACCGCCTGGGCCGCCGACTGTCGGGACCGGGGCGTCGCGGTGGGCTGCTTCCGGCCGCCGTCCACCCCGGACAGCCGTTCCCGGCTGCGACTCACCATCAGCGCCGGGGTCACCCGGGCGGACTTCGAGCGGGCGCTGGACGTCATCGTGGAGGTGGCGCCGTGAGCGTGAGCGCGTGGCGTGGGGCGGTGCTGGTCACCGGCACCGACACCGAGGTCGGTAAGACCGTGGTGACCGCGGCGATCGCCGCCGCCGCCCAGGCCGCCGGTCTGCGGGTGGCCGTGATCAAACCTGGCCAGACCGGTACGGCCGGCGGTGAGCCCGGCGACGTGGACGCGGTCAACCGGCTGGCCGCCCCGCTGACCGGCCGCACCTTGGCCAGCTACCCGGACCCGCTCGCCCCGCTGGCCGCCGCCCGGGTCGCCGAGCTGCCGCCGTTGGAGCTCTACGCCGCGGTGGACGCCGTCCGGGACGAGGCCGACAAGCACGACCTGGTGCTGGTCGAGGGTGCCGGCGGCCTGCTGGTCCCGATGGGGCTGCGCCCGTCCGGCGAGCCGTGGACGATGGCCGACCTGGCGGTGTCGCTCGGGGTGCCCGCGGTGGTGGTCGCCCGCGCCGGGCTGGGCACGCTCAACCACACGGCGCTGACCCTGGAGGCGTTGGACCGGCGGGCGGTGCCGGCCGGTGTGGTGATCGGGGCCTGGCCGGCCACCCCGGAGCTGGTGCACTGGACCAACCTCACCGACCTGGTACCGAACCTGCTCGGCGCGCTGCCGGACGGCGCGGGCGCCATGGACCCGGGTGTGTTCCGGCGCTCCGCGCCGGGTTGGCTCACCCCGTCCCTGCACGGGGTGCTCGACGACTGGCGGGCCTGGGCCGAGGACATCGCCTGAGCACCTGACTTTCGTCGGTGTCCGTGCGGGCCAGGTGCTGGGTAGCGTGGCCGCCGTGAGGATTCTGTACCGGTTGGTGCCCGGAGCGTCGGACCGGGCGGACCGGTGGCGGCGGGTCCTGCTGGACGTGCTGTTCTGGCTGGTGGTCGCCGCCCCGATCGCGGGCGCCGGGCTGAGCCCGCCGTACTCGCGCGACAGCCTGGCGCGGCTGCTCGGCTCGCTGGCGTTGCTGGCCGCGGCGGTGGCGCTGAGCCGGCGTCGGCCGCTCGCCGGCCTGCTGCTGGTGGTGCTCGGTTCGCTGCTCGACGGCAACTTCGTCTTCGCCATCCCGGTGTTCAGTTATCTGACGGGGCGGCGCAGCGCGGGGGCCACCCGGGCGGCCGTGTTGTTCGGCGTGATCGCGGTCGGCGGCACGGTGCTCAACCTGGGGCTTCTCGGCACCGGGGCGGCGACCTGGTTCCTGCTCGCCTCGGTGCTGCTCTTCGCCGGGGTGTTCCCGTGGCTGGTCGGCCGGTACCGCCGGCAGCAGCAGGAGTTGGCCGACGCCGGTCACCGGCACACCGACGCGCTGGCCCGGGAGCGGCGTGGCGTCGCCGAGCGGATCCGGCTGCGGGAACGCGCCCGGATCGCCGAGGAGATGCACGACTCGCTCGGCCACGACCTCAGCCTGATCGCCTTGCGCGCCGCGGCCCTGGAACTTGCCGACGACCTGGACGCCCGGCACCGGGCGGCGGCGGGGGAGCTGCGGGCGAGTGTCGCCGCCGCCACCGAACGGCTGCACGGGATCATCGGGGTGCTCCGGGAGGAGGGCGGCCACGCCGATCTCCGGCCGGTGGGCGAGACCGTCACCGACCTGGTGGACGGTGCCCGGGAGGCGGGCATGGTGGTCCGGCTGGACACCACACCCGGCGCTCTGGAGCTGCCCGGGATGACCGGGGCCGCCGCGCACCGGGTGGTCCGGGAGGCGCTCACCAACGCGGCCCGGTACGCCCCGGGCGCCCCGGTCACCGTCACGCTCGCCACCGACGCGGACGGGGTCGAGGTGTGCGTACTCAATGAGCCTGCGCCGGCGGGTCCGTTGCCCGCCCCGCCGTCCTCCGGAAGCGGCCTGCTCGCCCTCGCCGAGCGGGTCCGCCTGGCCGGCGGCGTCCTGGACACCGGCCCGCTCCCGGACGGCGGCTTCGCGGTGCGGGCCCGGCTGCCGCTGCCCGCCGACCCGGTCGGCGTGCTTCCCGCCGACCGATGGGCGGCGCCCGCCGCCGACCTGCCCGCTATTGGTGCGGACGGACACCGCCCGGTCGAGGGCCCGGCGGACGCCGAGCGGCGGCTCGGCGAGGCCCGCCGCCGGGTACGGCGCAGCCTGTTGACCGCGCTCGCCGCGCCGGTCGGGATCGCGCTGGCTCTGTCGCTGGTCTACTACCCGGTGGCCACGGCCGGCACGGTGCTGGACAGCACGACATTCGACCGGATGCGGCCGGGCGTGCCGCGCGCCGAACTGGCGGGGCTGCCCCGCCGGCAGCTCACCGCGCCAGCCGGCAGCGAGCGGGCCGGCTGCGAGTTCTACACCGACGGCAACTTCCCCCTCGCCGAGCCGACCTGGCGGCTCTGCTTCGTCGACGACCGACTGGTCAGCAAGGAGCGGATCACACAGTGAACACCGACATGGCCGGGACCACGCCGGTCCGGGTGGTCCTCGCCGACGACGAGGCGATGATCCGGGCCGGAGTCCGGGCCATCCTCGCCGCCGACCCGAGCATCGAGGTGGTCGCCGAGGCCGGCGACGGGCGGGCCGCGGTGGAGCTGGTCCGCGCGCACCGGCCCCGGGTGGCGTTGCTGGACATCCGGATGCCCCGGTTGGACGGGCTGGCCGCCGCCGCCGAGATCCGTCGGGTGGTGCCGGAGACCGCGACGCTCATGCTGACCACCTTCGGTGAGGACGACCACGTGGCCCGGGCGCTCGGGCACGGTGCCAGTGGGTTCCTGCTCAAGGCCGGCGACCCGCGTGAGTTGATCGCCGGGGTGCACGCGGTCGCCGAGGGCGGGGCGTATTTGTCGCCGCGGGTGGCCCGCCGGGTGATCGAGCTGGGCGCGGCTCGGCTGGCCCGCCGGCCCGCCGCGCGGGATCGGGCGGCCGGGCTGACCGAGCGGGAACGGGAGGTGCTGGCTCTGGTCGGGGCCGGCTTGTCCAATGCCGAGATCGCGCGTCGGCTGCACCTGGTGGAGGGCACCGTGAAGACGTACCTGACCAACATCTTCACCCGGCTGGACGTCCGTAACCGGGTGCAGGCGGCGATCATCGCGTACGAGGCGGGGCTGATCGACGGGTGAGCGGGGGCCCGGGAGGCCCCCGCCCACCCGCCTCAGGCGTCGCGGCGGCGCAGCGCGGCCCGGCCGAGCAGCAGCGCCCCGCCGGCCCAGGCAGCGAGCAGCAGCAGCCCGACCGCGCTCGGGTACGGGTCGGTGTCGCCGGCCAGGAAGTGCCCCCCGGCCACGCCGGGGAACGCGTCCGCGATCCGGTTCAGCACGTCGATGTCCGGCTCCTGCAGCGACAGCGGCACGATCATCAGGGTGGCGAAGAGCACCGTGATGGTGAGCACCGCGCTGCGTAGCGCGGCGCCGAGGCCCAGCGCGAGTACGCCGACCAGCGCCAGGTAGGTCGCCACCGACACCACGTCGCCGACGGTGCCGCCGGCTGGTGCGGTGCCCCACTCGCCGAGCAGCGGGCCGGCGATCAGCGCGCCGACGCCGCCGAGCAGGAGCCCGAGCGCGAAGGTGACGGAGCCGGCGACGACCGCCTTGGCCAGCAGCACCTGGCCGCGTGACGGGGTGCATTGCAGGGTGCTGCGGATCGTGCCGCTGGTGAATTCGGCCGTGATGGCCAGCAGGCCCAGCGCCAGCACCGCGTACTGGGTGAGTTCGATTGAGTCGATCACCACGCTGCCGACGGTGATGATGCCCCGGTCGTCGGCCGGATCGTCATTGGTGTTGTCGTTGGCCGCGTAGATCGCCAACTGTGCGGCCGTCGCGGCCATCAGCACCAGCCCGGCCAGCGCCGTCCACCAGGTGGTCCGCACCGAGAACAGCTTGGTCCACTCGGCGGCCACCGCGCCTCGGAAGGGGGCGGAACGGGTGACGGTGCTCATCGCGTCCCACTTCCGGTCGGGCCGCCGGCATACTCGACGCTGTCGGCGGTCAGCTCCATGAACGCCTGCTCCAGCGAGGCGCCGTGCGAACTCAGCTCGTGCAACCGCACCCCCAGCTCGTACGCCAGGTCACCGATCCGATCGACGGTGCTCCCGGTGACGGTCAGCTCGTCCGGGCCGGTCGGCTCGACGGTGGCGCCGGTCGCGACGAGTCGGGTGGTGAGGGCGGCCAGCCCGTCCGGGTGCGGGCTGCGTACCCGGACGGCGACCGCGCTGCCGGCGATCACGTCGTCGATCGGGGCGTCGGCGAGCAGCCGTCCCCGACCGATGACCACCAACTGGTCGGCGGTGAGCTGCATTTCGCTCATCAGGTGGCTGGAGACGAAGACGGTCCGTCCCTGGTCGGCCAGGGAACGCGTCAGCTGCCGTATCCAGCGCACCCCGTCGGGGTCGAGGCCGTTGACCGGCTCGTCGAACATCAGCACCGGCGGGTCGCCGAGCAGCGCGCCGGCGATGCCGAGTCGCTGGCCCATGCCGAGGGAGAGGGTCCGGCCTGCCTTGGCGGCGGCACGCCCGTCCAGCCCGACGGTGTCCAGCACCTCGTCGACCCGCCGGGCCGGGATCCCGTTGCTACGCGCCATGGCCAGCAGGTGTGCCCGCCCGGAGCGGGTGGGGTGGATGGCACGGGCGTCGAGCAGCGCGCCGACCTCGTGCAGGGGCCGGCGCAGTTCCCGGTACGCCCGGCCACCGACCAGCGCCTGGCCGGCGGTGGGGCGATCCAGACCGAGGACCATCCGCATGGTGGTGGACTTGCCGGCGCCGTTCGGGCCGAGGAAGCCGGTGACCCGGCCGGGCGCGACGTCGACGGTCAGGTCGTCGACCGCGGTCGTCTCCCCGAACCGTTTCGTCAACCCACGTAAAGTGATCATGCGTTGACGCTAGGCGTGCGGGCTACCGCGCCACCGCGCCCGAAAGCCACCAACGCACCCTGACTTTCGTCAACCCACATAGTCCTCCAGCAGCGCCAGGGTGAGCCCAGCCTTGTGGATCGCCTTCAGGGCCGCGAGGAGGTCGTCCATGAGCGCCGGTCGGAAGTGCATCAGCAGTACGTCACCGGCCCGGACCACCTTCTCCGGGGTCTGGTAGCGCACCTTCCCCTCGTGCACGGTCTCGGTCCAGTGGAAGACCGCCTTCATTCCGCAGTCGTGTGCGGCCTTCGTCGTGGTCGAGTCACGGTTGCCGAATGGTGGACGGAACAGCGTCGGCCGCTTGCCGAACAGCGCCTCCAACTTGTCCGCCGACCCGCAGATCTCGCGCTTCTGGTAGTCGTACGACCGGCCCTTGAGCGACTCGTGGTTGATGGTGTGGTTCTCCACGACCCCACCCGCCGCCTCGATCTGGCGAAAGTAGTCGGGATGTTCGGCGGCGGCCGGGGAGTTCAGGAACATCGTGACCGGGATGTGCGCCTCCCGGATGAAGTCGATCACCGCGGGCGGCCGGGCCAGGCCGCCGTCGTCGATGGTGATGAAGGCGACCTTCTGCTCGGTCGGGACCCGGTGCCAGAACGGCGCCGAACCGTCTGCCGGCAGCGGCACGGGCTGCGGCGGCGGCGCCGGGGTGAAGGCGGGCACCTGGGACACGTACCAGGCCAGACTCTTGAACGCTGGCTTCGCGGTCGGTGACGGCGAGGCCGACGGAGTGGCGGAGGGCGACCCGGACGGGCTCGGCTGACCCGCGGCGACCTGGAAGGTGGGGCGGTGGCGGGCTGTGCAGGCGCTCAGCGCCAGAATGGCCAGAAGCGGTAGTACGGCGAGGATGCGGCGCGCAGTGGTTGCTGACACGCCCGGAAACATAACCCCGCCAGTCAGGGTCCGGTCAGCTCGGTCGCCCCTTTTCGAAGCGCGGCGGTGACGTGGCATTGACCGCGCTGCCTAGCCTCGAATCGGAGTCGATTCGACCATCGGGGGGCGGCGGATGGCGCGGTGGATCATGCAGGTGCTCGGCCTCGTCGCCTTCGGCGGGCTGCTCGGTTTCATCGGCGTGACCCTGATCCTCAACCTGTTCGGAGTAGCCGACGAGCAGGCCCGACAGATGTCGAAGAGTTGGTGGAACCGCGCCTGGGGAGCGCCCGATCGCGACCCGGCAGACATTCGGCAGGATCCCGGCTTTCTGATCGGGAACTACATTGTCGGCGGCGGCGCACTGCTTCTCGGTGTTGCTGCGGTGATCGGGAGCATCGTGCTACTCGTCGGCGGGCCGTCCGATTGACCGGATCACGAAGGCGTCCGGCATGCGGAAGGTGAGGTTGTCCGGGCACCAGGGCGGGCGGACGACGCTCACCCCGTCCAGCAGCGGCGCGGCCTCGGTCACCACCACGCTGGCCTCCATCCGGGCCAGCACGTCGCCGACGCAGCGGTGCGCGCCCGCCCCGAAGGCCAGGTGGCGGCGCGATCCGCGTTGACCCGGCCGGAACTCGTCGGGCGACTCGACGACCGCAGGGTCCCGGCCGGCACGAGCCAGCCACAGTACGAGGCTGGTGCCCGCCGGCACCGCCGTCCCGCCCAGCGTGCTGTCCACCGCCGCCACCCGGCGCCACGTGACGATCGGCGGCTCCAGCCGCAACCCCTCCTCCACCACGTCGGCCACCGCGACCTCGCCGGTGCGCAGGCCGGCCCGCACCGCGGGCTCGCCAGCCAGCCGGTGCAGCAGCAGGGTGAGGAACTGCGAGGTCGTCTCCTGGCCGGCGACCAGCAGGAAGAAGAGCGCGCCGACCACCACGTCCGGTGTGTGCCCGGCCGCCCGCAGCTCGGCGGCCAGCCCTCCGCCGGTGGCCGCGAAGTCGCGCAGCACGCCGTGGAACCGTCCCACCTCGGTGGCGAGCGCCGCCTGCCGGTCGGCGTCCAGCGGGGCCCAGAACAGCTCCAACGCGGCCCGGGCGAACTCCTTCACCGCGCCCACCGGTGCGTCCGGCAGCTCGACCAGCCGGGCCAGCACCAGCAGCGGCAGGTCGGCGGCGAGGTCCGCGTAGAGGTCGACCGGCGCGCCGGCGTCGAGCCTGCCGGCCAGTCGGGCGACCCGCTCCCGGACCAGCGCGGTGAGCCAGGGGCGTTGAGCGGCGACCCGGGTGGGGTGCAGCGCGTCGGCGACGATCGCGCGGATCGCCGGATGGCTGGCCCCGGAGTTGTTCGCCAGCGTCGGCGGCAGCCGGAACCGGTGCCCGGCGAGCACCCGCAGCGCCGTCACCGGCATCGGGGTCACCGCGTCCAGCGCGTTGTCCGGCCGGTAGGTGACCGGGTCGGCGAGGACCTGCCGGACCAGCGCGTGCCGGGTGACGACGAGATGGCGTACGCCGACGTGGTCGGGCACCGTGGCCACGTCGGGCCAGGGTGCCTCGACCGCGGATCCCCAGCTCCGGAACAGCACGGCGACACGCTAGCCGGCGGCTCCCGGCAGCCCGGCGCGCAACTGCCAGACGGTGGTGCGCTTCACCCGGACGCTCTCCAGCGCCTCCGGCACCGGCACCTCGTAGACCGCCAACTCGTCGAAGCGGTCCCGGGGCAGGAACGCCCGACCGGGGTCGCCGACCAACGCCAGGGCACCGGCCCGGGCGGCGCGGAGCAGGAACCGCAGCACCCGCCGGGCCATCGCCTCGCTGTAGAAGACGTCCCCGGCGAGCACCACCTCGGCGTCCCCGGCGTCGCCGTCGAGGATGTCGCCGAACTCGGCGTCGACGCGTACCCCGTTGGCCTCGGCATTGAGCGCGACCGCCGCCACGGCCAGCTCGTCCACCTCGACGGCCCGGACGGCGGCCGCGCCGGCCCGCGCGGCGGCGATGGCCACCAGGCCGGAGCCGGAGGCCAGGTCGAGCACCCGGCGGCCGGCGACCAGCTCCGGGTGGTCGGTCACGTGGCGGGCGAGCGCCTGCCCGCCGGCCCAGGCGAACGCCCAGAACGGCGGCGGACGGTCGCTGCTGAACTCACCCTCGGTCAGCTCCCAGAGGCCGATCGGCTCGTCGGCCTGGTGCAGCCGCACCTCAGGGACGAAGGCCACCGGGGTGAGTCGGGCGTGCAGCCGGACGAAGGTGGAGGAGAGTTCGGACACCCGGCGATTCTCTCGTACCGCGATGTCCCGCACGTTTTCCGGCGTGCTGGTGAGCGGTTCACCACTTTCGGTGAAATCACCCCTCGTGCTTGCCGCCCGATGCGAAGACACCCGTCTGGCCGGGGCACTCACTTGCTCCTAGCGTTTTCTCTCGAGGCAACGAGGAGAAGCGAGGCGGTGGTGGTCGTGTGGCGGTACGCGCTGCGGCTCGGGGTGGTCCTGGCGGGCCTGACCGGGGTGGTGCTCGCCCAGGTCGGGCCGGCGCAGGCCGCCTTCAGCACCCGGCTGAGCGGCCTGCCGGATCGGTTCACCGCCGGTGACGGGGCGCGGACGGTGTCCGCGGTGGTGTCCCGGACCGATGGCGGCTGCGTGCGTGTGCGCTGGTCGCTGGTGCTCACCGTGCAGGACATCCGGCTCGACCAGGTGAAGCTGGACCGGGTGGAGGAGACCGGCACGTTCCCGCTGGACGTGCGGACCGACGGTGACGTCGCCCGGCTGACCGACCGCCGGCTCGACCCCGGCACGTTGTGTCCGAACCGGACGGTCACCGCCCGCTACCGGGTGGCCTTCAACGAGAACGTCACGCGCGGCCGGGTCACTCTCGCCGCCGAGGCGTACGACGCGAATCTGCGCCTGTTGGCCCGGCAGACGGCGACCCGCTCGGTGGTGGGTGCGGGCGCGCCGGCCACCCCCACCCGAGCCGCGGAGCCGACAGCAACGCCGGCGGAGCCCAGCGACCCCGCGAGTGAGCCCGCCGAGGCGGAGCGCACGTCGACGGAGGAGCCGATCGCGGACCAGCAGGTCGACGCCGCGCCGCCAGCGGCCGGCGCCAACCGCCCGGTCGCCCAGTCCGGCGGGTTCGGCGTGGTGCAGGCCGCGTTCCTGCTCGGCGGGTTGCTGCTCTTCCTCGGGTTCGGGCTGCTGCTGCGGCTGCGGCACCTGACCCGGTCCGAGGTCGACGACACCGCCGTCATCGACGACCCGCCGGTCGACCCGCGTTGGGAGCGGCCCGCGCCGGCCGCCCGCTGGCGACCGGCGCGACGCTGAGCGGGTGCCGTCGGGGCCGGCAGGAGTCCGCCGGCCCCGACGGTGCTCACCTCGAGAACGCCTGGAACTCGGCGATCCGGACCTGGCTGCGGGCCGGGCTGGCGGTCGCGCAGTCCGTCGTCGTGGCCGGGTCGTCGTCCTGCTCACCGGCGTACTGCGGTCCGCCGGTGCACTGACTGGCCACCACCTCGAGTCGCAGGTGGGTGGCGAGGGTGGCGGGCACCGCGAACGTCCGGAGGTTGATGTCCCGGCTGTACGCCCGGTACGCCCCACCGGGGAACGCGTCGCCCGCGCTGGTGTAGATCCGCTGCCAGCGCGTCGGATCCGCGCAGTCGGTGGTCGTCGCGTTGCAGGCGGACACCGCGAACGAACGCAGCGCGCTGAGCGCGTTCTGACTGCCGGTGTCGGCGTCCCCGACGATCGCCGGGCGCAGCATCGCGCTGACGTTCACCCGCTTGACCGTCTGCGGGGTGCCCCCGGGGAGGGCCACCGTGACCTGTCGACCGGCCACACCGTCCAGCGAGGCCCAGTTCGTCGACTCGGTGTCGTCGACGACCCGGTCCAGGTTGACTCCGTCGCCGGTGACCGTGGCACCGGACGCCGAGGACGCGAGGTTGCGACTCATCCGCAGGTCCACGTACCCGGCCTGATCGGCCTTGGCGACCACATTGAGGCGCTGGTGCCCGAAGCCGGGCGCCACGGCGAGCAGGTCGTAGGTGCCGGCCACCAGCTCGACGGTGTCCGGCAGCGGCGTCGCCGGGTCGGTGTCCGCCACCGGCGTGGCCCGCGCCTCGTACGCCCCGACGTACACCCGGATCGGCGCCTCGGCGCTGTCCCCGCGCGGTCGCAGGGTGAGCGTCGCGTTGCCACCGCGCGGCGAGGCGAAGCTCGGCGTGGGATCGGTGTCGGCGGCGCCGTTGGTGGCGGCGTCCCGGCCCATCCCGGAGCGGGCGAACTCGGCCCAGATCAGGTCCTGGTTCGCGCCGCCGAAGCGGAGCAGGTCGGCGGTGAGCATGTTGTCCCGCATGTCGAGCATGCTGACCTGGCTGGCCGCCTGGAGCAGGAACGAGTCGAAGACCAGCTGCGACCAGCGCCGGTTGCCCGGGCACTTGTCGGCGGCGACCTTGCCCTGTGCGCACTCCAGTTGCCGCTGGGGCGTGCCGAGGCCGTACCGCTTGACCAGCGCGGACCGGACCCGGAAGTTGGTGGCGCCCCAGATCTCCCCGTCGGCGTGCACGGCGGGGCCACCGGTGTTGTAGCCGATGTCGGAGTAGTTGAGCGGGCTGCGGCTCAGGTCGTAGTTGCGGATGCCGCTGACCAGGTTGCCGGTGACGTAGCCGCCGGTGACGAAGGGCGTCTCGCCGGGGGCGCGCAGCCCGTGCTGGTAGAGGTACTCGGCGGCGAGCAGGTCGCCCCACGACTCGCCCATCGCTCCGCCCTGGTGGCCGCCGATCCCGCTGTCCGGGCCGGCGATCATCCGGTTGGTGATCGCGTGGGTGTACTCGTGGCCGATCACTGTCATGTCGTAGTCGCCGTCCACGCACGGCGGGTACGGTCCGCCGGCCTGCGGCTGCCACAGGTACATGTTGGTGGTCGGCGGCAACCCGTCGCGTGGGGTGCCCTGGTTGGCGTTGTTTCGGTTGCCGGTCAGCGCGCCCTGCTGGGCGCGGCCCTGCTCGGCGTCACCGCCCAGCCCGGAGGGGGTGAGGTTGACCGCCTGGAGGTTCCACGCCGACTCGGTGAAGCCCAACTGGTACGACCAGTCGTGCAGCCGGTTGTGCATCACGAAGAGGTTGGCGATCGACGCGTCCGCGTCGTTGCGCTGCCCGGAGGTGAACACCTCCGGGTTGCACCGGGCCTGGTGCCACTGGTCGGTGAACGGGTACTCGTAGCGGCGGTCCGGGCTGGGAGTGGCCGGGACGACCGGGGTGCCGGCGCCCCAGGAGAGCACCGTGTTGGCGGAGTTGCCGCGCGAGGTGAAGGTGGGCGTGCCGGTGGCCAGGTCGACGTCCCACGGTTGCCCGCCGGCCGGGTCACGGAAGGCGGCCTGGCAACCGGGCGCGGGGTCGCCGCACCAGCGCACCCGGGGGTCCTGCCCGGGGCCGAGGTCGCGCGGCGGGGTGGCCGGGAAGACCGCCCAGCTCGGGTTGTCCGAGTCGTAGTCGACGAGATCCTCGCGGACCAGCACCTGCCCGGTGATCCCGTCGACATAGCTGGTGAACGCCGCCGGGTGATCGGCGTCCGCGCCGATCAGGGTCACCTCGTAGGCGGCCCGGGCGCCGTCCAGTGGGGTGGGCACGGCCACCGCTCGCACGCTGTGGCTGGCCACCGCCTTGGCGTCCAGCCGGGCGTCGGCGAGCGCGTCGGCGTACGCCTGCTCGGCGGTGCGGGTGGCCGGGGCCGGCGCCGCACTGTCGCGAGCCAGCGAGGAGCTGACCGAGAGCACCGTGCCGCCGGTGACAGCGATGGTGACCAGACCGTCCGGGCCGGCCGGCAGGTCGCCGAAGCGCTGCCGCAGGGTGACCACGGCTCCGCTGCCGATCGGCCGGACCAGCACCCGCTCCAGGCTGGTCACCGCGGGGGCGTCCAACCCGAACAGCTCGCGGTTGGCGGTCAGGTACGCGCGGGCGGCGGCCTCCGGGTCGGTGGGCAGCCCGGTGGCGAGCGGGGTGCGGCCGGGGCCGAGCGCGTGCGGGGTGCCGAGTCGGTTCCACCGGGTGTCCGGGTCGGCGGCGCGGGCCAGCCCGCGCTGGCGGGAGTCCGGTGCCGCCGTACCGCTGCGGTTGTCGACGTCGGCGGGCTGGTGGCCCTCGGCGAACGGCCCGGACCGGCGCTCGACGGATGGCGCGCCGCCGGTGGGGGCCGCGGTGCTCACGCTGGTCGGGAGCAGCGCGGCGACGGTCGCGGTCGTCGCCAGGACGGCGATGAGCCGGCGTCGATGCCGGCTCATCGGGGGTGACCATTCCGGTCGTGGCACGGGACCTCCTCGTGGGAGTGGATTGGCCGGCGGCCGCCGGCAACGTGACGCATGTACATCTGTGGATATCAGCCGGTCGGGGCGGCGGCAAGATCCCGGGGCGTTCATGCGTCAAGAGATCGAGATAAGTTGACTTTACAAAACTAGATCCCTTGTAAAACGGCGTGACGGCTGCCACAGTCGGGACAGGAGTGCGAGACCGGAGGTTGGCCATGGCCCTCGATGCCGACGTGACCCTCCCGCCCAGCGCCTGGCGGGATCGGCGCAAGCCGCTCTGGCCGCTGGCACTGCTGGTCCCGGTGCTGCCCTTCCTCGGCTTCGCGGTGTGGCGAGCCACCGGTGACGCGTGGGCCTGGTGGCTCACCCCGGCCATCGTCTTCGGCCTCATCCCCGTGATCGACCTGCTGCTCGGCGACGACCGGCAGAACCCGCCGGAGGAGGTGGTGCCCCAGCTCTCCGCCGACGGCTACTACCGGTGGCTCACCTACCTGTACCTGCCGGCCCAGTACGCGGCCCTGGTGCTCTGCTGTGCGGTGTGGGCCGGCGACGAGCTGTCGGTGGCCGCCGCCACCGGCCTGGTCGCGACCGTCGGGGTGGTCAACGGCATCGCCATCAACACCGCCCACGAGCTGGGTCACAAGCGTGAGCGGGTGGAGCGTTGGCTGTCGAAGGTGGCCCTGGCGCCGGCCGGCTACGGGCATTTCCACGTCGAGCACAACCGGGGCCACCACGTCCGGGTCGCCACCGCGGAGGATCCGGCCAGCTCCCGGCTGGGGGAGAGCTTCTGGGCGTTCTGGCCACGTACCGTCCTGGGCAGCCTGCGCTCGGCCTGGCGGCTGGAGACCAGCCGGTTCCGCCTGCGCGGCCGATCACCGTGGACCCACCGTAACGACGTGCTCAACGCCTGGGCGCTGACCCTGGTGCTGTACGCGGCGCTGACCCTGGCCTTCGGCCCGGTGGTGCTGCCGTTCCTGGTTCTCCAGGCGGTGGCCGGCTTCTCCCTGCTGGAGGTCGTCAACTACCTGGAGCACTACGGGCTGGCCCGGCAGCGCACCGCCGCTGGCCGCTACGAGAAGGTCGATCCGCGGCACAGTTGGAACAGCGACCGTACGGTCACCAACGTCTTCCTCTTCCAGCTCCAGCGGCACAGCGACCACCACGCCAACCCGTTGCGCCGCTACCAGACGCTGCGCAGCTTCGACACCTCACCGCAGTTGCCGGCCGGCTACGCCACCATGATCGTCGTCGCGCTGGTCCCGCCGCTCTGGCGACGGGTGATGGACCACCGGGTGCTCGCCCACTACGGCGGGGACCGGGCGCTGGCGAACGTCCACCCCCGGGCGCGGCGTTGACCGTGCCGGAGCGGGTGGGTCAGTCCAGGACGGCCGGGTCCAGGCCGAGTTCCCGGGCGGCGACCAGGCGGACCCACTCGGCGAACTGCCGGCGGGAGATCACCCGATCGTGCACCGCGAGCTGAACGGCCAGGCCGTCCATCACCGCGCTGATCCGCCAGGCGGCCCCGTCCGGGTCGGCGCACCGGAAGGTGCCGTCGGCGACCCCGGCGGAGATCACCGCGGCCAGGTCCTGCCGCCAGCGCAGGTCGAGCCGGCGGGAGACCTTCTCCAATTCGGGGGTACGCAGCGACTCCGACCAGCCGTCGATCCACATCGACCAGGAGGTGGGGCGGCCCGCAGGCGTGTAGAGCTTGAGGATCCGGCGGAGCTTGGTCAGCGGCGGGGCCGACGAGCGGGTCACCACGTCCAGCCGGGCCAGGTCCTGCTCGACCGCGTACGCGAAGGCCTGCGCGAGCAACCGTTCCTTGGTCGCGAAGTGGTAGAAGACCAGCGCCTGACTCACGCCGGCGGCCTGCGCCACGTCCGCCGTTCGGGTGTTGGCCAGACCGCGCTCCACGATCACGTCACAGGCCGTGCGCAGCAGGGCATCCAGGCGGATCTCGGCCGCACGTCTCGTCACGCCGGTTACCGTAGCCCATCCGAGTGAACACGAACAGTTACCACCACCGTCTGATCCGCGATACGACAGTCGGAAGCCGGACACTTCCAGCAGGGGTCGTCCGTCGTTCTCTAGAGGGTGTTCGTCGAGGTCCGCCGGCACCGGCCGGCGGACCGGAGCGCCCGCCGGTCGTTACCCGCCCCGGCGGCGGCCAGCGTGCCGTGGCGATGTCGGAGGGTGACGGGCGGCGGGTGGCCGGCAATTAGATCAGCCCCCTAGGAAGCACGCCGGCTGCGGTCCGGGTCGCTGCGCAAAAGGGGCAAGACGCGCCGACAGGACCCCGAGTTGGCAGTCGTTCGCCGGCTCGGCTAAAGTTCTCATCCGTCACCCGGGAACGCCGGGGGCGTGCGGACGTAGCGCAGCTGGTAGCGCATCACCTTGCCAAGGTGAGGGTCGCGGGTTCGAATCCCGTCGTCCGCTCGGAGATGCCGCCACGCATGACGGGGGCAACCTCGGTGGGGTGGCCGAGAGGCGAGGCAACGGCCTGCAAAGCCGTCTACGCGGGTTCAAATCCCGTCCCCACCTCGGCAACAAGCACGGGCGATTGGCGCAGTGGGAGCGCGCTTCCTTGACACGGAAGAGGTCACTGGTTCAAACCCAGTATCGCCCACCACACAGAATGGCTCGTCACCGATACGTCGGTGACGAGCCATTTCGCTATGCCTCAAGCCGGCGTACCGCCAGGGCCTCGATGATCAGCTGTATCGCGAAGTCGAAGCGCTCGTCGAACTCGCCGGAACCGACATGCGGCAGGGTCGCGGCCAGCGCCGGGTACCGGTCGAGCGGCACCTGGTCGGCGCGCACCGGAACGGCCGTGCCGGCCTGCTGTTCCTGCGTGATGCCGAGGACAAGGTAGAAGAGGGACCAGTGCGCCCAGGCGGCGGTCCGTCCGTCGAAGCCGGCCTCGATCAGCGTGGCGACAACGGTCTCCGCGTACCGCAGCGAGTGCGGTTCCGGGCCGCACGCCAGAGTGAGCATCCGTGCCGCGTCCCGGTGCGCGAGCAGGGCGTCCCGGCATCGACGGCTCAGTGTCCGGATCCGCTCGTCCCAGGCCGGTGGCAACGGCTCATCGGCGCAGTGCGCCAGCAGCTCGTCCGAGGTCAATTCGAGGAGCCGCTGCTTGCTCGCGGCGTGCCACCGGACGGTGTTGTGCTGCACGCCGAGCCGCTGGGCGACCGCGCGCATGGTGAGCCCGTCCAGGCCGTCCTCGTCGAGCACGTGCAGGGCCGCCCGGACGACGGCCTCCCGCGTCGTTCCCACGATCGCTCCTTTGCGAGTGCTTCCGCGAGACGTGTCACATCCCGTGGCAGTTTCTTGTCCGTTGGATAATGTACGTCTTATCCAACGGACAAGAGGTGGGATCATGACCAGCAGCACCGTCGCGCTCGTGACCGGCGCGAACAAGGGCCTCGGCTTCGAGACGGCACGGCAACTTGCCCAGGGCGGGGCGACCGTCCTGCTCGGCAGTCGCGATCCCGGCCGAGGCGAGACCGCCGCCGCCGCCCTCCGCCAGGAGGGGCTCGACGTGAACGCCGTGACCCTGGACGTCACCGATGCGGCCGCCGTTCGCGCACTGGCCGACCGTCTGCGCGCGGAGTACGCCCGGCTCGATGTCCTGGTGAACAACGCGGGCAGCATCGACGAGACCTCGATCCTGGACGTCTCGGCAGAGCAGATGCGCGGCACGTACGACACCAACGTCTTCGCCGTGGTGGAGGTGACCCACGCGATGCTTCCGCTGCTGCGCGCCTCGGCCGCCGGTCGCATCGTCAACGTCGCCAGCACCACGGCGTCGTTCGCGTTGACCGGCGAGATCGACTCGCCCTACGCCGCGGCCGACCACATCCTGGCCTACTCCTCGTCGAAGGCCGCGCTGAACATGATCACGGTGCGCTACGCGCAGGCGTTCCACCGGACTCCCGGGTACGAGAACCTGAAGATCAACTCAGCCTCGCCCGGCCATGTCGCCACCGACCTCACACACCGCGCCAGTTCGCGGACCACCGCCGAGGGCGCCCGGATCATCGTGCATCTAGCGACGCTGGGCGCCGACGGACCGAGCGGCGGCTACGTCAGCGACGCCGGCGTCCAGCCCTGGTAAACGGCGCAGAACAGCAGCAGCCGGTAGTCGCTCACGACCCCGAAAACTTCTCCCGGTCGATCGCCCCCGCCACGCCCTCGGCCGGGATCCCGGACCGCCCTGGCGGGGTGCTAGGCGGCGGCGGAGAGCAGCGCCTCGGCGAGGTCGGTGCGGGCGCTGAGCATCGTCCGGCCCCGCCGGTGGGTCACCACCAGGCCGGCCGCCCGCAACGCGGTGAGGTGTTGGGAGACGCCGCCGGCCGTCATCCCGGTGCGCTGGGCCAGTTCGGTGGTGCTCACCGGCGCGGTCAGTTCGGTGAGCAGTCGGGCCCGCCCCCGGCCCAGCACGGCGGCCAACGCCTCCGGGGTGCCGGTCGGCCGCTCCCACAGGGTGCCGAGCCCGCGCGCCGGGTAGGCGAGCTGCGGCGCGTCCCCGGCGGAGACGCTCAGCACCGACGGCCACACGAAGACCGACGGGACCAGCACCAGGCCCGAACCGTCCGCGACGTCCGGGGCCAGGCAGTGCCGCTGCGCGATGAGCAGGGTGTCGCCCTCCCAGCGGACCCGCCGGTGCAGGTCGTTGAGGAGCCCGGCCGCCCCGTCCTCGGCCAGCCGGCGGGCACGCGCGGCGACCTCGGCGTCGAGCAGGAGCCGCAGGCGCGGCCACTCCGGTGCGAGGGCGACCTGCCAGTACGCCTCGATCTCGTCGCTCAGCCGGCGCAGCCCGGTTGGCGGGTCGGCGTACAGGGCGGCGACCGTCGGGGTGCGGTCACCCGGGAGCAGGTCCAGGTGTGCGCGGACGGTGTCGGCCGGGGTGGCGCGCAGGGCGGCCAACTCGGTGGCCAGGTCCGGGTTGAGCCCTTGCGGGGGTGGGGTGAGGAAGTCGACCAGGTACGCGGGCGGGGCCGGCACCAGGTGCCACAGCAGGCCGGCGTCCGGGCCGACCAGGCCGGCCCCGACCAGCCGGGGACGCACCCGGCGGACCCACGGCAGGTGCACGGCGTGATCTCCGGGGTCGCGCAGCACCCGGATGCTCGCGACAACCTCCCACAGGCACGAGACCGCGAACCGGATGCGGGCGACGGCACCCGCCGACAGGCCGATGGCGACCACGGCACCCCCGAAAGCTTTAGCTGGCACTGAAACATTAGCGCCGACGCGGGAGCCGACCGAGACTTGCCCGGTGACCGATCACCAGAGCCGAGCAGAGCTCCTCCGTTCCCTGCACGTACCCGGTTCGCCGCTGGTCCTCGTCAACGCCTGGGATGCCGCGAGCGCCCGGATCGTGGCGGCCGCCGGGTCCCGCGCGGTGGCCACCACCAGCGCCGGCGTCGCGTGGAGCCTGGGCGCGCCGGACGGCGACGTCCTCGACCGCGACACCGCGGTGGATCTCATCCGCCGGGTCGCCACCTCGGTGCCCCTGCCGGTCACCGCCGACATCGAGTCCGGCTACGGGGCGACACCGGCAGAGGTGGGGGACACCATCCGCGCGGTGCTCGCCGCCGGCGCCGTCGGGGTGAACATCGAAGATGCGGGGTACGACGGCCAGACGCCACTTCGTCCGGTGGACGAGCAGTGTGAGCGGCTCGTGGCGGCCCGGGCCGCCGCCGACGCGGCCGCCGTGCCGCTCTACCTCAACGCCCGGGTCGACACGTTCCTGCGCGCCGGTGGGGACGTGGACGAGACCGTGTCCCGGGCGTCGGCCTACCTGGCCGCCGGCGCGGACGGGGTGTTCGTGCCCGGGGTGGCCGACCTGGCGCTCGTCGGGCAGTTGGTCGGCGCGATCCCGGCACCGCTGAACGTCATGGCCGGGCCGGGCATGCCGACGGTGGCGGAGCTGGCCGGGGCGGGGGTGGCCCGGGTGAGCCTCGGCGCGTCCGTCGCCGAGGCCGCGTACACGCTCGTCCGTCGTGCGGCGGACGAGGCGCTCGGCGCGGGCACCTACGGCGCCTTGGAGGGCGCGCTCGACTACGGCACGCTCAACGAGTTGATGCGCTGAACGGCGGGGGCTGCGCCGCGATGGGCGGCGCGGCCCCACCCGCCGGTGGCCGGGTCACAGCGGCGGGCCGACGTCCCGACGCTCCTCGACGCGGCGGTACTCCACCGGCTGCTCGACCTGGCGGTACTCGACCGGCTGCTCGGTGGTGGTGACCACCGCGCGGCGACGATTCATGATCAGCGTGGTCATGATCAGGCCGAGGACGCCGGCCGCCATCAGGATCCAGCCGACCACGTCGAGGTTGATGCCACCGACGCTGGCGTCGAGGGCGAAGGTGAGGATCGCGCCGAGCGCGATCAGGAAGATGCTGGTGCCGATACCCACGACAGCCTCCTTAGGGGGGATGGAATGCGCTGTCGAGGTCCTTCAGTACCCCGGCACGGAGCAGCGCAACCGCACCGCCCCGGGGCACCGCGCCAGGCGATCTTGGGATCGGGTAGAGTTCCACCCGTCGCCGGCACGCTGGCGACGTGCGGACGTAGCGCAGCTGGTAGCGCATCACCTTGCCAAGGTGAGGGTCGCGGGTTCGAATCCCGTCGTCCGCTCCACGGGCGATTGGCGCAGTGGGAGCGCGCTTCCTTGACACGGAAGAGGTCACTGGTTCAAACCCAGTATCGCCCACCACGATAATCCGGATATTCCTGATCAGCCGAGGGCCCAGCTCATTGAGCTGGGCCCTCGGCTGATACTGAACCCTTCGCTGGCTACGTTCGACTGACCACGGGCCGCCTCAGCCCTCTTCTCTCAGCGGGCCCGGCAAGCCGGGTGGCGCTCCGCGCCGGGCAGGTACGTCGACCATTCCTCATCGGTCAGGTCGCGGTGCAGAGCACGACAGAGTTTGTCGCGGGCGCGGGCCGGGTCAGGCGGTTCGACGGCGCCGAGCCACACGGTGTCGCCGTCACCGACCGCGAGACCCCGACCGTCCGGGCTGAACGCCACCACGTCCGCAGCCTTGGTGTAGCCACTGAACGTGGCATACGGCTGGCCGCTCGCCACGTCCCAGAGCTGCGCCGGCCTGAGGCCGTTGCCCACGGCCAGAGTGCGACCGTCCGGGCTGAGCCGTGCCGTGATGTTGATGCCGCCGTCCGGCAGGCTCAGTGTGGTGGTCGCCCGGCCGGTCGCCACGTCCCACCACCGCACGGTGGCGTCGTCACCCGCGCTGGCGAGAGTACGGCCGTCCGGGCTGAAGGTCACGGAGCTGACCTGTTGGGTGTGGCCGGCGAGGACCGCCCTGGACCGCCCGTTGGCGGGATCCCAGAGTCGGACCGTGCTGTCCCAGCCGGCCGTGGCGAGGGTACGCCCGTCCGGCGTGAAAGCGGCCGCCGTCACCCTGCCGCGGAAACCGGTGAGGGCGGCTCGGGTCCGGCCGGTGGCCACCTCCCAAAGCCTCACTTCACCCTCACCGTAGCTGTAAGCCAGGGTCCGACCGTCCGGGCTGAAGGCGAGCGCATCGACGCCCAGCAGTGGACCGTCCGTCGGCAGTGTCCGCCGGAGTCGAGCGGCGGCCGGATCCCAGAGGCGTACGGTGTCGCTGCCGACGGCCAGGGTGCGCCCGTCAGGGCTGTACGCCAGCGATCTCGCCGTGTGGTCGTTGGTGGCCGGCAGGGTGCTCCTGATTCGGCCGGACTTCAGGTCCCACAGGCTGACCGTGTCGTCGTCATCGCCCACGGCGAGCGTGGATCCGTCCGGGCTGAACGCGGCGGCGGCCACACGGACGCCAGGGCGGGTGAGCACCGCTCGGGTCGAGGTGATCGTGGGATCCCAGAGCCGGATGGTCTGGTCGGCGCTCCCGGAGGCGAGGAGGCGTCCGTCCGGGCTGAAGGCCAGCGCCCGGACGGCGTCCGTGTGACCGGGAAGGACCGCCTGGATCTGGCCCGTGCCCGCGTCCCACAGCCGCACCTGATTGTCATCGCCTCCGGTGGCGATTCGGGTGCCGTCGGGGCTGAACTCCACCGAGGCGACGTTGCTCACGGGCAGGGCGGCGCGGACTTCTTGCCGGCCGACGTCCCACAGCCGCACGGCCCGACCGCCCGCGCCAGCGAGGGTCTGGCCGTCCGGGCTGAACGCGATCGAAACGACCCAAGGGCCCTCTCGGTCGTTGGGCAGGACGCCCCGGCTGCGGCCGGTGGCCAGGTCCCAGAGTCGTACGGTCCCGTCCCGGGCGCTGCTGGCCAGCGTCTTGCCGTCAGGGGCGACGGCGAGCGCGATGACCCCTGCGGTGTGGCCCGTGAGCCTGGCCCGGACCCGCCCTGCGGCCAGGTCCCAAACCTTGATCGTGTTGTCGGAGCTGTCGCTGACGAACGTCCGGCGATCGGAGGAGAAGGCCAGCGCCAGGCCGGGAGTATGCCTCGCCTCGTCAGTGAGCGTGGTGCGCTCCCGCCCGTCGTCGACCGACCACAGTGACACCGCCCCGAAGACTTCTCCGGTGGCGAGCGTGTTGCCGTCAGGGCTGAAGGCGACCGACGAGATGTGCCGGTTGCGCGCTGCGATCTCGCCCGCGCCCCGGCCGGTGGCCACGTCCCACAGCCGCACGGTGCCATCGCTCAGGGCGGCCAGCCGCTTGCCACCCGGTTGGAAGGCGACTGTTTCCACGCGCCCCCCTAGTCCAGTCAGCCGATTCAGGGAAGCCAGGCCGGCTGCGGCGTAGAGGCTGGCGGTGGCCTCCACGGTCGGACTGACCCGGTAGGCGTGCACGGCCAGCAGCGCGGCGAGTTGGGGATCCGCGCTGTGCAGGGCCCGGGACTGGGCTGCCAATTGGCGGGACAGCGACTGCGTACCGGAGCGGACGGCGTCCTGTCGCTGCCAGAAGGCGACGCCCGCAGCGACCACGGCGACGACGACCAGGGCGGCCAGCACGCCATTGACCCGACGGGTTCGCCGGATGGCGGCCTGCTGCCGGTGTTTGCTGGCCGCCAGGTAGGCGGCCGTCTCGCGAGGGAGGGTTTGTCGTCGCGACCAGGCCAGCCCTTCCGCGAGATCAGTGCCGTGCAACAGGTCGTCCGGGTCTGCGGTGTCCCGCCACCGGAGCTGGCGCTCCTCGGCCCGGCGCATCCAGTCGTGGAACCGGCGGTCCTGAGCCACCCACTCGCGCAGCGCGCCCCAGTCGCGGATCAGCGCGTCGTGGACGAGTTCGGCCACCGGCTCGGACGGGCGGTCCACGCCGGGAGGCGCGACCCGGCGGGTCGTCACGACGCGGTGCCGGGTCAGCACGGCGAGCACCTCGTCGACGGCTGCGGGCTCGGCGACCGCGCCGGCCAGCTCCCGGAGGGTGGCGAGCGGCACCTGTCGTCGAGCGGCGGGGACCCGATGGGTTTCGTCCGCAGGGTGGACCAGCGCGGTGAGGATGCGCCGGGCGATCGGCCGTTGCTCGGCGGGCAGCTCGCCGATGGCCCTGTCACACCACCGGGCCAGGCTGCCGGAGATCTCACCGACCCGTTGGTAGGCGTTGTGGGTGAGATGGCCGTTGCTGCGTCGATGCCACAGTTGCTCGAGGGTGAGTTCGAGCAGGGGGAGCAGGGCCACCGGTGCCCGACGGGCGAGCGGCCCGCCCGGGTCGGCGGTCAGCAGGTCGGAGATGATCCGATCGGTCAGCCCGTCCTCCAGGCGAGCGCCAGCGGCATCGGCCGGCCGCTTGATGATCGCTGACAACTCCTCGGTGGTGAGAGCGGCGGGTACGTTGACCACACCGGGAAGGGCCGCTTCGAGGAGATCCGGGGCAACCGCCGCCAGCCGAGGATAGAAGTCGTCCCGCATCACCAGCAGCACGGTCAGCGCCGGGTGGGCGCCGACCGCGGCGGTGAGCCGGCGAAGGTCGGCGGCCCGGGCCGCGGTCACCTCGGTGAGCGCCTCCTCGACCTGGTCGATCACCAGCAGCAGGCGAGTGCCCGGCAGTTCCCCGGCGAGTCGCTGATCGACCGCGGACCACGCCCCGGAACTCGCGAGGTCGTGTAGACCCGCGCCGACGAGTTCGGTGCTCAGGTCCTCGCCGGGACGAGCGAAGACCGCCAGCCAACGGTCTGCACGGGGCAGCCGCCCGTCCGCCAGAGCGGGCAGGACGCCTGCTTGGATCAGGGAGGACTTGCCCGATCCGGAGGGGCCGAGGAGCAGCAGCGCCGGGTGCTCCGCCCCCAGCGCGGTCAGCATTCGGTCCACCGCGTCGTCGCGGCCGTGAAACCACCGTGCGTCCGCGGCGGTGAAGGTTTCCAGACCGCGGTACGGGCACACGTCCTGCACGGCCAGCTCGGGGCACACATCCCGGAGAATCTCTGTCGGTGTGGCGTAAGCGATGCCCTGCCCCCGCTGGTGCGGGTCCGGACGGGTGATCGCGGTGACCATCCCCACGACGAGCCCCGTGACGTCGTTCAGCACCGGCGCGCCGCTGAAGCCAGTGGTGAGATCGTTGGCGTTGGTCAGTTGCAGCAGCGGACCGATGGGCGCATCCGGCAACAGGTCGCCCGCAACCGCGTACCCGTAGTGGCCGCCGACGGGTGCCTGTCGGGGAAAGCCGTACGAACGCACAGCGTGCCCGCGGCAGCCGACGGCTGAGCCGAGCCCGAGCGGTCGTACCCCCTCCGGTGCGGCGCCGAGCCGGAGGACAGCGATGTCCCCGTCGTCGGCGTCCCGCCATGCCTCCGGTACGACGCGGCCGATGAGCCGAGGGGACCCGGCCGCGTGCGGGAACCACACCGTCAGTTCGGTGCCCGGAGCGCCGCCGAGGGCGCGAGCGACGTGTGCGCAGGTGACCACGGTCTGCTCGGCGACCAGAAAACCAGCGCCCGCCACCGACCCGTCCGCGGTCACGAAGCGGGCGACGGCGACTGCCGCCGCCTGGCCCGACTCGTCAGGGTGCGTCATCGGTCCCGGGTGTCCAGTGCCTCGGCTCTGTTCCAACGGACGGTGACCTTGAGGTGGCAGGCCAACTGACTCTTGGTGATCACCGCACCGGCCTCGGTGGACAGATCGATGCCAAACTCCGCCTCGATCTCGTCCGGGCCGGCCTGGCGCAGTTGGTCGAGCACGACCTGGGCGGCTTCGGCGACCGGCTTCAGGGTGGCCCGCAGGGTCACCGGCAGGTCCCGGACGCTGCTGCCGATCCGTCCCGCGTTGAGAGGCCCGTCCGGCTCCTCAGCCCCCTGCACGAGTAGGGAGCCGCCGTCGTCCAGAGGGATCCGCACCAGCTCCATCAACCTGAACCTCCCCGTAGGCCACGTCCGCCACGCATTGATGAATCCACTGTCACTCTACGGATTCTCGGCAGTTTGATGGGTACGTGAATGACTGCTTGGGTGACCTGAGCTGTCCAGTGCGGTGTTTTCGGTGGCTGCGGCGGGGACCGCGTATCGGGAGGGAGCCCCAGCGCGACGCCCGTGGTGGGAGTTCGCGTTCTGCCGTCGGCAGATTCGCCGACGGCTAACCGGGGCGACGTCGACCGCCCCCGGCGGGCAGGCTGGGGCCCATGCGACTGCTGGTGCTGGGCGGTACGGGTTTCGTGGGCGGCGCGACGGTCACCGAGGCGGTGCGCCGCGGGTGGTCGGTGACGGTGTTCAACCGGGGGCTGCACGGGTCGACGCCCTCCGGCGTACACCGGTTGCGGGGTGACCGGACCGTGCCCGACGGTCTGGCCGCGCTGGCCGGCGGCGAGTGGGACGTGGTGGTGGACACCTGGGACGGCGCGCCGCGGGTCGCCGGCGACGCGGGCCGTGCCCTGGTCGACGCGGTCGGGCACTACGTGTACGTGTCCAGCGGCTCGGTCTACGCCGACCAGTCCGTGTCCGGCCTCAACGAGGACTCCCCGGTGGCGGAGGCCGACCCCGACGCCGTCGACGGCGACTACCCGCAGCTCAAGTCCGGGGCGGAGCGCGCCCTGCGGGAGGTCTTCGGTGACCGTCTGCTGATCGCCCGCGCAGGCCTGATTCTCGGCCCGGGGGAGGACGTGGGCCGGCTGCCCTGGTGGCTGCGGCGGATCGAGCGCGGCGGCGACGTGCTCGCCCCGGGGCCGGCCGACCTGCCGGTGCAGTACATCGACGTACGGGACCTGGCGGTCTGGATGCTGGACGCGGGCGGTCGACGGCTGGGCGGCACCTTCAACGCGATCGGTCGTCCCGGTCACACCACGATGGGCGAGCTGCTCGACGAGTGCGTGGCCGCCACCGGTGCGGACGCCCGGTTGCGCTGGACCGACCCGGCCGCGATCCTTGCCGCCGGTGTGGAGCCCTGGAACGAGCTGCCGATCTGGCTGCCGCTCGGGCACCCGTACCGCGGGTTGCTGGAGCGGGACGTCTCCCGTGCCTTCGCGGCCGGGCTGACCTGCCGGCCGGTGGCCGAGACGGTCGCGGACACCTGGCGGTGGCTGCGCGAGGTCGGCACGGTGCCGCCGCGTGCCGGCCGACCGCACCGCGGTGCGAAGGGGCTGGACCCGGCACGGGAGGTCGCCCTCCTCTCCGCTCACGGAATTCAATGACGGGCGGTGCGGATTGAATGATCGTTTGAAGCCCTCGTCCCATTTGTGATCACGCTGGGTCATCGACATAGACAAACCTGTGAGGCAGCCCTACAGTTCCGCCCGACTGGTTCTCATCGTCACGGGGGTTCTGATGACTACTGGCCGCTGGCTGCTGCCTGCGTTCCTTGATAGACGGTCTCGGTTGGTCGTTGGTGGAGTGGTCGCGCTGCTCGGCGCCACGGCCATCGGGGTGCCGGCGCAGGCCGTCCCGCCCACCACGCCACAACCGCCGGCCCGCGTCGCCGAGGCGGCAGACGCGGGCTCCGCCGCCGCAGCGGCCCGCCGCTCGGGCCAGCGCGTGGAGGTGACATCGGCGCGCACCGAGTTGACCCAGGTCTTCGCGAACCCGTCCGGAAACTTCACCACGGAGACGGCGGTGGAGCCGCAGCGCGTGAAGCGCTCCGACGGCTCGTGGGCTGACGTGGACCTCGGGCTGACCCAGGATGGGGATGGTTGGCAGCCGGCGGCGTCGGTTGCGGACGTGCGGTTCTCCGATGGCGGAGCCGCCCCGGCCGTGGTCCTGTCCCGGGCGGGTAAGTCGTTCTCCCTGTCGTGGCCGGGCGGCCTGCCCCGCCCATCGGTGTCCGGTGACTCCGCGACGTACGCGGAGGTGCTGCCGGGTACGGACCTGGTGTTGCGGGCCACGCGGACCGGCTTCACGCACGTCCTCGTGGTCAAGACGCCCGAGGCGGCGGCCAACCCACGCCTGCGCGAGCTCCGCTTCGATCTGGGCGGGGACGCGCAGGTGCTGCGGGGACGTGACGGCCGTCTGTCGGCGGTCGCCGGCGACGCGGTCCTCGCCGCCGCGGAGAACGCCGTCATGTGGGACTCCCGCGTCACCGCCGCACCGGCGGGCAACCGCTCCGCGGCGGACTCGGGATCCGGCGGTGAGCCGTCGTCGGCGGCGGCGCCGGGTGACGGGGCGCGCACCGCCGCGGTCGGTGTCGAGGTCGCTGGCGGAGACCTGGTCCTGCGTCCGGACGCGGCGCTGCTCACGCCGGCCAACGCCACGTTCCCGGTCTACATCGACCCGGCCTGGTCCACCGGCAAGTCCCGCTGGGCGTACTCGACGAACAACAACAGCAACAACACGGACACCTCGGTCGCCCGGGTCGGCAGGGACCCGGACTCCGGGAAGCTGTACCGGTCCTACTTCGACTTCCCGTTGACGTCGATCCGGGGCAAGCACATCGAGTCGGCGTACGTGCAGATGAAGCTGGACCACTCCTGGTCCTGCGGCAACACGCCGACCTACCTGTACCACTCCGGGGGCATCGCCTCGACGCCGCGCACCAACTGGGCACCGAAGTTGATCGGCCTGAAGTCCTCGGCCAGTTCGCACGCCAATGAGGGCTCCGGGTGCTCCGACTCCCCGCAACCCGACATGACCGTCAACTTCACCGGGTCCGCGGTGACCAGCGTGATCCAGTCGTCCGCGACGAGCAGCGCCACCAACATCACCTTCGGGTTCTGCGCCTGTAGCGCCACCGACGGCTCGGGTGAGTCCACCACCGACCGGTACAAGAAGTTCTGGCCCGGCAGCGCCAAGCTGGTGGTCGACTTCGACTCGATCCCCGGCAAGCCGAACAACCTGCAGATCGCGGGTGTCGCCTGCCCGGTCAACACGACGCTCGTCATCGGCACGCTGAATCCGACGTTCTCCGCGATCTTCCCGGACGCCGACGGCACGCAGGCGCTGACGACGGGGTACGAGTGGGTCCAGGTGCCCGCCAACGGTCTGATCGACGCCTCGACGCCCCGCCGGGCCGCTCCCGCTGGGGCGTCGGTCCCCGCCGGAGGGCGCTCGACCACGGCCGCGGTGACGGCCGGCGAGGGCGTCAAGTACGCGTTCCGTGCCAAGGCCACCGACCCCGCTCCGTACAGCCGGACCAGTGTGTGGTCGGACTGGTGCACGTTCCTGGCGGACACCAAGGTCCCACCGGTGACCGCCGCGCTGACCGGCGGGTCGACGGTGCCGGGCAGCACGGCCACCTTCACGATCCGGTCCACCGACCTCACGGTGACGAAGTTCGCGTACGGCTGGGTCAGTCCCGCGACCACGCCGATCGCGGCGACCAGCGGCGGCTTTGTGAACCAGCCACCGTACCCCCCGATCCGCGTGATGCAGGCCGTCGTCTCGCTCGTGGTGCCGAAGTACGGATTGAACATCCTCTACCTCTCGGCCACCGACGGCGCGGGCAACGTTGGCCGTGGTTCGTTCGAGTTCACCGCCGCGCGTGCGGCCCCGGCCGTCGCCCGCTGGGGTCTGGAGACCTATCCCGGCGTCACGGCGGCGAACGCGCTCGACGACGTGCAGCAGTCGCCGCCGTCGGGCCGCACCCCGTTGTCGTCGGGGAGCGTCTCGTGGACGGGCGACCTGCGGATGATCCGTGGTGAGACCGCCTCGTTCAACGGCACCTCCTCGGCTCTTGCGACGGCCGGCCCGGTGCTGGACACCACCAAGTCGTTCAGCGTGTCGGGTTGGGTGCGACTGGCGGCGCTCCCGACCACGAGCGACATGGTCGTCGCCGCGCAGGCGGGCACCAACACCACGGGGTTCCAACTGGGGACCCGACTGGAGGGCTCCCCGGCGACGCCCCGCTGGTCGTTCCTGATGAAGGACACTGACCTGGCGAGCAGCACCAGCCGACCTGCGGTCAGCACCGCCCTGACCGCCGCGGACGTCGGCCGGTGGACACACCTCGCCGGGGTCTACGACAAGACCGCCGGAAAGGTCCGGCTGTACGTCAACGGCACGCTCACCGGCGAGGTGGACCGGACCGCGACGGCCTGGAGCGCGGGCGGCATCTTCACCGTCGGCCGCGGGTGGGCGGGCTCTCCGATCAACTGGTTCAAGGGCAACCTGGCCGACGTGCAGGTCTATGACCGGGTGCTGGTCGCGCACGACTTCACCGGTCAGCTCGCCGAGGACCCGGATTCCGGTGGTTTCGACGAGCCGGGGATGCTCGCGGCGGTCAAGGTGGGTGACTGGAGCTTCGCCAACGGCATGCCCTGCTACGAGGAGTCGTCCGACCCCACGTTGTGCGGCGCGCCGGAGGACGGCCAGTTCGGTCGCCGACTGGCGCTGACCAAGGGCGTCGACTTCGGCTCCCTGTCCGATGACAAGTTCCTGGCGCTGGACCGGGCGGCCATCGACGACCCCGCCCAGCAGACCGTGGAGTACGGGCGCTCGCAGGACAATCTCGCCGAGCCGCAGAACCCGGTCTGGCAGGACGGCCGTGTGCTGCGTACCGATCAGTCCTTCAGCGTGTCGGTCTGGGTGCGACCCGATGCGGAGGCGTTGGGCACCCTGACCGCCGTCAGTCAGGCCGGCAGTCAACAGTCGGCGTTCTATCTCGGCCAGCGCGCCTTCACGGTGGGCAGCACAACCGAATACCGCTGGTGTCTCAGCGTCTTCGGTGTCGACGACGACGTCATCTCGGGCCAGACCCTGGAAGTTCCGATGACGTCGCGGACGCTGACCGAGGACGACCGGGCCCGGTGGACGCATCTGGTCGCCGTCTACGACGTGTCCCGCCGGGAGGTCCGGCTCTACGTCAACGGTAAGCAGGAGGGCATCAAGGGCTACGGCAGCAGCAGTTTCACCGGTGCCTTCGACGCGACCGGCCCGCTCGTTGTCGGCGCCGCCCGCTTCACCCCGGTGGGCGGGACGCCGCGGTGGGTCGACCTCTGGCGAGGCGACATCGACAAGCTCGGCCTCTACCAGGGCGCGCTGACCGACGTGGGGGTCAAGACGCTCTTCGACGCCGAGTCACCGGAGCCGGTGGAAGCACCCGAGGACTGAGGCTTTCGCAACCCCGTACCTACCCCTTGCACGACACCTCGTGAGTGGAGGCATGGTGACTCGCTACCCAAAAATCCGGGCCAAAATGACGTATAAGCCGCATAGCCGGATGCACGCGATCGTGGCCGGGCTCCTCAGCGGGGCGCTCGTCGTCACCGGGCTGTCGGTCCCGGCGCAGGCCGCGCCGACCAGCCCCAAGCCCCAGACCGGTCAACGGGAAAAGCTCGACAAGGACGGCGCCACGGCCGATGGCCAGGCCTGGCCGACCCGGAAGGTGCCGAGCGCGAAGCCGGCCGCGCCGGTGTGGCCGAAGCCGGGCAAGGCCACGGTCACGCTCCCGGCGGAGGCCCCGGCGGGGCAGCGCCGATCCGTGCCGGCGGCGGTCCGGGCCGGCGCGCTGCCGGTGTCGGTCACCCGGGCGGCCGGGGCAGCGGGTGCCCGGACCTCGGCGGTCTCGGTCGAGCTGCTCAACCGGGCGACGGTGCCGGCGCGGTGGCGCGACGGGCTGGTGCTGCGGGTCGACGACGCCGGTCAGGGCTCGGCGGCCACCTCGTCCGCGACCTCAGGTCAGCCGGGTGCGGCGACCGTCTCGGTGGACTACCGGAGCTTCCGGGACGCCCTCGGCGGTGACTGGGCATCCCGGCTGCGGCTGCTCCAGGTGCCGGAGTGTGGCCTACGCACCCCGGAGCGGGCCGAATGTGCTGCCACGCCGTTGGTGTCCCACAACGACGGCGGCTCGGTCAGCGCCGAGGTGCCGGTGACCGTCGGCGCCTCCACGGCGCGTTCCACCGAGGCAGCGTCCACGCTGGTCGCGCTCGCCGCGGGCAGTTCGGGCCCGGAGGGTGACTTCTCCGCCACGCCGATGGCGGCCAGCGCCACCTGGTCCGCGGGCACGTCGACCGGTGGCTTCTCCTGGTCGTACCCGATGCGGATGCCGCCGGCGATCGGTGGCCCGGCCCCCAGCCTCGGCCTCTCCTACACCTCCGACGCCGTCGACGGGCAGTCCGACGCGTCCAACAGCCAGCCGTCCTGGGTCGGCGAGGGCTTCAGCCTCTGGTCCGGCTACATCGAGCGCAGCTACGTGCCGTGCGCCGACGACATGAGCGGCGGAAACAACAGCACCAACCGTACGGGCGACCAGTGCTGGCGGTCGGACAACGCCACCATGTCGCTGAACGGGCGGGGCGGAGAGCTGATCTTCGAGGCCGGCAAGGGCTGGCACAACCGCAGCGAGGACGGCTCGAAGATCGAGAAGCTGACCGGTGCCGCCAACGGCGACGACGACGGCGAGCACTGGAAGGTGACGACGCCCGACGGCGTGCAGTACTTCTTCGGCCGCAACAGTCTGCCGGGCCAGAGCACGACCACGAACTCCGCGTGGACCGTCCCCGTCGCGGGCAACCACACCAACGAGCCGTGCAACGCCGGCACGTTCACCTCGTCCTTCTGCAACCAGACGTGGCGGTGGAACCTCGACTACGTCGTCGACCCGCGCGGCAACACGCTGTCGTACTGGTACGAGAAAGAGGACAACTACTACGCCAAGAACGCCACGTCCACCAACAAGGCGCTCTACACCCGGGGCGGTTCGCTGCGGCGCATCGACTACGGCACCTGGGACCGCGGCGCCACCGACCGCTCGGTCCAGCCGCTGGCCCAGGTCGTCCTCGACATCGCGGACCGCTGCACCGTCGACTGCACGAACCGGGGCAACTGGAAGGACGTTCCCTGGGACCAGGAGTGCACGGCGGGCGCGGCGGACTGCAAGGAGAACTACGGCCCGACGTTCTGGACCACCAAGCGGCTCTCGACGGTCACCACGAAGGTCTGGGACACCACCAAGACCCCCGACGACTGGCAGCCGGTCGACTCCTGGACGTTGGGCCACACCTACCCCGCGGTGGGTGACGGCAGCGACCACGCCGGGATGTGGTTGGACTCGTTGGTGCACAAGGGCCTGGTCGGGGCCACGGTGGCCATGCCGCCGGTGACCTTCGAACCGATCTCGAAGCGGAACCGGGTGTTGAGCAAGAACAACACCAGCAACAACCGGATGCGGATCGGCAACATCATCACCGAGACCGGCGGAAAGATCCAGGTCACGTACAGCCAGGAGGACTGCAAGAGCAGCAGCCTGCCGTCCTCCCCGGAGAACAACACCCGCCTCTGCTACCCCGTGGTCGGCCCGGACCCGTACGAACCGGGCAAGGAACTCACCGAGTACTGGCACAAGTACGTCGTCACGCAGGTCTCCGAATCCGACGTCATGGTCAAGGTCGGCGGCACCGACCACGGCCAGCCGGTGCAGAACACCTACTACGACTACGTCGGCAACCCGGCCTGGCACTACGCCGACGACAACGGGCTGGTCAAGCCCAAGCGCAAGACGTGGAACCAGTTCCGCGGCTACGGCCAGGTGCAGGTACGCAAGGGCGACGCCCCCGCGCAGACCCTGACCGAGACGACCTTCCTGCGCGGCATGCACGGTGACCGGCTGAACGCGAGCGGCGGCACTCGCACCGTCACCGTGGGCGCCTCGCTCGGCGGTGAGACGGTGTACGACGAGGACCAGTACGCGGGCATGGTCCGCGAACAGGTCGTCTACAACGGCACCAAGACCAAGCCGGTCAGCAAGACGGTCAACGTGCCGTGGCGGTCGGACGCGACCGCGACCCGCACCATCAACAAGGACACGGTCACCGCCCGCTACGTCAACACGGCGATCAGCTACAGCGCCGTGGCGCTCGGAGTGAACGGCGCCTCCGGCTGGCGGACGTCGCGCAGCGTGTCGGATTTCGACGGCACCTACGGCAGCACCAAGACCATCCAGTCCGACGGCGACGTCGCCAAGGGCGGCGACGAGACGTGCACCACCTATCTCTACAACCGCAACACCGGCGCGAACCTGATCCAGACGGTCAAGCAGATCACCGTCAAGGCGGTGCCCTGCGCCACCGCGCCGACCAGCCAGGACGACATCGTCGCCGACGAGCGCAAGTTCTACGACGGCGCGACGAGCGTCGACACCCCGCCGACCCGTGGTGAGGTCACCCGGATCGACCGGCTCAAGGACTGGTCGGTCGGCGGTGGCACCGCCTGGCAGACCACGAGCCAGGCAACCTTCGACGCGTACGGGCGGCCGAAGACCACCACCGACGCGCGTGGCCGCACGGCCACGACGGAGTACACCCCCGCGACCGGTGGGCCGGTCATGACGGTGAACACCAAGACCCCGGATCCGAACGGCGGCAGCGTCGACTGGGTCAACACCATCGAGACGCGGCCCTACTGGGGTCAGCCGATCCAGACCAAGGACTACAACGGTCGGCTCGCCGACATGGAGTACGACCCGATGGGTCGCCTCGCCAAGGGCTGGGCGGTCGGCTGGCCGCGTACTGCCCACCCGACCAGCCCGTCGGTCGAGTACACCTACTCCTACGCGCCCAACCGGGACGCCTACCCGTACACCAAGAGCCGGGTGCTCAATGCCGGCGGCGGCTACCTGACCTCGTACGACATCAAGGACGCCTTCCTGCGGCCCCGCCAGACCCAGAGTGCCGGGGTCGGCGGCGACCGGGTGGTCACCGACACGCTCTACGACGCGACCGGTCGGGCCGTGACCACCTACCAGGCGCACGCCGAGCCGGGCACGCCCGCCGGCGCGCTCTGGTGGGAGCCGGAGTGGTCGGTGCCGGCGCTCTCGAAGGCCGTCTACGACAACGCCTCCCGGGCCACCGACCAGGTGTTCTTCGGGACCGACGGGATCACCAACCTCGTCGAGAAGTGGCGCACCAGGACCGAATATCTCGGCGACTCCACCGTGGTGACCCCGCCGGAGGGCGGCACCGTCACCACCACCAAGACCGACGTGCAGGGCCGGACCGTCGAGCTGCGGCAGCGGGCCGACAAGACCCAGGTCAAGCCGGACGTCGTCACGACCTACACCTACAACCGTAAGAACCAGCTCACCCTCGTCCGGGACACCGGCGGCAACGAGTGGGTGAACACGTACGACGTCAAGGGTCGCCAGATCAGCGCGAAGGACCCGGACAGGGGCACCACCACGACGTCGTACACCCAGTACGACCAGGTGGAGAAGATCACCGACACCGCCAACAACGTCCTGGTGAACGAGTACGACGCCATGGGGCGGCGCAAGGGTCTCTACGCCGGCAGCATCGCGGCCGGTAACAAGCTGGCCGAGTGGAAGTACGACAAGCTCTACAGCGGCAAGACCGTCCGCGGCCAACTGACCGAGAGCGTCCGGTACGAGTCCGCAGGATCGGCCAACGCCTACAAGTGGCGGGTGACCGACTTCACCGACCGCTACCAGCCGGACGGCGTCAACTACGTCATCCCCACCAACGAGGCTCAGAACCTCGCGGGCACCTGGTCGTACGCCTTCGGATACTCCCCGTACGACGGCAGCCCGACGTCGGTCACCTATCCCGGCGGCGGTGGTCTGACCACGGAGAAGGTGGAGACGAAGTACGACTCGACGACCGGCCTGCCCACGGAGTTGGCCACCAACCTGATCAACGTGGGCCGTTACGTGATCGGCCAGCAGTACACCCAGTACGGCGAGCCGACCCTCACCACCCGCAAGACCGACGGCGGCGTGTACGTCGAGGACAACACCTACTACGACCTGACCACCCGGCGCGTCGACCGGATGACGGTCAAGCCGGAGACCGGCGCCGGCACGGTGGTGGACGCCAACTACAAGCACGACGCGGCCGGCAACATCCTCTGGATCAAGGACACCCCGCAGGTCGGTGCGGCGGACACCCAGTGTTTCCGCTACGACGACCTGCGTCGGATGACCAACGCCTGGACGCCCAAGACGGGTGTCGACTGCGCGGCGGATCCGAGCGTGGCCAACCTGGGTGGGCCGGCACCGTACTGGCACGAGTGGACCCTCGACGCGGTCGGCAACCGCAGCACGGAGAAGGTGCACACCGCGGCGGGCGACACCAAGCGCGACTACACGACGCCGACCAGCGGCAAGGACGTCGTACGGCCGCACGCCGTCACCTCGGTCGCCACGGAGGCGCCCGGCCAACCCGCCGTCACGACCCAGTACGCCTACGACAACGTCGGCAACATGACCTGCCGGCCGGCGGCCACCACCGCGAACAACTGCGCGACCGCGGCGAACTCGCAGACGCTTGCGTGGAACGCCGAGGGCAAGCTCGCCACGGTGAAGGTCGGCGGTCAGACCGTCGAGACCAACATCTACGACGCCGACGGCACACGCCTGATCCGGCGCGACACCACCGGCAGCACGCTCTACCTGCCCGGCCAGGAGATCCGGCGGGACAACAACTCCGTCACCACCGGCACCCGCTACTACAGCTTCGCCGGCAAGATGGTCGCCAACCGCACGCCGAGCGAGCTGACCTGGCTCTACTCCGACCACCAGGGCACCCAGCAGACCGGCATCAACGCCGCGTCCCAGGCGGTCACCGTTCGTCGTCAGACCCCGTACGGCGATCCTCGCGGCAGCCAGCCGCAGTGGACCAACAACAAGGGCTTCGTCGGAGGCGACAAGGATCCGACCGGCCTGACCAACATCGGGGCCCGGCAGTACGACACCGGACTCGGGCGGTTCATCTCCGTCGACCCGCTGCAGGACCTGGCCGACCCGCAGCAGTGGAACGCCTACGCCTACAGCAACAACAGCCCGATCACGTTCTCCGACCCGAGTGGCCTCCGCGCCTGCTCCGATGACGCCTGCGGTCCGGGCGCCGACTACGAGGACATGTACGGCAACTACGTCGAGGTCGAGGGCGACAACGACGGCTGCGGCGGCAGCTGCGGCGACGACGACTGGGCAGAGGCGCGCGCCGCGCATGAGGCTGGTGGCGGCAACGGCGGCGGCGGTGGCAAGGGCGGCGGCAAGAACGGTGGCCCCACCGACGAGGAGATCAAGCGGGCCAAGGAAGTCAAGAAGCAGAACGCCATCTCGATCATCATCCAGGCTGGCGGAAAGCTTCTGCTCGACTTCTTCGGCATCAACGACATCCTGGACTGCATCCACGGTGATCTGATGGCCTGCGCCTTCTCACTCGCCGGCATGCTGCCGGCGACGAAGGCCTTCCAATTCCTCCGCAAGGCCAAGCCGATGGCCAAGACGATCGCCAAGGCCGGCAAGGCCCTGTTGAAGTGGTCCGAGGACACGAAATGGGCCGACGAGGTCCTGGAGGCAGCCGAGAGTTGCCTGGTCAAACGGCACAGTTTCGCCGCGGGAACGAAGGTGGTGTTGGCCGGCGGCGGTTACCGAGCCATCGACGAGCTGCAGGAAGGCGACCTGGTCCTCGCCACCGACCCGGAGACCGGGGAGACCGCGGCTCGTGAGGTCACCCGCACCCACCGCAACGAGGATGCGGACCTGACGGACGTGACGGTCAAGGTGGCCGGCGCCGGGGCTGCCGTCATCAAGACCACCCAGCACCACCCGTTCTGGAGCGAGGACCGGAAGGCGTGGGTCGACGCCGCCGATGTGCGGGTCGGCGAGTCGCTGCGGGCCCTCGATGGCAAGGCGGTCACCGTCCAGGCCGTCCGCTCGTACGCAGGCCTGGAGTCGATGCACGACCTCACGGTCGCGGAGATTCACACGTACTACGTGGTGGCCGGCAACGCCTCGGTCCTCGTCCACAACACTAATGGCAGTTGTTCAGTACACGGTGGACCAACAGCCGTACCGAACCGGGACTTGCGTGAGCCGCAGGTCTGTACGTGTGATCGGGCCGGTGAGATGAACCTCACCGAAGAGAACCGGATTGTCACGAATGCTGAAGGTATCAAGGAGCGCCGTACGCAGACTGAGGCTCCGGTACGGGCCGTCGACAATGCGTTCAAGCAGGCCGCGAACGATCCAATCTCTGGTGGTATTCTGGGCGGCACAATTATGATCAGGGTGGTGTTCGGGAGATCGAAGAAATGAGTCACGGCGTCAACGGCGGTCCCGAGAAAGCGGTCAGCTCCACCGGAATTGCAGTATCGCGGTTCCTCAGGAGCGGAGATCGTAGGCACGCCTTCCTCTTGTTGGCGCATCCCTTTTCGGCACCCGAACTGATATTCCAAGCATGGGTGCTAGCAATGCGCCGAACGTTTTCTCGGGAGATGGACAGCCGACGTGTGTCCACGTATCTGGAAGGTGTGATCAACCGAACGGGTGGGTCGGTTAATGGTCCCCACGTTGCTGTGCTCATCGACCTCGCGTTCAAAAATTCGCCCGCTGCGGATCGGAGTGTGAGGAAACATATCCCGCCCATTCTTGTCGACTTGGTGCAGAGCGAGTTCCCAAGCGGCGAGCAGTGTGCGGAGTTGGTGCGCGCGGCCGAAAGTCGGGCCGAACGGGTGCGTCGTAAAGGCGGGAAGAGGTCCACAGGTGCAAGGCGAGTGGGGCCCTCGCCTTCGAGTGGGCCGAGGACGGTAGTGGGACAGATCCTCAAAGCGCAGTCGGCCTATGATCGAGATCTGCTGTCAGCGCTGCCTGACGAGGAGCCTGGCCAGGCGGCGGCCGATGTTGTCGGCCGCGCAGTCTTCGCCGTGCTTGAGGAGCGATTTCCGGGACCTCCCTCCGGGGAGCTCCTGGGCGAGTTTGCGTCCCGTGTAGCGAATTCGTCTCGCGACGTGCGGCTGGACAAGATGCTTGCGGAAGCGGTGGTCCGCGATGTGCTCCTGCCTCGATCGGCAAGCGTTACCGATGTGCCGGACGACCTTTTGCTGCACGCGAAGATTATGACGTTCGTGCAGGCCGTGGAGGACCTGGGGATGTATTCGTCTGAGGTTGACCAGATGATCAGCGCCGCCGAACGCGCGGCCGAGAATGCAGGCGTCCGGCTGAGGGCGATGCCGTGGTGAGGGGGCCGGGGTGCTGCCCGCGGGCAACACCCCGAAGCACCTGACACCAGACGCTCGTCGGCCGATGCTTCGGTCAGCGCTCCCGGACGACCGCGACCGGGCAGTGGGCGTGCTGGATGAGCTGCTGGCTGACCGAGCCGAGCAGCATTCCCGCCAGCCCACCCCGGCCGCGGCTGCCGACCACCACGAGCCCCGCGTCCCGGCTCGCCTCGATCAGCATGGCTGCCGGGCTGCCCGACACCAGGTCGACGGTCATGGCGAGGTCGGGGAAGGTCCGTCGCCACGGTTCCAGGGCCGCCTCCACCGCTGCCCGTTCGTCGGGCACTCCGGCCGCTCCGCCGGGGCCGGGGGTCCAGGCGTGCAGGGCGCGCAGCGGCACCTGCCGCTGGGCCGCGCGTTCGGCCGCGAAGCCGAGCGCCACCAGCGCCGCTGCCGAGCCGTCCACGCCGACCGCGACGGGGCCGGCCGGTGCTTCGGCCGTCGTGGTGCCGGGCCCGTCCCGGACCACCACGACCGGGCAGTGCGCGTGCGCGGCGACGGCCACCGCCGTCGACCCGGCCAGCAGGCCGCCGAAGCCGCCGTGCCCGCGGCTGCCGAGCACCAGCAGGCCGGCCTCGGCCGAGCGTTCCTGCAACACCAGGGCCGGCGGTCCGTCGTACACCTCGCTCGTGACCGTTAGTCGAGGGTGCGCGGCGGCGGCGTCCGCCGCGGCCCGGCGGACCAGGTCGTCGACCTGGCGGCGGGCGGTGTCGTCCGGCCAGACACCGGGCGCGACGCCCGGACCGATCCAGCCGGCCACGGTCAACCATTCGAAGACGTACGTCAGTCGCACCGGCTGCCCGCTGCGTTCGGCCTCGTCCAGCGCCCAGGTCAGGGCCACGCCGGCGTCGGTGGAGCCGTCGTAGCCGACCAGGATCTCCGCGTCCCGCACGTCGTCTCCTCAGCGGTTCGTCGGGTCGGTCTCGCGGACCCAGCGCCACTGGGCGACCTGGGGGTCGTCCTCGCCGTACCGGCGGGTGTAGTCGCGGGCCGCCTGGCGGGCGTCGACCATCTGCTGACGCAGGTGGGCGGCGCGGGCGGCCAGGCCGGGCACCCGGTCGATCACGTCGATGACGAGGTGGAAGCGGTCCAGGTCGTTGAGCATCACCATGTCGAACGGCGTGGTGGTGGTGCCCTCCTCCTTGTACCCGCGGACGTGCAGGTTGTCGTGGTTGGTGCGGCGGTAGGTGAGCCGGTGGATCAGCCACGGGTAGCCGTGGTACGCGAAGACCACCGGACGGTCGGCGGTGAAGACGGTGTCGAACTCGTTGTCGGTCAGGCCGTGCGGGTGCTCGGTGGCCGGTTGGAGCCGCATCAGGTCCACGACGTTGACCAGTCGCACCTTCAACTCTGGCAGCTGCTGCCGCAGCAGGTGTGCTGCGGCGAGCGTCTCGAGCGTCGGTACGTCCCCGCAGCAGGCCAGCACCACGTCCGGCTCGCTGCCGGCGTCGCTGCTGGCCCACTCCCAGATGCCCAGACCGCGCCGCGTGTGCTGGATCGCCTCGGTCACCGTCAGCCAGTTCGGCGCGGCCTGCTTGCCGGCCACCACCACGTTGATGTAGTGCCGACTGCGCAGGCAGTGGTCCATCGTGGCGAGCAGGGTGTTGGCGTCCGGCGGCAGGTAGACCCGCACCACCTCCGCCTTCTTGTTGACCACGTGGTCGATGAAGCCCGGGTCCTGGTGGGAGAAGCCGTTGTGGTCCTGGCGCCACACGTGGCTGGAGAGCAGGTAGTTCAGGGAGGCCAGCGGCTGCCGCCAGGGGATGCTCCGAGTCACCTTCAACCACTTGGCGTGCTGGTTGAGCATCGAGTCGACGATGTGGATGAACGCCTCGTAGCTGGTGAAGACGCCGTGCCGGCCGGTCAGCAGGTAGCCCTCCAGCCAGCCCTGGCACAGGTGCTCGGAGAGCACCTCCATGACCCGGCCGTCGGGGGAGAGGTGGTCGTCGCCGGGGACCGTACGGGCCACCCAGGCGCGGTCGGTCACCTCGAAGGCGGCGTTCAGCCGGTTGGAGGCGACCTCGTCCGGGCCGAAGAGCCGGAACGTCTGCGGGTTGGCGGCGATCACGTCCCGGATCCACGGGCCGAGCACCCCGGTCGCGCCGGCCATCGGTTCGCCGGGCTCGGGGACCTCCACGCCGTACTCGCCGAAGTCGGGCAGGGTCAGGTCGCGGAGCACCAGACCGCCGTTGGTGACCGGGTTGGCGCTCATCCGCCGGTCGCCGCGCGGGGGCAGCGACCGCAGCTCGTCGATCGGGGAGCCGGTGGCGTCGAACAGCTCCTCCGGCCGGTAGCTACGCAGCCAGTGCTCCAGCTCGGCCAGGTGTGCCGGGTTGTCGCGGACCTGGGACAGGGGCACCTGGTGGGCGCGGTAGGTGCCCTCCACCTGAGCGCCGTCGACCTCGCGCGGCCCGGTCCAACCCTTCGGCGTACGCAGCACGATCATCGGCCAGCGGGGGCGTTCGACGACGCCGCCGGAACGGGCCCGGCGTTGGATCGCGGCGATCTCGTCCAGAGCCCGGTCCAGGGTCGCGGCGAGCAACTGGTGCACCTGGGCGGGCTCGTCGCCGGCCACCACGTACGGCTGGTAGCCCGAGCCGCGCAGGAGGTCGAGCAGGTCCGCTTCGGGGATCCGGGCCAGCACGGTCGGGCTGGCGATCTTGTAGCCGTTGAGGTGCAGGATGGGCAGCACCGCCCCGTCGCGGGCCGGGTTGAGGAAGACGTTGGCGAGCCAACTGCCGGCCAGCGGCCCGGTCTCCGCCTCGCCGTCGCCGATCACGCACGCCACGGTGAGGTCCGGGTGGTCGAAGGCGGCGCCGTAGGCGTGGCTCAACGCGTACCCCAGCTCGCCGCCCTCGTGGATCGAACCCGGCACCTCCGCCGCGACGTGGCTCGGGATGCCACCCGGGAAGGAGAACTGTCGGAACAGCCGCGCCATTCCGACCTCGTCGCGCGACACGTCGTGGTAGCGCTCCTCCCAGGTGCCCTCCAGCCAGGTGTTGGCCACGATGGCCGGGCCGCCGTGGCCCGGGCCGGTGATCAGCATGGCGTTCAGGTCGCGGGCCACGATCACCCGGTTGAGGTGGGCGTAGACCAGGTTGAGCCCGGGGCTGGTGCCCCAGTGACCGAGCAGCCGCGGCTTGATGTCGTCGGGGGTCAGGGGGGTCCGCAGCAACGGGTTGTCCAGCAGGTAGATCTGCCCGACGGTGAGGTAGTTCGCCGCCCGCCAGTAGGCGTCCAGCCGGCGCAGCTCGTCGTCGGTGAGGGCGCGGTGCGCGTCGAGAGCCGTTTCCATGATGCTCAACCTCTCGAGTTGGCGTTGGGGCTGGTCAGTGGCACCTCGGTCAGTCCGCGGACGATGATCACCGGTGCCGGGGAGTGGTAGAGCAGGGACTGGGCGACCGAACCGAGCATGCCGCGCCCCGGTTCGTCGCCCCGGGCGGCGACCAGCGTTATCTGGGCGGAGCGGGACTCCTCGACCAGCACCTGACCGGGGTCGCCGCTCATGACCTGCCACTCGGCCGGCACGTCGGTGCGGCGTACGGCGTGCGGGGCCATCATCTCGGCGAGCTCGTTGGTGACGGTGTCGGTGTCCTCGTCGGGTTCGGCAACCCGCAACGCGAGCAGTCGGGTGGAGCGTCGGGCGGCGCACTCGAAGGCCCACCGCAGGGCGAGGTTCGAGCTGGGGGAGCAGTCGACCCCGACCAGCACCGGTCCCCGTGGCGGCGGCTCCTGGCGGACGACCAGCAGCGGACAGCCGGCCCGCGCGGCCAGTTGCACGGCGGGCGCGTCGGACGGGACGCATTGGGCGCTGCCGGCCATCCCGCCGTCGCCGACCACCAGCAGGAAGGCCGTCTCCGAGCGGCGGATCAGGGTGGGCAGCATGGCGCTCTCGACGATCTCGCCGCGTACGGTCAGTCCGGGCTCGATCTCGTGGGCGAGTTGGGCGGCCCGGGTGATCAGATCCTCGGCCGTGTCCCGGGGCGCGGCGACGGTGTCCGCGGCGAAGGCCGCGTGCCAGTCGAAGGTGTGCAGCAGGTGCAGTGGCCGGCCGTGTGCGGCGGCCTCCTGCGCGGCCAGGTGGACGACCGGGAGGTCGTGGCCCGAACCGAGGCCGACCAGCACCGCTGCTTCGGCGGGTGTTGCCATCCGACATCACCTCCCGGGCGTCGCGCCCGGCACGACCACGCTGTTCCTTGACCGAGGGTAGTCGGGCGGTAGCGGTGGCGGGCCGGATCGGGTGGCGTTCCGCCGAGCGTGACCGTGCGTCGTCAACAAAGGTTGACAGGGATTGCGCTGTCAACGTATGTTGACGGCATGAGTCAGGCGACGGAACTCGCGGCGGCCGCCGGCAGCACCGACCCCCGGGTCGGGCTGCGGGCCGTCCGCGCGCTGCGCCGGCTGCTCGAGCGGCTCGAGGTGGTCCAGGTGGACAACGCCCGTCGACAGGGCTGGTCCTGGCAGGAGATCGCCGACGCGCTCGAGGTCAGCCGACAGGCGGTCCACAAGAAGCACGCCGGGCGGCCGGCGGTCAATTCATCCTGGGAGGCGTGATGTTCGAGCGATTCACCGACCGGGCGCGCGGTGTCGTGAAGGGGGCGGTGCAGGAGGCGCGGGCCGAGGGTCAGCGGCCGGTCGGCACCGAGCACCTGCTGCTCGCCCTGCTCGCCGACGAGGCGGGCCTGGCCAGCCGGGTGCTCACCGACGCCGGGGTGCGCGCCGACGACCTGCGCGGGCGGATCCGGCGGCACACCGCCGACGGTGGCGTCGGCCTCGGCGCCGCGGACGCGGCCGCACTGCGGGAGATCGGCATCGATCTGGCCGCGATCGTGGCCCGGATCGAGCAGTCCTTCGGCCCGGACGCGCTGCGCGAGGCCGTGCCGGCGCCGCGCCGCCGCTGGGGCCGGAGACGGCACCTGGGCGGCCCGTTCTCGCCCCGATCGAAGAAGGCGCTGGAGTTGTCGTTGCGGGAGGCGATCCGGCTGCACCACCGCCACATCGGCACCGAGCACATCCTGCTCGGGGTGCTCCGCGAGGGGCAGGGGCTGGGCGCTCTGGTGCTCATCGAGGCCGGCGTCGACCTGGACGACCTGCGCCGCCGGGTGGAGACCGCCCTGCGGGCGGCGGCCTGATCATCGAGGGCGGGCCCGGGAGCGCCACCAGGCGGATTCCCGGGCCTGCCGGTCAATCGGTGGTCGTCGCGTTGAAACCTGTCTGTGGCACTTCCGACGCGGGCTGGTTGCGGGCTCGCTGAAGCCGCCCCGGTGCTGCACACTGGCGCGGTGGATGCTGGAGAGGACAGGCGGCCCTCGGGCGGCGACGGTGGGCTGCGCTCGGCCGTGGTGGTCAACCCGACGAAGGTCACCGATCTCGACGAGCTGCGCCGCACCGTGAACGACGCGCTGGCCGCCGCCGGCTGGCCCGAGCCGCAGTGGTACGAGACCACCGTCGACGACCCGGGCCGCGGCCAGACCGAGCGGGCCATCAAGGCCGGGGTCGACCTGGTCTTCGCCTGCGGTGGCGACGGCACCGTCATGTCCTGCGTCAGCGCCCTGGTCGGCACCGACGTGGCGCTGGCCGTGCTGCCCCAGGGCACCGGCAACCTGCTCGCCGCCAACCTGGGCCTCTCCACCGACCTGGCCGCCGGGTTGCAGGTCGCCGTCGAGCGGGGCCGGCGGCTGCTCGACGTCGGCGAGGTCGAGAATCAGTACTTCACCGTGATGGCCGGGATGGGCTTCGACGCCCAGATGCTCGCCGCCACCTCCGAGACCACCAAGGCCCGGATCGGCTGGCCCGCGTACGTGGTGGGCGCCGCCCGGCACCTGCGGGACCGGCCGATGCGGGTGCAGATCCGCGTCGACGACCGCCCGCCGGTGCGCCGCCGGGCCCGCTCGGTCCTGATCGCCAACGTCGGTCGGCTCCAGGGCGGGGTGCACCTGCTCACCGAGGCCGAGCCGGACGACGGCTGGCTGGATGTCGCGGTGCTCACCCCGCGCAGCCTGCGGCACTGGCTGGCGCTCGGCTGGGCGGTGATCCGCCGCAGCGGGCAGGTGCCACGGATGGAGGTGCTCCGCGGCCGGCGCGTCGTGGTCACCAGCAACCGGGCCCAGCCCCGCGAGCTCGACGGTGACCTGATCGCCCCGGCCCGCCGCCTGCAAGCCGTGGTCCGGCCCGAGGCGCTCTGGCTCTGTGTGCCGCAGCCCGAGGACGCGCCCGACCTGGCCGACGATGCCCGAAGCGCCGGGAAGCGGGGCGAGCGGCTGATCGAGGAGGCACGCCGTGAGTAGCACCCGGATGGTGCCGGAGACCCGGCTGATGGCCGACGAGGAGCTCTCCGCCGACGACGCGTGGCGCACCCTGCGCCGGCAGGGTGGCTGGCACCTGCTGCGGGACGCCTTCATCCGCTTCCGCTACGGCGACGGTTTCAGCCACTCCCGTGCCTTCGCGCTGCAACTCTGCCTCGCCGTGGTGCCGTTCCTGATCGCCCTCACCGGCCTGATCAGCGAGCTGGGCGTCGAGGAGGGCGGCCGGGTCGTCGCCGACACCGTGCTGGCGGTCACCCCCGGCCAGAGTGCACAGGTGGTGGCCGAGCTGCTCGGTGAGGGCGAACGCGTCGAGGACGCCGGGGAGCTGGCGCTCACCCTCGGTCTGCTCACCGGGCTGGTCGCGCTGACCACCACGATGGCTCAGATCGAGCGGGGCGCCAACCGCATCTACGGCGTCGAGCGGGACCGGCCGGCGCTCCGGAAGTACCTGCGTGCGGCCGTGCTGGCCGTCGTCGCAGGCCTGCCCGCGCTGGCCGGCTTCCTGATCCTCGTGGGCGGCGGCGCGATGGGCGACTCGGTACGCGAGCACTACGAATGGGGCGCCTTCGCCAACGTCATCTGGACCGTGGTGCGCTTCCCGCTGAGCCTCGGGCTGACCGTGCTCGCCGTGGCGGTGCTGTTCCGGCAGGCACCGCGTCGCCGGCAGCCCGGTCTCTCCTGGCTCCTCTTCGGCGCCGGCATCGCCACCGCGCTCTGGTGGCTGGCCAGCCTGCTGCTCGCCGCGTACGTGCGGCTCAGTGACGCTTTCGGGCAGACCTACGGCGCGCTGACCGGGATGATGGCGCTGCTGCTCTGGGCCAACCTCACCGGCATGGCGCTCTTCGGCGGGCTGGCCTTCGCCGCCCAACTGGAGGCGCTGCGCATCGGCGTGCAGGAGCCGGCCCAACCGGATCTGTGGAAGCCCGAATCCGACCGGGTCGAGGTCTTCGACACCGGTGACATGAGCGCGCTCTAGCCGCCTCCACTCCCGTGGGTGCGTGTACGGGCGGCGCCGATCGGGTAATGCGCGCCTCGCCGGCAGATCAAGGGAGGTGCGGGGTGACCGCGGTCAAAGAGGTGGTGCGGCGTCCGATCGGGCATTTCACCGAGCGGAGCATCGCTGGGCTGGTGGCCGTCACCGGCGCCGGGGTGGCCTTCGGCCTGCTGCTGATGCTCGTCCGGGTGCGCTGGAGTCCGTTGCAGGACGCCGACCACGCGGCCGCCGAGTGGTTCAACGGGCTCGTGGCACCGCACCATCCGCTGGTCACCGTGCTCCAGGCGGTCACCGACCTGGGCGGGCGGCCGATCCTCATCTGGCTGGTCACCATCGCCGTGGTCGGCCTGCTCATCCGCCGGCAGCCCCGGCTGGCCGTCTACCTGATCATCACCGGGGTCGGCAGTCTGATCCTCGACCCGTCACTGAAGACGCTGGTCGGTCGGCTCCGCCCGGTGGTGGACATCCCGGTGGCGAGCGCACCGGGCAACAGCTTCCCGAGCGGGCACGCGCTCGGCTCGTTCGTCGCGTACGGGGCGTTGCTGCTGGTGTTCCTGCCGGCGATGGCTCCCCGCTGGCGTCGCCCGGCGATCGTCGGGGCCGCCGTGCTGGTGCTGCTGATCGGGCTGACCCGGATCGCGCTGGGCGTGCACTTCGTCTCCGACGTGCTGGCCGGCTGGCTGCTCGGCGCCGCCTGGCTGGGCGTCACCGCGTACGCCTTCCGGCTGTGGCGGCGCGAGCGGGGCCGGCCGGTGCCGCCGTTGACCGAGGGGCTGGAGCCGGAGGCCGGGCACGACATCGCCCCCGCCCCGGCCGAGGAGCACGTGCTGGCGCATCCCCGCTCGGCGGTGGCCGAGCTGCTGGTCGGCTGGGTGCTGGTGTTCGGCGCCCTGTACGGCTTCGGCACGTACGTCAGCTTCCACGCCAAGGACACCTTCTTCGGCACCCTCGACACCGAGGTGCCGCGCTGGTTCGCCGACCGGCACACCGACCTGCTGACCGAGGTGAGCTGGTGGTGGAGCAAGTTCGGTGACACCCACGCCATCCTGATCATCTCGCTGGTGTTCTGCCCGCTGGTGCTGGCGGTGTGGCGACGCTGGCGGCCGGTGCTCTTCGTGGCGCTGGCGATGATGGGCGAGCTGACCCTCTTCCTCGCCGCCGCCCGGGCGGTCGACCGGCCGCGCCCGCCGGTGGAGAACCTGGACGGGCAGATGCCCACCTCGTCCTTCCCGTCCGGGCACATCGCGGCGACCATCTGTGTCTGGGTGGCGATCACCATCATCGTGCTGCCGCGTACCGACCGGTGGTGGCGGTGGGTCTTCGTGGCCCTGGCCGTGATCATGCCGGTCGGGGTGGCCACCTCACGGATGTACCGGGGCATGCACCACCCGACCGATTTCATGGGGGCGATCCTGCTCTCCGCGCTCTGGATCGGGCTGCTCTATCTGATCATCCGGCCCAACGCCGACCTGCGGGAGGGCAACCGGCCGAGCATCGAGTCGGAGGACGTGGACACCCTCGACGACGAGCTGGCCCGGGCCGGCCGGCCCGACTGAGCGTCGCCGTGCTGCGGGTGATGACCTGGAACATCCGTACCGGCGGTCGGGACCGGGGCGGCCCCGACCGCTGGCACCTGCTGGTCGAGGTGATCACCGCTCAGCGCCCGGACGTGCTGCTGGCACAGGAGTTGCGCGGCTTCGACCGGCCCGGCGTCCTCGACGACTTCGCCGCCCGGCTCGGGATGCGCCCGTATCTGGCACCCAGTCGACTCGGCCAGCCGGTGGCGGTGCTGGTCCGGCCGACCCTGCGCACCCTGTCGGCCGGGCCGGTCCGCCGGCCGTGGCACCACGCCACCGCCCGGGTGGTGTTGGCCACCGACGCCGGGCCGCTCACCGTGCTCGCCGCCCACCTCAGCCCGTACTCCGGTGGCTGGCGCCGGCTGGAGGCGGGCTGGCTGGCCGGCGCGCTGCGACGCGCCCCGGGCCGGATGGCGCTGCTCGGCGGCGACCTGAACACTCTCGACCCCGGCACCGACCACACCGAACGGATCGGCCGGCTGGCACCCGCGTACCGTCGCCGGCACCTGCGCCGCGATCGGCGCACGGTGGACACCCGGGCGGTGGCCCGGCTGCTCGCGGCCGGGCTGGTCGACCTGCACGCGGCCGGCGGCGGCCCCGACGAGGGGTTGACCGCACCAACCCGGCACGGCGGTGGGAGTGAGTTCTCCGGGATGCGGCTGGACTACCTGTTCGGCACCCCGGCGGTGGCCGAGCGGGTCCGCGACTGCCGCGTCGTGCGGGGCGGCGCCGCGGACACCGCGTCCGACCACTACCCCGTATTGGCCGACCTGGACCTGACCGCTGACTGAGGCGGTGGCCGCCCCCCGGCCGTGGCGCGGAGCGGTTACCGTGCCCCCGTGACCGACCGTCCCACCCTTCGCCCGCCGCTGCCAGGCTCGCCGGCCGGTCACCCGACCCCGCCGGCCGTGCCGCGCCCGGTCCGCCGCCCGTCGGTGGCGGCCCCGGCCTCCGCCGAGCTTCCGCTCGTCGCGGCCGTCGCGCGCGGTCTGGCGTTGGTCGTGGTGCTGCCGGTACGCCTGCTGTGGGAGCTGTTCGCGGCCGCCGGCCGGTTGGTGAACCGGTACCTGCTCGGGCCGACCGGTCGGTTCCTGCGCGATTGGCTGCTGACGCCCCTGGCCTGGGTCCTGCACCGACTCCTCTGGCTCCCGCTGGTCTGGGTCGCGCGCACATTGATCTGGTTGCCGCTGGTCTGGGCCGCGCGCACATTGATCTGGTTGCCGCTGGTCTGGTCCGCGCGCACGTTGATCTGGCGTCCGCTGGTCTGGCTCGGTCTCGGCGTCGCCTGGGTGACGCGGACGCTGGTCTGGCCGTCGTTGGTATGGCTGGGTCAGGCTTTGGCCTGGGTGGCGCGCACGCTGGTTTGGTCGCCGTTGCGGTGGCTGGGTCGCGGCGTCGCCTGGGTGGCGCGGACGCTGGTCTGGTCGCCGCTGGTCTGGCTGGCCCGGGTGGTGCTCCGCCCGCCGTTGGTCCTGCTCGGCCGCGCCCTGGTCTGGCTCGTCGACAACCTGGTGGTCCGGCCGCTGCGCTGGCTGGCCTCGGTGCTCGCGCCGGCCGGCCGGCTGCTGTGGCACGGGCTCGGCGTGCTCGCGGGGGCGCTGGCCGTCGCGCTGATCGGGGTGGCCCGAGGCGTCTGGTGGGTCCTCGCGGGGTTCGGCCGGCTGGTCGTCGCCGCCGTGGTGGGGGCCTGGCGGGTGGCCGGGTGGCTGCTGCGGCAGGTGTACCGACTGCTGCTGCGGCCGCTCGGGCGCGGGCTGCGCTGGGCCTGGACGGCCACCGTCGTGCCGATAGCGCGTGGTGTCCGAGCGGCGTGGCGGGCCACCGTGTCACCGATGGCCCATTGGACCCGCCGTTCGGTGCTCGACCCGGCCCGGGTGGCCTCCCGCGAGGTGCTCACCGCTCTCGGCCTGCGCCGCTGACCTCAGCCGCGCCGACGACGCGCGTGCAACCTGAACCACATCCGGCTCCATCCATACGGTGACAGCGTCGGAATCCGGAACGGGAGTGGTTGATGCATGCCGCACATCGGCACGAGTACGTCGAGTTCGTCAGCGGAATGACCGAGAAGCTGCGACGCACCGCCTACCTGTTGACCGGTGACCGGCACCGGGCCGACGACGTGGTGCAACAGACGCTCACCCAGCTCTTCGTGAAATGGCCGCGAATACGGCAGGTCGACAACCCCGCTGCGTACGTCCACCGGATGCTGATCAACGCGTTTCGGCAGGAACGGCGGTCCCGCTGGTGGGGCGTCCAGTTGTTCGACCGCACACCCGAGCCGGTGCCCCGCGGTGCGCCGCCCGGGCCGGGCGACAGCGCGGCAGACGCGGTGACGGTGCGGACCGCCCTGGCGGCGGTGCCACCCGGCCAGCGGGTGGTCCTGGTGCTCCGCTTCTACGCCGACCTGAGCGTGGAGCAGACCGCCGAGGTGCTGGGCTGCTCGACCGGGAACGTCAAGAGTCAGACCGCGCGGGGACTCACCGCGTTGCGCCGGCAGTTGCCGCAGGACGCGGAGCCGAAGGGAGCAGCCCGATGATCGATCAGGAGGAGACGTACGTGCGGGGCATGTTGGCGCGCGCGGTCGACGACCTGCCCGGCGGTGAGGTGTCGATGGAGAGGGCGCTGGCCGACGGCGAACGGACGGTCCGCCGGCGTCGTCGGCTGGTCGGTGTCGGGGTGGCCGCCACGGCGATGGCGTTGGTCGGCTCGGCGGCCCTGCTGGCCGGGGTCGGGCCGTCGATCGGTCCGTCGCCCGCGGACGATCCGTCGCCGTCCGCGACGGCCCCGGCTGGTCCGCCCACGGTGGCGCCGGAGGCCTTCGATCCGACGCTGCGGCTGTTCCGGCTCGGGTCGCTTCCCGCCGGAGCGATCCAACAGGAGTCCCGGACCGACGTGAAGGTCCTCGCGGTGGATGCGAACGTGCCCGAGGCGATCAGCCCCGGCGGGCCAATCCAGCCGGGGCCGATCATGGGCGTGGGTCAATCCGTGACCGTGCGGATGGGGGCGCGGGGGGTGGATCTCTTTGCCAGCCTGCGGCAGCGGAGCGAGTTGGAGGGCCCACCCCCGCCGGTCGACCTGCCCGGCGTGCAGGTGGCGGCAGTCGACGGGCACCCGGCCTTCCTCTACACCGATGGCACCGAAACGTCGCTCTCGTGGCAGTACGCACCGGACGGGTGGATGTCCATCACGATGAACAAGGTGGACCATCCCGAGGAGTTTGGTCGCCAGATCGCCGCCGGGCTGGTGTGGGAGACCCAGCGGGTGAGTGTTCCGTTCGCACGGGTCGGTCTTCCGGCCGGCGCCACACTCAAGGGCAGCAGGGTCGAGATGTACGACGGAAAGTGGCTGACCGCCGAGGTGTTGTACCGCACGGGTGGACCGGGTCCCCGTCAGGACCTCAGCGTCGGCGTGACCAACGGTGTATTTCCCGGTGACGGGAGCGACTTCGAGGAGTCCCGCGTGATGGTGGCGGGCCGCGTCGGGTCGGCGATGGACGATGGCAATGGCGTCGGGGTCTTCCGGGTGGCGCAGGTGCCCGACTGCTCGACGTGTGTCACCGAGGTCTCGACGGAGAGCCCGGCCGGCGCGAGCGCCGTGGGCGGTCGTGACGGCGGCTTGGAGTTGGCTGCCTCGATGCGCATGGTCGAGGGCTCGGACAACCCGGCGTCCTGGCGTCCGCTCCAGTAGTGGGACCGGTGGCCCGACCCGACGTCGGGTCGGGCCAACGGCCCCCGGGCCGGCTCAGAGCACCAGATTGAGCAGTACGGTGAGCACCACCGACGCGACGATCGACGCGAGGATCATCAGCAGGCAGCCGAGACCCCCGCCGAGCGGCCGGATCTCCGTGTTGCCAAAACGCATGGGTTTCACCTGTCCGTGAGTGCGGGATCGAGGGCGAGCAGGTGGCGGATCGCGTCAGCGACCGCCGTCGGTGCGGTGGTGGCCACGTTGTGCGCCGCGCCGGGGACGACGACCAGCCGGGCGTCCGGGACGAGCCGGGTCATCTGATCCCGCCAGACGGCCGGTGCCACCGGATCCCGCTCGCCGCCGATCACCATGGTCGGCGCGGTGATCCGGACCAGGTCCGTCTCGATCGTGTTCCGGACCGAGTGCGACAGCGTCGCGAGGACCCGCCACGGTCGGGCATCCCAGAGGTCGCGGGTCAGGACCGGCGCCTGCCACGGCGATTCGCGCAGCGTGTCCACCAGCCACCGGCCGAACTGGGCTCGTCGGGACCGGGCGGCCGGGTCGCTGGTCGATCCGGCCAGCACCAGCGCGCGCACCGCGGCCGGGTGCGTCGCGGCGAGCGCGGCGGCCACCTCGGCGCCGAACGAGTGCCCGAGCAGGCAGACCGGTGGAAGGCGGTACGCGGCCAGCCAGGCGGCCAGGTGCTCAGCGTGCTGGCGCACGTCGTACGCGCCTCGGGGCCGCTCGCTCAGCCCGAACCCGGGCAGGTCCGGCACGTACACCTGATGGGTGGGGGCCAGCGCCAACGCCAACGGGGTGAGGTAGCGGTGGGAGACCGCCAGGCCGTGCACCAGCACCACCGGCGGTGCCCCGGTGCCCGGGTCCGCGCTGCGCCGCGTGTGCGTTCGTACGCCGCCGATCAGCCGCCACTCACTTGTCAGGCCGTGGGCCGGGCGGGGAGCAGTCAGCGCCAGCCGCAGCTGCGCCCGGCCGAACGGGGCAGTGCTCACAGCGAGCGCAGCCGAGGCAGCAACTGCTCCCGCGCCCAGTCCAGGAACATCGGCTGGGTCTCCCCGCCGACCTGCACGATCGCCACGTGGGTGAAGCCGGCGTCGACGAACTTACGGAACGCCTCGACGTGCGCCTCGACGTCCGGGCCGCAGGAGATGCCTTCGGCGACGTCCTCCTCGCGGACGAACTGGGTGGCGGCCGCGAAGGCCTCCGGGCCGGGCAGGTCGGCGTTGACCTTCCAGCCCATTCCGAACCAGCGGAACTGGTCGTGCACGATCTTGCGGCACTCCGCCTCGTCCGGGCCGTAGCAGATGGCCACCTGCCCGTAGCGGGGCTGACCGGCGCCACCGGCGTCGTCGTACATCTCGATGATGTGCCGGTCGGGCTCGGTGGCGACGATGCCGTTGCCGTACTCCGCGGCCAGGGTGGCGGACTGTCGACCGGAGGCGGCGACGGCCATCGGCACCGGACGCTCCGGGCGGTCCCAGATGTAGGCGTCGGGCACGTCGAAGTGATTGCCGGAGAAGGTCAGCGTCTCGCCGTTGAGCAGCGGCCTGATGATCTGCAACGCCTCCTCGAACATCTCGTGCCGCTGCTGCACGTGCGGCCAGCCGCCGACCACATGCTCGTTGAGGTTCTCTCCGGCACCCAGGCCGAGGGTGAACCGACCATCCGAGAGCGCTCCGATGGTGCTGGCCTTCTGCGCGACCACAGCCGGGTGGTAGCGGCGGATCGGGCAGGTCACGAAGGACATCAGCTCCGCCCGCGAGGTGGCGTGGGCGACCGCGCCGAGCACCGACCAGGCGTACGGGGAGTGGCCCTGGGAGTCCAGCCAGGGGTAGTAGTGATCGGAGATCACCAACTGGTCGAAGCCGGCAGCCTCGGCCCGTACCGCGTAGTCGACCAACTGCTTCGGACCGGCCTGTTCGCACATCAGGGTGTAACCGACGTTGACCATCCTGGTATCCCCTCTCCACCCGCAGCTCGTCCCCCGGATACCCAGGTCGGCAGCGGTCAACCCTCCTGTCCTGTTCGCCCGGGGATGCGCTGACCGATCCATCGGCCTACGCTGATGAATGCGCCGTCGGGATCCGGGCGGCGGCTGTCGGGCCGCAGCCGCCTTCCCCTGTCACGTCCCACCCCTGTCGGGCACCGGGGGTCCTCCCCTGAGGTAGGCCATGAAGACTCGACTCTCCGCCGCCAGCGCGGCCCTGCTCACGGTGCTCGTCGCCGTGCTGGCGTTCGGCCAGCCGGCACACGCCGGGGCCGGCTTCTCCGTCGCGGGCGGCAAGCTGTACGACGCCAACGGCACCGAATTCATCATGCGTGGGGTCAACCACGCGCACACGTGGTATCCCCAACAGACCAGTTCGTTCGCCAACGTCAAGGCGCTCGGTGCGAACACCGTGCGGGTGGTGCTCTCCAGTGGCGACCGGTGGACCCGCAACAGCAACGCCGACGTCGCCACCGTCATCTCGCTCTGCATCGCCAACCGGCTGATCTGCGTGCTCGAGGTGCACGACACCACGGGGTACGGCGAGCAGAGCGGCGCGGTCACCCTGGATCGGGCGGTGGACTACTGGCTCAGCATCGCGGACGTCCTGGCCGGCCAGGAGGAGTACGTGATCGTCAACATCGGCAACGAGCCGTACGGCAACCAGAGCTACGCCTCCTGGGCCACCGACAGCGCCAACGCGATCAAGCGGCTGCGCACCGGAGGGCTGACCCACACGATCATGGTGGACGCGCCGAACTGGGGGCAGGACTGGTCGTTCACCATGCGCGACAACGCCGCCGCGGTCTTCGCGGCCGACCCGTCGCGCAACACCGTCTTCTCCATCCACATGTACGGCGTCTTCGACACCGCCGCGGAGATCAACGACTACCTGGGCCGTTTCCGTGCCGCCGGCCTGCCCATCGTGGTGGGTGAGTTCGGCTTCAACCACTCCGACGGCGACCCGGACGAGGACAGCATCCTCGCCTACAGCCAGGCCAACGGGATCGGTTGGCTGGGCTGGTCGTGGAGCGGAAACGGCGGCGGCGTGGAGTATCTGGATCTGGCGACCGCCTTCAACCCCGCCAGCCTGACCACCTGGGGCCAACGGCTCTTCAACGGTGCCAACGGCATCCGGCAGACCGCCCGGGAGGCGAGTGTCTTCACCGGCACCCCGCCGCCGACGACACCCCCGCCCACCACGCCGCCGCCGGCCGGCGGCTGCACCGCGACGTACACGGTCGTCAACCAGTGGCAGGGCGGCTTCCAGGGTGAGGTGCGGGTGACCGCGGGAGCGACCGCGATCACCGGCTGGAGCGCCCGCTGGACCTTCGCCAACGGCCAGAGCGTCAGCCAGTCCTGGAACACGGCGCTGACCAGCAGCGGAGCGGTGGTCAGCGCGCGCAACGTGGACTACAACGGTCGGCTGGCCGCCGGCGTCAGCACCAGCTTCGGCTTCATCGGCAGCTGGTCCGGAAGCAACGCCAAGCCCGAGGTGATCTGCACCGCGAGCTGACCGACGCGCGAGTGGCCGGGCACGCACGGGCCCGGCCACCCGCGACCCTGGAGGGTCAGTGCTCCCCGGTCAGGTTCACGATGACCACCCCCGCGATGATCAGGGCGATGCCGGCGAGCTTTGCCAGCCCGAGCGGCTCGTCCAGGAACACCGCCCCGATCGCCACGATGGTGGCGGTGCCCAGACCCGACCAGAGGGCGTACGCCACCCCGATGGGGATCTCCTTGACCGCCTGGGCCAGCAGGACGAACGCCAGCAGGTATCCGCCGACGCAGGCGACCGTAGGCCAGAGGCGGGTGAACCCCGCGGTGGCCTTGAGCAGGCTGGTCGCCATCACCTCGGCCGCGATGGCGATTCCCAGCAGCACGTACGCCATGCAGTCCTCAGTTCCTCAGGAGTCGGGTGCGGCGTCGGTGGCTAGCCGAGCTGCCCGCATGGTGAGGTAGCGCTGTTCGGGAAGGCTGGTCGCCCGCGCGGCGGCGGCCCGGTAGTCGACGATCGCCCGGCCACGGTCACCGGCCATCTCGTGCAGGTGCGCGCGGGCGGCGGGCAGCCGGTGGTGCCCGGCCAGCCGTGGATCGTCGGCCAGCGCGTCGAGGGCGGCCAGGCCGGCCGTCGCCCCGTGGACCATGGCGAGCGCCACGGCCCGGTTGAGCGCCACCACCGGGCTGCCGGCGAGTCGCTCCAGCACCTCGTACAGTGCCAGGATCTGCGGCCAGTCGGTCGCATCGGTGCTCGGCGCCTCGTCGTGCAGCGCGGCGATGGCGGCCTGCACCTGGTACGGGCCGACCGGGCCGCGTGGCAGCGCCTCGGTGACCAGGGCGATGCCCTCGGCGATCGTCGCCGCGTCCCAGCGCGTGCGATCCTGGTCGGCCAGCGAGATCAGCTCGCCGGAGGGGCCGGTCCGGGCCGGGCTGCGCGCCTCGGTGAGCAGCATCAACGCCAGCAGCCCGGCCGACTCGCTGTCGGTGGGCAGCAACGCGTGCAGCGCGCGGGTCAGCCGGATCGCTTCCGCCGCCAGGTCGATCCGGTGCAGAGCGGGGCCTTCGGTGCTGGTGTGCCCCTCGGTGAAGATCAGGTAGAGCACCTGCCGTACGGCGGTCAGCCGGTCGGCGCGTTCCGCCGGGTCGGGCATCCGGAACGGCAGCCCGGACGAGCGGATGCGCTGCTTGGCCCGGCTGATCCGCTGCGCCATCGTCGCCTCCGGCACCAGAAAGGCCCGGGCGATCTCGGCAGTGCTCAACCCGCCCACCGCCCGCAGGGTCAGCGCGACGGCCGACGCGGGGGAGAGCGCCGGGTGGCAGCAGAGGAAGAGCAGGACCAGCGTGTCGTCCCGTTCGGCGGTCAACTCCTCGTCCGCTGCCGGCGCGTGCTGTCGGTCGTCCGGGTCACGCCGGGCGACCAGGTCCTCTCGGCGCCGCCGGGCCTGTTCGCCGCGGATCAGCTCGATCATCCGGCGGTAGCCGACCTGGATCAGCCAGCCGCGCGGGTTCGTCGGTGTCCCCTCGGCCGGCCACTGGGTGGCGGCGGCCAGCAGGGCCTCCTGCACCGCGTCCTCCGCCGTGGCGAAGTCACCGAACCGGCGGGTGAGCACGCCGAGGACCTGCGGCGCGAGTTCGCGCAGCAGGTCCTCGATGCGGGGATCGGTGGTGGTCAGCCCTCACAGCTCCTCAGGTGGCGCGGACATCACCGGGTGCACCTCGATCGGCATGTTCAGCGGCCGGCCCCCGGGGCCGGGCGCGGTGGAGATGTACGCGGCCAGCTCCACGGCGCGTTCCGGCGTGTCGCAGTCGACGATCCAGTAACCGGCGAGGAACTCCTTCGTCTCGGCGAACGGCCCCTCGGTGACCACCGGCGCCCCGCCCTCACCGGCGCGGACGATCCGGGCCTGCTGCGGGCCGCCGAGGCCCTGCCCGTCGACCCACTCGCCGGCAGCGGTCAGCTTGCCGTTGACCTCCCGCATGAAGCCAATGTGCGCCCGGATCTCCTCCGGGCTCCAGGTGTCGATGCCCGGGAAGTCGGTCCCGGCGGCGCTGAACTGCATCAGCAACATGTACTTCATGGTCTCGCTCCTCAGGGCTCGCACCATCTTCGGTGATCTCACCCTGAGGTAGAAGCAAGCCGCACCGTTCTCGACACCCCGACCAAAGAATTTTCAGCCGACCTCGATGACCTCCAGGACGAGGCTCTGCTCCGGGTGCAGCGCGGGCAGCTGCACCCCCACGCGGGCCAGCGCGGCACCGCTGAGCGTCACTCCGGCCGGCAGCCAGCCCGGCGCGGAGCGGTCGATGGTCGCCGGCGGCGGCACGTCCGACACCGGCCGCACCAGGTAACGCCGACCCGGGTCCAGGCCGGGCAGCCGGAGCACGCCCGGAACCTGCGCTGCCGAGGTGGCCAGGCGGGCCACGCCGTACACCGCGCGGCTGCCGTCGTGGTTGACCACGCCGTGCGCCCAGACGGCCGGGTCCGGGTGGTCGACCCGGACCACCCGACCGTTGTGCAGCACCGGACGCAGTCGCTTGTGCAGGCCCACCCAGGCGGCCAGTTCGGTCTGCTCGGCGGCGCTGATCGAGGCGATGTCCCACTCGATGCCATTGTGGCCAAAGAGCGCGGTGGCCGCCCGGAAACCGAGGTCGTGCACGCGGTTGGTGGTGTGCGAGCGTTCCGGCCCGACGTGCGTGCCGATCAGCTCCGGTGGCAGCAGCAGACCGGTCCAGCGCTGGATGCTGAGCCGTTCCAGGGCGTCGTTGCAGTCGCTGGCCCAGACCCGGTCGGTGCGGGACAGGATGGCCAGGTCCACCCGGGCGCCGCCGGACGAGCAGCTCTCGATCTCGACGGTGGGGTGCCGACGCCGCAGCTCGTCGAAGAGCCGGTAGACCGCCAGGGTCTGCTCGTGCACCCCCGGCCGCCCGTGGTGCCCCGCCTCGGTGAGATCCCGGTTCTGGTCCCACTTGAGGTAGCTGATGCCGGGGTGTTCGGTGAGCAGCGCGTCGAAGCGCTCCAGCAGGTAGTCGTAGACCTCCGGACGACCCAGGTCGAGCACCTGCTGACTGCGCCAGGACGGCGGCAACCGTCCGGGGACGGCCAGCAGCCAGTCGGGGTGCGCGCGGAACAGGTCGGAGTCGGGGTTGACCATTTCCGGCTCGACCCAGAGGCCGAACTCGAGACCTCGGCCGGTCACGTGGTCGATCAGCGGTTGCAGGCCGTTCGGCCAGACGCCCTCGTCGACGTACCAGTCACCGAGGCCGGCGGTGTCGTCACGGCGGCCGCGGAACCAGCCGTCGTCCAGTACGAACCGCTCGACGCCGATTTCCCAGGCCCGGTCGGCGAGCGACCGCAGCCGGTCCAGGTCGTGGTCGAAGTAGACCGCTTCCCACACGTTCAGGGTGACCGGGCGGGGGGAGCGCGGGTGCCCGGGCCGGGCCCGCAGGTGGGTGTGCAGCACGTCGCTGAGCCCGTCCAGCCCCGCGTCGGACCAGACCGCGTAGAGCAGAGGGGTGTCGTACGACTCGCCGGGGCCGAGCCGGATCTCGCCGGGAGCCAGCAGCTCGCCGCCACCGAGGGTCGACTCGCCGGTGGGCCGCCGCTCGGCGACGGTGACGTGGTCGCCACTCCACGCGGTGTGTACCGCCCAGATTTCACCGTGACCGAAGCCGAACCCGGCGGTGCCGGCGACCAGCAGCAGGGTGGCGTCGTGCCCGGTGCGGCCGTGGCGACCCTCGCGCACCCAACTGCCCTGCTGCCAGGCGTGCCGCTGCGGCGACCGTTCCCGGCACCACCGGCCGGTCAGGTCGAGCAGCTCGGTGGCGACCGCCGGCACCGGCAGCACCGGGGTCAGCTCGCGCAGCTCGTACGCGGTGTCGCCGTCATTGCGCAGCGTGTGGCGGATGGTCAGCAGGCCGTACGGGTCCAGCGCGATCTCGATGCTCAGGGCCAGACCGGCGGCCGGGTCCGACGCCCGCACGGTGAGTCGCGCCGAGCCAGGCTCGCCGTGCCCACCGTCGGTCTCGAGTACGCCCACCACCTTCACGTCGGTCGCCACGCGGCCCGTGTCGGGGCGGATGTCGTCCACGTCCAACCCGTCGAGGCGGAAGGAGGTGGACCAGTCGCGTCCGTCGCGGTGCCCGGCCAGCCCCGGCCGACCACTCCAGCCGGCGCTGGCCTCCGGCAGCAACGAGAGCACGGTCGGCTCGTCGAAGCTGCTCGGCACCCCCGGCGGTACGGTCGCGTCGGCGAGCTGGCGCAGGCCGTCGTCGTCGAGGTCGCCGATGTCGCCGCCCCAGTGCACGACCCGGGGCAGCCCCGGGCCGCGCGCGTCGAGCACCAGGCTGGTCCGCGCGCGGCGCAGGTGCAGGATGGTCATCCTTTGGAGGCTCCCAAGGTCAGGCCCCGGACGAAGTGCCGCTGGAGCATAAAGAAGATCACTAGCGTGGGGATCGCGACGAGCACGCTGCCCGCCGAGACCAGGTTGTTGTCGGTGAAGAACTCACCGCGCAGGTTGTTCAACGAGCTCGTCACCGGGAACTTGTCGCCGGTACGCATGAGCACGGTGGCCCAGAAGAACTCGTTGTAGATCCAGGTCACCTCCAGCGTGGCCAGCGCAGCCAGGGCCGGCCGGCACAACGGCATGGTGACCTGCCAGTACTGCCGCCAGATGCTCGCTCCGTCGACCATCGCGGCCTCGTACAGGTCGCGGGGCAGCGCCTTCATGTAGTTGCTGAGCACGAAGACGCAGAATCCACACTGGAAGGCCACGTTGATCAGGATCAGGCCCCAGTAGCTGTCGTAGAGCAGCTCGGAGTCGCTCATGAACTCCGGCAGCGGCACCTCGGTGAACAACCGGAACAGCGGAATGAGCAGCGCCTGCTGGGGCAGCAGGTTGGCCGCGGTGAAGATCCCGAGCAGCACGATGTTGAGCTTCCAACTGAACCGCGCGATCACGAACGCCACGCACGAGGCGAGGAAGAGCGTCAGCAGCACCGCCGGCACGGTGATGTACACCGAGTTGAGGAAGTGCTTGCCGAACTCCGCCGTCTGCCAGGCCGTGACGTAGTTGTCGAGGGTCCAGCCGCCGATCGAGACGTAGCCATGGGCGGCGGTGTAGTCGTACGAGCGTAGCGAGGTCAGCACCGCCCAGGCGATCGGGAACAGCCAGGCCAGCGCGACGACGATGAGGAAGCCGTGCAGCAGCATCCGCAGCGGGGTCAGCTTGCGGCGGCTCGCCGGTGCCTCCGGCCCGCCCTCGGTACGCCGGGTAACGGTCGCGGTGCTCATTCCCGGTTCTCCCTCATCACGGTCGCCAGGTAGATGGTGATGAAGACCAGCGAGACGACCAGCATGATGGTCGCCAGCGCGGAGCCGAAGCCGATCCGGCTCGCCTCACCCACGACGTTCTGGGTGACCAGCGCGGAGATCAGCTCCAACCCGTTGCGGCCCTTGTTGACCACCCAGACCAGGTCGAACGCACGCAGCGACTCGATGACCGTCACCACCAGCACGATGATGTTGATCGGTCGCAGCACCGGGAACACGACCCGGAAGAACGTCCGGCTCTCCGAGGCGCCGTCGACCGCTGCGGCCTCCCGCAACGACGGGTCGACGCCCTTCAGGCCGGCCAGATAGAGCAGCATGATGTAGCCGACGTGCCGCCATCCGGAGGCGATCATGACCGCCCAGATGTTGACGCTCGAGTCGCCGTACCAGTCGACGTCGCTGCCGAACACGGCGTTGATCAGGCCCTGGTCGCGGGAGTAGAGCAGTTGCCAGACGAAGCCGATCAGCGCCAACGAGAGCACCACCGGCAGGTACAGCGCGGTCTGGTAGAAGCGGCTGCCGCGCATCTCCTTGTCGAGCAGGACGGCCAGGAACATGCCGAACGGGGTGGCGACCACGAACAGCACCGCCAGCCAGAGCAGGTTGTGCTGGATCGCCGGCACGAACGGCGGGTAGATGTTCACCACGTCGCTGTAGTTACGAGCGCCGACGAAGTCGATTTCGTTGAGTGGGCCGATGCCGTCCCAGTCGGTGCCGGAGAGCAGCACGGTGGCCACCGCAGGCAGCCAGACGAACCCGGTGACGAGCAGCAGCGGTACGAGCACCATCAGCGTGATGACCACGCGGTCGGTGCGGGACAGGAGCCGTAGCCGCCGGCGGCGACCACCCGTGGGGGTGGTCGCGGCCGGCGACGGTACGGCGCGATCCGCTTGGATCAGGGGTAGGTCGGACATGATGTCCTCCCCTTTCCGCCGTCAGTCAGTGAAGATCGACTTCTTCTGGTTCTCGATGGACTTGGTGAGGCCGTCGATGTCCTTGGGGTCCTTGATGAACTGCTGGAGCGCCGGGATGATCACCGTCGAGGCGAAGTCCGGCCGGGTGTCCCGGTCGAGGAACTGGGCGATCTCGGTGGCCGAGCCGACCAACTCGGCCGCCTTCTTCTGCAGCGCGGTGTAGCCGCTGGTGTCGGCGCCGGTGTTGGCGACCAGGGTGCTCGGGTCGTTCTTGACCGTGATGTCCGCGGCGGCCTTGCCACCGACGTACTCCAGGAGCTTCTTGGCGTTGGCCTCGTTCTTGGGCTTACGGGCCAACATGTAACCGTCGATCGGCGCGTCCAGCGCCTTGGCGCCGATCGCCGGGTCGATCTCGGGGAAGGTGAAGAAGTCGAGGTCGCTCTGCTCCTCGTTGCTGAACTGCTGGGCGACGAAGAGACCGAGCAGGTACATGCCGCTCTTCTTCTGCTGGACCGACTGCGCGGCCTCCTGCCAGGTGCGGCCGAGGCTGTCCGGCTGGTGCAGGGGGAGCAGACCGGCCCAGGTGTCGAAGACCTTCTTGACCTTGTCCGAAGTCCAGGCTTCCTTGCCCGCCATCAGGTCGATGTGGAACTGGTAGCCGTTGATCCGCAGGTTCAGGATGTCGAAGGTGCCCATCGCCGGCCAGCCGTCCTTGTCGGCGAAGGCGATCGGGGTGAGGCCATCCTTCTTCATCTGCGCGCTCAGCGCGGTGAGCTGGTCCAGCGTCGTGGGCACCTGGTAGCCGTGCTGCTGCCAGACCGACTTGCGGTAGAACATGGCCCACGGGTAGTAGGACGAGGGGACGAAGTACTGCTTGCCGTCGTCGCCGGTGGACGCCTTCTTGAAGGCGTCGGAGAAGCCGGAGAGCTTGCCCCACACGTCGCTCATGTCGCCGGCCAGGCCCTTGGCGGCGAAGAAGCGCATCCGGTAGCCGGCGAACCACATGAACACGTCGTCCGGCTTGCCCTGCAGGTAGTTGTTGATGTTCTCCTGGTACGTGTTGTGGTCGACCGTGTTGATCGAAGGCGTGACGCCAGACGAGGTCTTGAACCCGTCCATCACCTTGGCGATGACGTCCTTCGGCTTCGGGTCGGATTGGTTCGAGCCGACCGACACGGCCTTCGAGTCGGACCCGGAGCCGGAGTCATCGCCGCAGCCGGCGAGCATGCCGGTGCCGAGCAGCGCGCCGGTGCTGGCCGCGCCGGCCAGCAGCGACCGCCGGTTGATGCCGGCGACGGAGGGCGGTACGAGCCGGGCGAGGTACTCGGCTTGGGAGCGGGGACGGGTCATTCGTGCCTCCTGCGGATGAAGAGGAGCTACGCCCAAGGGGGTCATGAGGTGGGGGCAGTCCGGCGCCGTGAATACACATCGGGATCCACCGAGAATCCACATTGGCAAACACGAACGGCCATCGGGGCCTCAAGCTACCCCTCCGCCGGCCGCTGTCAAGAGGGCAGTTCGCCTCCCGGAACCTAGTCGTGACAAGGCTGTTACGAGGTAAACGTTGTAAACGAAACTGATGTTGGAACCTGTTGACTTCGGCGGGGCGTCAGGTGCACCCTCAGCTCTCATGCGGCAATGGCAAGGCGATGGCATCTACTTCGGCGGCGACTACAACCCGGAGCAGTGGTCCGAGCAGACCTGGTCGGAAGACATCGAGCTGATGCGTCAGGCCGGGGTCAATCTGGTCTCCGTCGGCATCTTCTCCTGGGCTCTCCTCGAGCCGACCCCCGGTCAGTACGAGTTCGGTTGGCTGGACCGGGTCCTGGACCTCCTGCACGACGGCGGCATCCAGGTCGACCTGGCCACGGCCACCGCGAGCCCGCCGCCGTGGCTGGCCCGCGCGCACCCGGAGACCCTTCCCCGCCGCGCCGACGGCGCGATCCTCTGGCCGGGCGGCCGGCAGGCGTACTGCCCCAGCTCTCCGGTGTTCCGAGAGCGGTCGCTGGAGTTGGTACGTGCGATCGCCAGCCGGTACGCCGAGCACCCCGCCGTGGTGATGTGGCACGTCTCCAACGAGTTGGGCTGCCACAACGTGCACTGCTACTGCGACGTGAGCGCGGAGGCGTTCCGGGGCTGGCTGCGTGAGCGGTACGGCAGCCTGGACCGGCTCAACGACGCCTGGGGCACCGCCTTCTGGAGCCAGCGCTACGGAGACTGGGCCGAGATCAACCCGCCGCGCACCGCGCCGACCTTCGCGAACCCCACGCAGCAACTGGACTTCCTGCGCTTCTCCTCCGACGAGCAGCGCGCCCAGCTACGCCTCGAACGTGAGCTGTTGAAGACGCTGGTCCGCCAGCCGGTGACCACCAACTTCATGATCGGCACCGGGATCAAGCACATGGACTACCACTCCTGGGCCGGCGACGTGGACCTGGTCTCCAACGACCACTACCTGACCGCCGCCGACACGCAGGCGCACCTGGGGCTGGCGCTCGCCGCCGACCACACCCGGGGCGTCGCCGGCGGCGATCCGTGGCTGCTCATGGAGCACTCCACCAGCGCGGTGAACTGGCAGCCGCGCAACGTCGCCAAGCTGCCGGGGGAGATGCGCCGCAACAGCCTCGCGCACGTCGCCCGTGGTGCCGACGGTGTGCTGTTCTTCCAGTGGCGGGCGTCCCGGGCGGGCGCCGAGAAGTTCCACTCCGCGCTGGTGCCGCACGCCGGGCCGGACACCAAGGTTTTCCGCGAGGTCTGCCAGCTCGGCGCCGACCTCAAGGCGCTGGCCGAGGTACGCGGCAGCCGCGTGGCCGCCGAGGTGGCCATCCTGTTCGACTGGGAGGCGTGGTGGGGCGTCGAGTTGGACTCGCACCCCAGCACCGACGTCCAGTACGCCGACCGGATGGGCGCCCTCTACAACGCGCTCTGGCGAGCCGGTGTCACCGCTGACATCGTTCACCCGTCGGCCGACCTCACCGGCTACCGGCTGGTGTTGGCGCCCACTCTCTACCTGGTCCGTGACTCCGACGCCGACGCGCTGCGCCGGTTCGTCGAGGCGGGCGGCACCGCGGCGGTCACCTATTTCAGTGGCATCGTCGACGAGAACGACCACATCCGGTTGGGCGGCTACCCGGGTGCCTTCCGCGAGCTGCTCGGCGTACGGACCGAGGAGTTCTTCCCGCTGCGCCAGGGTGAGCAGGTTCGGCTCGATGACGGCAGCACCGCCGACGTGTGGACCGAGTGGCTGCACCCGGAGGGCGCCGAGGTGCTCGCCTCGTACACCGATGGGCCTTTGCCTGGCGTGCCGGCGCTGACCCGGAACGCGGTCGGCGCGGGCGCCGCGTGGTACGTCGGCACCCGGCTGGACGAGGCGGCCACCGACCGGCTGGTCGCCCGGCTGGTCGCCGAGGCCGGCGTCCGCCCGGCCGCGCAGGTGCCGACCGGGGTCGAGGTGGTCCGGCGTCGCGACGGCGAGCGGAGCTGGCTGTTCGCGATCAACCACACCGACGCCGAGGTACGGCTCGACGCGACCGGCACGGAGTTGTTGACCGGACAGCGGTGTGCCGGTGAGCTGAAGGTGCCGGCCGGCGAGGTGGCCGTGGTGCGTGAGGACCGGACCGACGGCCCGGCCTGAGCTCGGCGGCAGTGACGGCGCGAAGGAGTTTCCCCAGATGCTCGCCCAGCAGCGGCAGACCGCCATCCTCGATCTGATCCGCCAACGTGGCGGGGTCCGGGTAAGCCACCTGGTCAGTCGGTTTGGTGTGTCCGACATGACCATCCGCCGCGACCTGGAGGTGCTGGCCGAACGCGGGCTCGTGGACAAGGTGCACGGCGGTGCCACCCTGGCCGGGCCGGGCTCCGCCGAGGAGCCCGGCTTCGCCGCCAAGTCGATCCGCCAGCAGGCGGAGAAGCGGGCGATCGCCGAGCGGGCGGCGACGATGGTCGAGCCGGGAATGGCCATCGCGCTTTCCGCCGGCACGACCACCGCCGCGTTGGCCACGCTGCTCTCCGACGTACGGGGGCTGACCGTGGTGACCAACTCGATCCCGGTGGCCGACGCGCTCTACCAGAATCCGCGCGCCGACCAGACCGTGGTGCTCACCGGCGGCATCCGCACCCCGTCGGACGCGCTGACCGGCCCGGTGGCCGAGGCGGCGATCAGCGCGCTCAACGTCGACCTGCTCTTCCTCGGCGTGCACGGGCTCAGCCCCCGCACCGGCTTCACCACGCCCAACCTGCTGGAGGCCGGGGTCAACCGATGCCTGATCAGCGCCGCCCGCCGGCTGGTGGTGCTGGCCGACCACACCAAGTGGGAGACGATCGGCATCGCCACCATCGCCCCGCTGGAGGCAGCCGACGTGCTGATCACCGACGTGGGAATGCCGGCAGAGGCGCGTACCGCGATCGGCGAACAGGTCGGCGAGCTAATGGTCGTCGAGGCCAGCTAGGTACCCGAGCCGCGCCGTGCCGGGCCTCGTCCCGCGCGGTGCCGGGCCTCGTCCCGCGCCGTGCCGGGCCTCGTCCCGCGCGGTGCCGGGCCTCGTCCCGCGCGATCTTGCACTTTCTGCCTCGACGTAAGGGGCATTCCGCGCATCTTGGCGACCGGAACTGCAAGATCGCGGGCCTGGGTGTGGGTGCCGTCTAGCTAGGGGGCGTCGACGGGCAGGCAGGGGCCGCCGTGGTCCGCCTCTCGCGCGCAGCGGCGACGGTCGGGCATGATCCGGTCGCAGAAGACCCAATGTCGTACGTGCTGCGCGTCCTCGGCCGAGACGGTGGTCGCGGCGACGTCGACCTGCGGCGTCGAGGTCAGCGATCGAGCGAGGGTACGCGCCAGCTCCAGCGCCCCGGCCAGGTCGGGCACCGCCACCGGTAGGTGGATGACGTGCCGGGGCGGCGGTTCCGCCGACTCGGTGAACGCCAGCACGGCAGCCCGGGGTAGCGGTACGAAGATCCCGCCCGGCGGCTCGTGCGGCGGGCTCACGGCTGACGCCTCTCGGACCAGGCGCTCTGCCACGTGCGCAGCGCCCGCTTTACCCGGGCGTTCTCCTCGCTGAGCAGCGCCAAGTCGTGGTGCAGCGCGGCCAGGTCGAGTGCGACGCGGTGCAGGAACCGTCGTACCTCTCTGGGGTTGAGGCCCCGACGGCCGAAGCCGACGGTGGTGAACTGGCGGTCGCGGACGTGGCGCGGATGCAGCCGGGTGCCGCCATAGAGCGTGCCTCTGGTCATCGGTCACCTCTCTCGTCACTGATCGGCGGGCGGGTCAGGGGCGCGAAGGCGCCCTTGTGTGGTAGTTATTCGTCAAGTCGGTTCGGAGCCGGGATTCGCACATCCCGACGCTCTAGTTGAGACCCGACGAGAGTCGGTATGCGCCTGCCACTCGCGAGGCCGTCTCTCGTCACCTTCTCGGCTGTTGGCACAGCCGCGGTTGCCGTGTTTGCACCGGGCGTCCCCGGGGGCCGGCGATCACCCTCACCCGAAGGCCACGTTTCCAGTGGCCTCGGTATTGGTGCAACGACACCAACGGAATCCTTTAGCGGGTGCCTGGAGAGGTGAGCATGGCCGCGAGCAGAGAGCCATTCGTCCGAACCCTGCGTGCTCAGTGGTTGGGCCAGCAGATGCGTGAGCTGCGGGAGCGACGTGGCCTGACCCTCAAGTACGTCGCCCAGTACCTGGAGCGCGACTTCTCGTCGCTGGCACGTTACGAACGAGCTGAGTGGCCGTTCCGGAGGGAGCTGGTCGTCGCGCTGCTCGATCTCTACGGCGTCCACGACGAGCGGGAGAGGGAACGGCTCATCCAACTCGCCCAGGATGCCTGGCGGGTCGACCGCTGGGATAGCAGCGCCGACAGGACGATCTACGACACCTCGTTCATCGACTTTCCCTGGCTGGAGTCGAGAGCCGAGCAGGTCTGCACCTTCTCGGCTCTGCTGATACCCGGCCTGCTGCAGACCCGCGACTATGCCGAAGCAGTCATCAGGAACGCCGAGCCAAGTTCCGCGAGTGAGGTCGAAATCCGCAAGTGGGTACAGCTGCGGGTGGACCGGCAGCGGCTGTTGGGCGGGCTGTCGCCGACGAAACTCGCCGTCATCATCGAGGAGGCGGCGCTACGGCGGCCGGTGATGAGCACGAGCGTGATGGCGGCTCAACTCGCCCACCTTGCACGGTCGGCAAGGAAGCCCAACGTCGAGATCCGCGTCGTCCCGCTCACGCTCGGGCTGCACTCGGGCTTGGACGGCACCTTCTGGCTCTTCAAGATGCCTGCTCCGTATTCTGATGTGGCCCATGCAGAAACCCTCGGAGGGCGGCTCTTTCTCGAGTCAGACAAGGCTCTGCGGTATGTGCGCGCGTACGATCGCCTTCGGGAGGCCGCACTCAGCGCGAACGAGTCGGCGAAGCTGATCACAGCACTCGCGGAGGAGCTGTCATGAGCGAGTCCATGCCCGTCGCTTGGCATATCGGCACCAGGAGCCCCGACAACGGTGGCAACTGTGTCGAGGCTGGGCCGATCCTGGATGGTTCGGGTCGAGTCGCGGTACGCGACAGCAAGGACCGCGCGGCGGCAACCCTCGTCTACCCCGCCGCCGGGTGGAGTGCCTTCGTCAGCGGCATCAAGCACGGCGAGTTCGGCTAGGCCCCGAGAAGCGCCTCGGTGGCCCGGTCGACGAGCCACCGTTCGGCGTCTTCGTACGACCAGCCGCCCTCGTCCACGAGCTGCGGCCAGGAGTGCAGGCCAAAGTAGAACCAGAGCACCTGAGTTGCCTGCTCCACGGTGAGGTCCGGCCGCAGGGCGGACAACTCCTCGAGTCGTGCCGCCCCCACCCGCAGCGCCTGGCGGTAGGCCGCGGCACCGTCTCGTGCTGCCGCGGCGGCGCTCGCTGTCATGCCGGCCGCCGCCCTCATCAGCCGGATCGTGTCGGGCCGGCTCTGGTGGCCGTACCGTGTGCCGGCGCCGATCAGACGCACGACCTCGCGGGGGTCGGTGGCGACCGCCGTGGCCGCCACGTTCTCGGCCGTCTCCGGGTCGTTGACACCGGCCTCGATGAGCGCCCGCAGCAGGGTCGGCTTGCCGCCGACGCTGGTGTAGACGGTGGCCACCGCCACTCGGGCGCGGGCCGCGATGTCGTTGACGGTCGTGGTCGCGTACCCCTGGGTGAGGAAGAGGTCCTGAGCCGCGTCCAAGATCAACCGGCGGGTGTGTTCGGCGCTCTCCTGGCGCCGACTGGCGCGTGGCTGAGCGGCTGTCACCAGGGCACTATACGGCCCATCTCGTCAGAAGAGTATTCTGATGAGTATGCGAGTCCTCTTCTCAACGACGCCCGCGTTCGGGCACTTCCTCCCCCTGCTTCCGCTCGCCCGCGCGTTTCGGCGGCAGGGCCACGACGTGGCCGTCGTCACCGCCGTGGGCATGACCCCGCTGATCTCGCCCGAGGGCTTCGAACTGCTGGCGGCCGGTCCCATGCCGGACGCGCTCTTCGCCGAGGTGGGCCGCAAGCTGGGCATCAACCCGGCGACCGAGCCCACCCCGGAGGCGGTGGCCGAGTTCTTCGCCGGCGTGCGGATCGACCTCACCGCCGACGAGGCGATCGCTCAGGCGAAGCGGTGGCAGCCGGATCTGATCATCAACGAGATGGTCGACTTCGTGGGGCCACTGGTCGCGACCAGCCTCGACGTGCCGCTGGCCACCGTCGCCTTCGGGCCGTCCGTGCCGGCTGAGTTCACCGACGCGCTGACGGCGACGGCTCGCCCACGGTACGAGGAGCGCGGGCTACCCGCACCGGCCGGCACGCCGTCCGGCCGGTGGCTGCTGGACACCTGCCCGCCCGGCCTCCAGTTCCCGGACTTCGCCGTACCGTCGGGCATGGAGCGCATCGCGCTGCGACCGGAACCCCACCAGGCAGCCGACGCCCTGGCGGGCGTCGGCACCCCGCAGGCCGGCGGGCGGCCCCGGGTGCTGGTGAGCTTCGGTACGGTCTTCGCCGACCCCGCCGTGGTCGGCCCGCTGCTGGGTGCCCTCACCGCCCTCGACGTCGACGTGGTCGCCACGCTCGGTCTGGACGGCAAGCCGGAGGACTACCAGCTCGACTCGGACCGGGTGGAGTTCAGCCCCTTCGTGCCGCTGGCGCAGCTCTTGGAGAACGTCGACGCGGTCATCACCCACGGCGGCGCCGGCACGACCCTCGGCACGCTGGCTCGTGGCATTCCGATGGTGGTCGTGCCGCAGGGCGCTGACCAGTTCTTCCAGGCGGATCGGGTCGCCGCGTCCGGTGCGGGCCTCGCGCTGATGCCCGGGCAGGCCGACCCGGCAGCGATCGCGGCGGCCCTGCGCCGGCTGCTCGACGAGCCGACGTTCACCGCCGAGGCGCGTCGGATCAGCGCGGAGGTCGCTGCCATGCCGACCCCCGACCAGGTGGTCGAGCGACTCCGCGCCGAGGTGGCCGGCTAGCTCCGCCGCACTCGGGCACTGTGATCGACTCCGTTTCGGCGAAACCGGGGTATCCACTCGACCAGGACACCCCCACATCCCCGAAACGGAGTCGATCACGAATTGGGTCGCGCTTGGCAGGCGCTGTGGGACCGCACCAAGGACCCCGACCCGGAGGTACGCGAGGAAGGCGTCCGAGGGTTGGCGCGGCGCCGGGACCGGCGTGCCCCTGCATTGGTACGCGGGCTGCTCGCCGAGGACCAGGTCCACGCGTTCACCTTCGAGGCGGCCGCGTACCTCGCCGACCCGTCGCTGCTGCCGTTGCTCAACGAGTTCGAGCCCGACGGGCGTGGTCTGGCCGAGGCGCTGCGCGAGTGTGATCCGGTGCGACGGGCTCACCGCGACGACTGGGCCATGCGACTCCTGGAACTCGTCCACCTGCTCCGACCCGATCTCGATGTCGCCGTGCTGTGCGAGCGTTTCGAGCTCGGCCTGTACCTCGAGGTGACCGTGCAGCCGGAGAGTGAACCTGGCCGGTGGTGGGTGGACGGGCTCCTCACACGGGCGGGAGGCGACGCAGACGTGGCGGCCCAGCTCGTCGTCGACGACGTGGCCCGCGAGCTGACGCGACGCACCGCCGACCTCACAGGCACCTCACAGCCCTAACGCATAGGGTGCCCCGAGAGTCAACGGCCGACTCCAACCTGGAACGGTCGGATGTCGCACAGGAGTTCCGATGGTCTTCAAGAAGATGTTGAGCGCGTTCGGTGTGGGCGGTCCCAGCGTGGACACTGTCCTGACCAACCCCAACACGCGGCCCGGCCTCACCCTTGACGGGCAGGTCAACCTCGTCGGCGGCGACAGCCCGGCGGCCATCGAGCAGGTCGTGGTCGGTCTGGTCACCCGGGTCGAGGTCGAGGGACACGACGCCGAGTACGCGGGCACCATGGAGTTCCACCGGATGTCGGTCCGCGGCGGGTTCGAGCTGGCTCCGAAGCAGCAGCTCTCGATTCCGTTCCAGCTGCCGGTGCCGTGGGAAACGCCCATCACCGACGTGTACGGCCAGCGCCTGCACGGCATGACGATGGGCCTGCGCACCGAGCTGGCGGTGGCCCGCGCGGTGGACAAGAGCGACCTGGACCAGGTGGCGGTGCACCCGCTGCCCGTGCACGAGCGGATCCTGGAGGCGTTCCAGCGCCTCGGCTTCGGGTTCAAGCACGCCGACCTGGAGCGTGGCCACATCCGCGGTGTCCAGCAGACGCTGCCGTTCTACCAGGAGATCGAGTTCTTCGCCGCGCCGCAGTACGCGGGCACCGTCCGGGAGGTCGAGCTGACCTTCGTGACCAGCCAGCGTGGGGTCGACGTGATCCTGGAGTGCGACAAGCGGGGCGGTTTCCTCAGCGCCGGGCAGGACGCGTTCGGCCGCTACCAGGTGTCGCACGCCGACGCCGACCGCGTGGACTGGGCGCAGGTGGTCGACGGTTGGCTGCGCGAGACCACGTCCCGCTACGGCAGCCTGCGCTCGCACGGCTACGGGTCGAGCCACGGGCATGGCCACAGCCGTGGGCACGGAATGGGCGGCATGGTGGCCGGTGCGGCCCTCGGTGTCGCTGGCGGCATGATCGCGGGCGAGATGATCGAGGACGCCTTCGAGGGTGACTTCGGTGGGGATTTCGGCGGCGACGAGTAGTCGTCCACATGCCACGATGGCCTCCGGGAGATTCTCCCGGAGGCCATCGTGCGCTGTGCCGTGCGTACCCGCTTAGTGGCGGGCCTTGCGCTCCTGGCTGCTGCGCCAGTTGCTGCCGGCCTTGGCCAGACCACGGCTACCGAGGTAGCCCAGGGTCAGCAGGGTGATCAGGAACCAGGCGTTGTCGGCCCGGAAGATGTCCACCCCAGCGGAGTTCTTTCCGACTACCTGCGAAGCGCCCAGTACGGCGGCCACCGCGATGAGGTAGATCCAGAACTCGGTGGTCAGGAATGCCTGCTTGGTCTCCGTACCGGGTGCCTGCATGTCGTTCCGTTGCCCGTCGTGCATGACCGGCATCTGCTGCGTGTTGCGCATCGACGCGGGGTTCTGCGCGTCCGACATCGGCCGGTTCATCGGCCTGGTGGAAGCAGCCTGCGTGCTCATCTGGTCCTCCTCAGGATTTGATGAGGCGTACCTGCATTCCCTCGCCCCGCTACCGCGTTTCGGCCACGGCACGGTTCGCGTTCACGGCGGGGACACCCCCCGACTACCCGAGGCCAGGGAGCAGGTAACACCAACCACCGGCCGGAAAATTCAGCCGGACCATCGAGGGCAGCACGTCCTTTTCATGCACTTATGACGGAATCTCCGACTGGGCCGGTTTGGCTGGCCGGTGGCCGGGCACGCAGTCGGTTCCACAGCTTCTGCGAGGTGATGGACGTGCGTGAGGACGACATGCGGCAGGAAGCCGCTCGCCAGGCCGAGGACCGGATCGCCGGCGGCGTGTACGGCAAGGGCGCCCTCGACGAGGTGACGCTGCCCCGCACCGATGTGGAGCGGATGATCCAGCAGGACGACCCGGACGACCCGGCGAAGGTACCGATCGACCCGCAGGTGCTGCGGGACGGCGGTCCCACCCGAGGCCAGGGTGCGGTCACCACCACCGGCGGCACCGCCGGGCCGGCCAGTGTGCGCCGGGTGGCTCGGCAGCCAGAGCGGCATCGGGGCAAGGTGGCCCCGACGACGACCGGCGACGCCACCACCGGCGGTCTGAGCACCCCGATGAGCGGTGGCACCAGTGACCAGTCCACCTCGGCCACCGGCCCAGGAAAGTCCATCAACGACTGACGCTGACGCCCTGACCCGGCGTGATCATGAGGTTGGCGTGGCTGCCGGAGTTCGCAGACCACGTCAACCTCATGATCGACCACTGGGTCAGGTGCGGCCGCGGGGTCAGCCGACCGGACGCAGGATGCCCAGGCGTTGGGTGGCGCGGGTGAGAGCCACGTAGAGGTCGCTGCGCCCGCGCGGCGACTCGGCCACCATCCGCTCCGGGTCGACCACCAGCACCGAGTCGAACTCCAGACCCTTGGCCTGGGCGACGGTCAGCACCACCACGCGACTCTCCAACTCGGGATGCTCCCCGACGGCGGCCTCCGGCAGCGCGGCGGTCAGCGTCGCGCCCAAAGCATCCACCCGGCCGGCCGGCACGATCACGCCGAGCCGGCCCTCGGTCAACCCGGCGGCCTCCCGGGTGGCCGCCGCCACCAGCTCCGCCGCCAGCTCCTCGTCGGGCACCGTCCGGTCCCACGGGGGTACGCCGCTCTCCCGCACCGAGCGCGGTGGCTGCAGCGTCGGGTCGATCTCGGCGAGTACGTCGGCGGCGACCGCCATGATCTCGGCGGGGGTGCGGTAGCTCACGGTCAACTCGGTCAACCGCCACCGCTGCGCCACGTACGGGGCGAGGGCATCCGCCCAGGACGGCGTGCCGGTGAGCGCACCGGTCTGCGCCACGTCCCCGACGATGGTCATCGACCGGCTCGGGCAGCGCCGCATGAGCAGCCGCCAGGCCATCGGCGACAACTCCTGCGCCTCGTCCACGATGACGTGGCCGAACGCCCAGGTCCGGTCGGCGGCGGCGCGCTGCGCGGTGGTCAGCCGGTCCGCCTCCTCCTGCCGTTCCAGCAGCCGGTCCGCGTCGATCAGGTCGGTCACCCCGAGGATCTCACCGCCGTCGGCCTCGTCCTCGACGTCGATCGAGCGGGAGCCCCGGGCGATCTCCAACACGCCCTCGGCGTACTCCCGCTCCAGCGAGCGGATCCGCTCCCGGCGGGCGGCGGCGGCGCGCTCGTCCTCACCGAGCAGTTCGGCGGCCTCGTCCAGCAGCGGAACGTCGGCCGGCGTCCAGCCGCCCGGCTCGCGGTGCAGCAGGGCCCGCTCCTCGTCGGTGAGCATCGGTGCGGCGGTGGCGATCCGGTCTGGGTCGGCGTACAGGTCGGCCAGCAGCCGCTGCGGGCTGAGCACCGGCCAGAGCTGATCGAGGGCGGCCCGTACCCCCTGCTCGTCGCGCAGCTCGCGGCGGATCTCGGCCCGGTCGGCCTCGTCGAGCAGGTTGTCGCCGCCCAGCGGGTCCGCGCCGATCCGCTCGGCCACCTGGTCGGCGAGCGCGTGCACGATCTCCACGTCGAACAGCGCCCGGGCCAGGTTGTGCGGCCGGTCGGTGCGGCGCACCCGGTCCCGGGCTGTCCGCACGGTCTCCGGGTCGAGGCTCAGCGCCTCCCGCTCCACCTCGATCTCCAGCGGGGCGTCCGGCACCCACTGCCGGTCCCGTACCGCCAGCGCCAACACCTCGGCCAGCACCGCCCGTCCCTTGAGGGCGGCGACCTCGGCGGGCTCCGTCCGTCGGGCACTCACGCCCGGAAAAAGATCGCCCTGGGTACGCAGCAGGACGCCGGTCTCGGCCAGTGTGGGCAACACCTGGGAGATGTAGCGCAGGAACGTCGCGTTCGGGCCGACCAGCAGCACGCCTCGGCTGGAGAGCTCTCGGCGGTGGGTGTAGAGCAGGTATGCCGCCCGGTGCAGCGCGACGGCTGTCTTGCCGGTGCCGGGACCGCCCTGCACCACCATGACGCCGGGCAGGTCGGCCCGGATGATCTGATCCTGTTCCACCTGGATGGTCTCGACGATGTCCCGCATCCGGCCGGTCCGGCCCGCGTTGAGTGCGGCCAGCAGGGATGCCTCGCCGGTCAACTCCTCGTGCGCGCCGGGCGCGGCGGAGTCGATGTCGAGCACCTCGTCGTTGAGGCCGGTCACCTTGCGCTGCCGGGTACGCAGGTGCCGCCGGCGGCGTACGCCCTGCGGGTTTGCGGCCGTGGCGAGGTAGAACGGGCGCGCGGCGGGCGCCCGCCAGTCCATCAGCAGCGGGTCGTAGTCGCCGGTGGTGTCGAAGATACCGATCCGGCCGATGTAGTGACGGGCGTCGTCGTCCCCGTCGAGCCGGCCGAAGCAGAGACCGTTCTCCACGGCGGAGAACTGCTCGACCTGCTCGGCGTACATCTGTACCGAGCTGTCGCGCTGCGAGCGGTCCTGGAGAGTTCCGCCGGTGCCGCGCAGCTCGTCGGCGAGCCGGTTGGCGGCCTGCTCGCGCAGCCCGTCCAGCCGGGCATAGAGCATCGAGACGTACTCCTGCTCGCGACCGATCTCGTCATCGAGCGGCAATTCGCCGGAACCGCCGGAGTGCCTTGACAAGCCGTCTCCCTTAAGATTAGAATCCCTTGCAGGAACGGCTTTTAGCCGTTCTTTTTTGTGCCCTCGAATTGTTGAAGATAGCGCGTCCGGCCGGCCCCTACCAAGCCGGCCCGTTGCGACGCGCCCGGTGATCGCGAGGTGGCGGCAGATGATCCTGCGTACCGGGCAGCGGGTGGTCTTCATCGGCGACAGCATCACCGACTGCGGCCGGCGGGACACCGCCGCGCCCTACGGCGCCGGCTACGTCAGCCTGGTCCGTTCCCTGGTCAGTGCCCGCCATCCGGAGCTGGACCTGGAGTGGGTCAACCGGGGTGTGAGCGGTGACACCGTCCGGGACCTGGCGGCTCGCTGGGCCGCCGACGCGATCGCCGAACGCCCCGACTGGCTCTCGGTGCTGATCGGCATCAACGACATCTGGCGGCGCTACGGCGACCGACCGGACGAGGCCGTCCCGATCGACGAGTACGAGCGCACCCTGCGTGACCTGCTCCGCCAGGCGGTGGACGCCACCGGCTGCCGGCTGATCCTCGGTGATCCGTTCCTGATCGAGCCGGACCGCACCTTCCCGCAGCGGGCCGACGCCGACCGCTACGCCGCCGTGGTGGCGGCGCTGGCCGCCGAGTACGACGCGGTGCACGTGCCGACGCAGGCGGCCTTCGACCGGGTGTTGGCGGTCAGCCCGGCGAAGCGCTGGGCAGACGACCGGGTCCACCCTCATCTGCCCGGTCATGCGGTGCTGGCCGACGCGTTCCTTACCGCTTTCGAGGCGACCGCCACACACTGACCAGGCGCGACTGGCGTCGGCGACGGCCAAGATCCGCACAACTTCGGGGATAGCGCTGCTTGCCGCAGGTGGGAGGCAGCAGATTCCGGGAAGTTGTGCGGATCTTGGGAGGCGGTGCGGTGCGGTGGTGGACTGCGGTGCGCCGCGTGCGGCACCTCGCTTTCAGCCGCGGGCGGCCTCGTAGAGCCGCTCCGGAGTGACCGCTCCGGCGAGCACGCGGCCATCGTCGGTGAGGAGCACGCTGAACAGCTTGCCGGTGAGCAACCGCCCGCTGCCCCAGTCGCCGCTGACCGCCGGCAGCCCTCCGAGCAGCTTCGACAGGTCCGCATCCGGCCCGGCACCCGCCGGCTTGTCACCGGCCGGCTTGTCACCGGCCGGCTTGTCACCGGCCGGCTTGTTGCCGTCGGCGCCATCGACGCGGGCGACGAGCACGGTGGTCCAGCCGGTGCCCACGGCGCGCACCTGCTGGTCGCCGGACTTCTCGGTGTGCCCGGGCTTACCCGCGGCAGGCCGCTCGGCGGTCTCCTCGGTCACGGTCACCCCGGGCGGTGGGTTGAACGTGAACTGGTCGGCGTCGGGGCGCCGGTAGTCGACCTGCGTGAAGGCCATCTCGAACGCCGGCCGGTCGCTGCCGGTGGCGAGCACCTCGAAGCGCAGCGGCACGTGCTGCTTGGCGTCGATGGCGATCCGCAGCTGGTGGACCAGCGAGGCGCTGTCGCGCGGCTGGAGCACCAGCTCGTACGCGTCCCGGCCGGCCACGGTCGCGGACCGGCCGACGCTGACCTCGGTGCTCGGGTCGATCGCGGCCAACGCCAGGTCGGCGGCCTCGCGGGGAGTGGCCGGCAGGCTCGGCGTCGCCTCCGGCGACGGGCCGTTCGCGACGTCGCCCAGCGTGGTGTGACGGGCGGTGTTGGCGCGGCTCTGCCAGGTCCACAGGTCCCGGCCGTTGCGGATGACGTCCCGCTCGCCGAGGGTGTCCACGAGGGCGAGGCGCTGCCGGTCCGGTCCGGAGTACCAGACCCGCAGGGTGTGCGTACCGGTCAGCAGGGTGGTCAGGTCGTTGCCGCCGACCAGCCCGAGCACCGGCGGCAGGCCGAGGTCGGCGCGCTGCACGACGGTGCCGGACAGCCCTTCCAACCGGGAGGTCTGTAGATCGACAAGCAGTTGGGCGGCGGTGCGCGGCGGCAGGCTCGGTTCGGCCTCGGCGGCGAACGTGCCGATCGCGGCACCGCCACCGATGACGGCGACGGCGGCGGTCGCCGGGACGAGCCAGCGCAGAACGGGACGGCTTCTCAGGACGGGCATGGTGGGTACCTCCTGGGACCATCCTGCCGGGTCGGCGCTGTGAACGTGCTGAGGACGCCGATCCTCCGGGATTGACCCCGGTGGCACCCTTGGATCGTGCGATTGCTGGTGGTGGAGGACGAGACCCGGTTGGCGGACGCGTTGCGGCGCGGGTTGCAGGCGGAGGGGTTCGCCGTGGACGTGGCGGCGACCGGCCCAGCAGGGTTGGACGCCGCCCGACACGGCGGGTACGACGCCATGATCCTCGACGTGATGCTGCCCGGCCTCTCCGGCTACGAGCTGGTCCGGCGGCTGCGCGCCGAGCAGCACTGGCTGCCGGTGCTGATGCTCTCCGCCAAGGACGGCGAGTACGACCAGGCCGACGGCCTGGACTGCGGCGCCGACGACTACCTCACCAAACCCTTCTCGTACGTGGTGCTGCTGGCTCGGCTGCGGGCACTGCTGCGTCGAGGCGCACCGGAACGTCCGGCGGTGCTCGCGGTCGGTGACCTGCGGTTGGACCCGGCCCGACGGCGGGTCACCCGGGCAGACGCCGAGGTGGCGCTGACCGCGCGGGAGTTCGCGCTGCTGGACTACCTGATGCGCCGACCCGGTCAGGTGGTCTCCAAGATCGAGCTGCTGGATCACGTCTGGGACGCCAGCGTGGAGACCGCCCCGAACGCCGTCGAGGTGTACGTGGGCTACCTGCGCCGCAAGCTCGGCCGGGACCGGCTGGAGACCGTCCGGGGCGCCGGCTACCGGCTGGCCACATGACGTCGGCCGTCCCGGCGCGCGCTCGTCGGCCTGGGCTCGGTTGGCTGCCGGTGCTGGGGCTGCGGGGCCGGCTCATGGCGATCGGTGTGTTCGGAGTCACCATCGGGCTGGCCCTCGGCGGTGTCGTGCTGCTCGGCGCGCTCGGTTTCGTGCTCCAGCGCACCGTGGACACCGAGGCGTTCCGGACCGCCGACGCGGTCGCCCTGCTGGCCGCCGAGGACGCGTTGCCCGATCCGCTGCCGGTGGCCGGCGGGCAGGTCCGCGTCCAGGTGGTCGACGCGCAGGGGCGGATCCGTGCGGCCTCGATCGACGCGGACCGGCTGGTGCCGATGGTCCGCCCGGAGCGGCTCGATCCCCACGCTCGGCAGCGGCTGGAGGTGCCGGCGGAGCGGGTCGGGCTCACCGGTCCCGTCCGGGTGGTCACCGTGCCCGCGGGCACCGCGGCCGACCCGTTGACCGTGCTGGTCGCCCGCTCGATGGCCGATGTACGGCACAGCACGCACGTGGTCCGGGGCATCCTGCTGGTGGCGTTCCCGCTGCTGGTGGCGGCGCTGGCCGGGGTGGCCTGGCGGGTGGTGGGCGCGACCCTCCGGCCGGTGGAGGCGCTGCGCCGGGGTGCCGAGGAGATCACCGGGCGAGCAGGGGGCGGCCGACTGCCGGTGCCCGCCTCGGCTGACGAGATCCACCGGTTGGCGGTGACGCTCAACGGGATGCTGGACCGGCTGGAGTCGGGTCGGCTCCGGCAGCGAGCGTTCGTCTCCGACGCCGCGCACGAACTGCGCAGCCCGCTGACCAACATCCGGACCGAGCTGGAGGTGGCTCAGCGCCTCGCCGACCGGACGGACTGGACGGCGGTGACCGCCAATCTGCTCGCCGACACCGACCGGCTGAGCCGGCTGATCGACGACCTGCTCCTGCTGGCCCGGATGGACGAGACACCGCCGACGCGGGGCACCGGGCCGGTGGAGCTGGCCGCGCTGCTGACCGAGGTCGCCGCGCGGTACCCGTCTCCGCCGGTCCGGGTGCTGCTGCCTCCGGGCCCCCTGTGGACGGCCGGGAACGCCGACGAACTGCGCCGGGTGCTGACCAACCTGGTCGACAACGCGGTCCGGCACGCGGAGAGCAGCGTCGTGCTGGCGGCAGCCGGGGGAGCGGCCCGCTCGGCGGCGTACCACCTGGTCACGGTGACCGACGACGGCCCGGGGGTCCCGGTCGAGGATCGGGACCGGGTCTTCGACCGGTTCACCAGGTTGGACGACGCGCGGGCCCGGGACGCCGGCGGGGCCGGCCTGGGCCTGGCGATCGTGCGCGAGCTGGTCCGTCGGGCCGGCGGCAGCGTCACCCTGACCGACGCCGCCGACCAGCGGGGCCTACGGGTCGATCTGCTGCTGCCGGCGTTGCCGACCGACGACGACCTCGAGCCTGCACCCGACGCACCGTGACGATCGGCCGACCCCCGCCCACCTGGCACCGGCCCTTTGCTCTGCTTCAACGGACGCAACAGTTACGGATCGTCGCCCCGGCCGACCAGAGGGCGAACCGGCCGCCACGCATCTTCCCTGTTCACGCGTGGCGTTGCGTGGAGTTAAGCAGAGCAAAGGGCGCCTCGGGGCAATTCAGGGGTGGGTACCCGTGACCCTGTGTCACCGAGCGTGTGGTCGGCGCGGGGGGTTACGTTCGGTGCGGGTCGGCACGTGCTCGCTCAGCGGCGACGGGTGCACACCTGCTCGGAGCTGGCCACCGTGTCCGTGGACCAGACGACGGCCACCGTGAAGCAGTAGTCGTTGGTGCGGTTCAGCGCGTAGATGATGTAGCTGCTGGTGCCCGCGGGCAGCGTGGCGAAGACGTTACGGTCCTGGCCGACGCGGCCGCCGGCGACCACGACCGGCCCCTCGCCGCCGGCGGGGTAGGTCCAGCGCAGCGTGATGCTGTCCCGGGTGTCGCGCAGGCTCACCGCGCTCGGCGGGCTGCCGAGCGGGGCCACGGCGGCGGGCGAGGTGGGCGCCGCGCCGGCCGGGGCGGACCCGCTGGTCGTCGGCGAGGCGGTGGGGGAGCCGGTGGCCGGCGGCGGGGCGGGATCGTCGTCGCCGTCGACGCGGGACACCCCGGCGATCACCGCGGCGGCGCCGAGCAGCACCACGACCACCCCGCCCACCAGCACCGGTACCAGCCGGTTGCGCGGCGAGGGCGGTGCGCGGTGCACCGGCACCGGCAACAGCCGGGACGGCTGGTACGGCACCAGCGGCCCGGCCGGTCGGTGCATCCGGTACACGCCGGCGGACTCCTCCGGGCCCCGGCCGGCCAGACCCACCACCGACGGTGGCACCGGCGTGTCGGTCGGGTGCGGCGAGTGAGCTGCCGTCGCCGGGTCGGCCGGTGCCAACGGGTCGGCCGGTGCAGCCGGGTACGCCGACGCTGCCGGTGTCACCGGGTGGGCGGGCGGTGGGGTCTCGGTCGCTGCCGGATCGGCGGGCCACCACGAGTCGTCCGGCTCGTCCGGCTCGTCCGGTTCGTCCGCCGGCTGGCGGGGGTTGGGCACCGCTGCGGCAGCGTAGGCGTGCGGGGGTGCCGACGGGTGGTAGCCGGACTCGACCGGCCCGTCCCCGTACGACGGGGTGCGGGCTGCCGGCACCACCGGCGTGTCCCCGGGAGTGGGCGGGCCGTCGGCGCAGACGTGATCGGGGTTGGCGGCCGCGCGGGCCAGCGCCGCCACCTGCGCGGCCAGCGGATCGTCGGCGGGCAGGTGCTGCCGGCACAGTTCGCGCGCCAGCGCCAGGTTGTCGTGTGCCTCGGCGAACAGCCCGCAGTCGCGTTGCATCGCGCCGAGTCGGGCCAGCATCTTGATGCCGCTCGGATGGCCATCGCCGTACACCTCGCGGTGCAGCTCCCACGCGTCCTGCAGTCGGTCGCGGGCCACCGTGCACTGGCCGCGGGCGTACTCGACGGTGGCCAGGTCGGCGTGCGCGGCGAGCACCCGCAGCGACTCGGGCCCGTCCTGCGCGGTCAGCTCGATGATGACTTCCTGATAGAGCCGGGCGGCCCGCGCGTGGCTGCCGACCCGGTGCAGCACCGCGGCCAGGGTCGCGGCGGCGGCCACCGTACGCGGGTCGGCGCGGCCGTGCAGTCGGGTGGTTGCCGCGTACGCGAAGGCGGCCCAGCCCCGGGCCGAGTGTGGCTCGCCGAGGGCGACCAGGACCCGCGCCTGGAGGCTGGCGGCCTCGGCCAGCTCCGCGGTGGCGTTGGCCGGACGGGGGTCGGCGTCGGTGAGCGCGTCGGAGAGCAGCCGCTGGGCACCAGCAAGATCGCCGGCGGACACCAGATGGTGCGCCTGATCAGTCAGTTCACCGAAACCGGAGGACACGCCCCATCGTGCTCATCCGACGACGGTAAGTACAAGACCCGCGCCGGTGTCGATTGGTCAAGAACCGGTCAGGTGCTCGGACAGTGTCTCGCTGATCCGACGTAGCTGGTCGACCTGTGCGGGGCTCAACGCGTCGAACAGGTGTTGGCGTACCCCCTCGACATGGCCGGGCGCAGCGGCGGCGAGGGTGGCGAAACCAGCGTCGGTGAGCAGCGCGATCTGCCCGCGCCGGTCGGTCGGGCATTCCTCGCGCCGCACCCAGCCGGCTGCCTCCAGCCGAGCCACAGCGTGCGAGAGGCGGCTTCGCGACGAGCCGGCCGCGTCGGCCAGGTCACTCATCCGTAGTCGCCGCCCCGGGGCCTCGGAGAGCCGGACCAGGATCTCGTAGTAGGCGTGCGGCATCCCCGCGTCGCGTTGCAGCTCGCGGTCGAGCGTGTCCATCAGGGCCCGGGAGGCGGTCAGGAACGCCCGCCAGGTGCGCTGCTCGTCGGAGTCCAGCCAGCGGGTCATGGCCGCCATCATACCCGCAATGGTTGAACGCTCAACTAAATCGGGATAGTCTGTGGACATGGGTATCCACCGGCTCAACCACGCGGTCCTCTACGTCAGTGACCTCGCCCGCAGTGTCGCCTTCTACAGTGACGTGCTGGGCTTCCGCCCGGTGGCGATGACTCCGGACGGTTTCCGGGGTGCCACCTTCCTCCAGGCCCCCGACTCCACCAACGACCATGACCTCGGCCTGTTCGAGATCGGCGCCGGGGCCGGGCGGTCCACGGCCGGCCGGGCCACCGTCGGTCTGTACCACCTCGCCTGGGAGGTGGACACCCTCGACGAGCTGGCCGCCACCGCCGAGCGTCTCACCGTCGCCGGTGCGCTGGTCGGCACCTCCGACCACGGCACCACCAAGAGCCTCTACGGACAGGATCCGGACGGCCTGGAGTTCGAGGTGGTCTGGCTGGTCCCGGCCGACCGGCTCGACGACGCCGCGCTGGCCGCCCGCAAGCGGATCGGCCGGCTGGACCTGGCCGCCGAGCGGCAGCGCTACGGCGGGCAGACCCGGGGCGGGGTGGGGATCTCCGTCCCAGCCTGACCGCCCGTACGGTAGAACGGACCGATGCCGATCGACCGGACCACCGACATCCTCCGCGAGCTGCTGGTCCGCCAGTTGACGACCTGGCTGCCCGCGGCCCTGCAACGTTCTCGACGGGCCACCGTCGCCCTGGCCTTCGGCGGTGCCGACGCGGGCGGTGCGGAGGCCGCGCTGCGGGTGGTCGGCGCACACGCCGACCGGGCGCGCGGCCATCGGGTGACCGTGCTGGTGCTGGCCGACGGCGCGGCGGATCTGCCGACCCGGCTCGGCCCGGTCGAGGCCGAGCTGCCCGCCGAGGTGACCGTGCACGTCCTACCCGGTGCCGCGGACCGGCTGCCGATCGCGGTGAAGGCGGCCGGCGCGGCCGGTGCCCCGCTGTTCTGTTTCCTGGACCTGCCCGACGCGGTCGCCCTGGAGTTGCTCGCCGCCGCGAGCAACGGCCGGGCCGGTGAGCTGCTGCTACACGCCCGCACCAGTGCGCGCGACGCGCTGGTGGCCGCCGGGTTCCCGTTGGTGGCCGAGGTGGCGCCGGTCCTCGAGGATGACGCCGCGGCTGGCACCATCGCGTTCGGCAGCCGCTCGGACCGGAGCCTGGAGGCGGTCCGCGACGCGCTCTGGGCGGTCGGAGCGGACCTGGGCGTGCGATACCGCGACCCCGCCGACCCGGCAGGCGTACCGGTCGACGTGGCCGGCGACCCCGACCCGGAGCCGCTGGCCCGCGAGCTGCTGGCCGAGCTGCGTCGCAGTGGGCCGCGGCCGGTCACCGAGCTGCGTCGGCACACACTCACCGCGACCGTCTACCGGGCCGCTGACGCCACCCGGGCGCTCAGCGCTCTGCTCGACGCGGGCGACGTGAGCCGCGAACGCGAGGGCGGCCGGCTGGCCGGCGACGAGATCATCGCTGCCACGCGCTGAGCGCGGCCGGCCTGGGACGCCGAGCGGGGTGCCGGTGAATCACCGGCACCCCGCTCGACCCCCGGGGACGCTACGACCGGGACTTGTCCTGCTTCCAGGACAGCGGACCCGGCAGGTCGACCCGGTGCGCCTTGGCCTTGGAGTTCCAGGACCAACGCCCGATCTTGATGCTCCAGGAGGAGAAGCCGTTCTCGGTGAAGTTCAGGATCAGCGGACCGATCTTCTTACGCTTGCGAAACATGAGGCCCATCGGAGGACTCCCTTCCTCACCGTTCCCTGCCGTGTCGAGATCGAACATGCCCGACTTGGCGAGTTCTGAAACCCGTTCGGTGTCCGGCCTGGACGGTCGGCCGGCGCGCGCTGTCCAATCTCTATCCAACAGATAGGTGATACTCGTTCGGATTCGCTGCTCAGGTTGGCTGCTAGCGTGGTCAGACTTACAAATTCTCATCTTCTGGAAGACCGTTGACCGTCGATCCCATCGGCGGCAGCATGAGGTCATGTCGCAGCGGGACGTAGGCCACCACGAGGCCGCCTGGCGGCACCACCGCGAGCTGCTGACCCTGCTCGCCGCGTCGGCCCTGGTGCCGGCATGACCACCGTGGAGCGTCCGCGGATGGACGCCGCCGAGCTGCGGCCGGTGGACCGGGATCTGTTCCGCCGGCTGCTGCGCCGGCAGGCGACCAGCGTCACGGTGGTCACCGGGGTGGCCCGAGGCACCGCACCGGCCTGCCTCGACGGGGTCGGCCCGCCGATCCGGGCCGGGTTCACCGCCACCTCGTTCACGTCGGTCTCGCTGGACCCGCCGCTGGTCTCGTTCTGTCTCGGGACGGACTCGTCGAGCTGGCCGGTGCTCGCTCGCGCCGAGCACGTCGCGGTTCACCTGCTGGCCGCGGGGCAGCAGGATGCCGCGCGGATCTTCGCCACCAGCGGCATCGACCGGTTCGCCGCATTCCCGGACTGGACGGCGGGGCCATTCGGGGTGCCGTTGCTGCGTGGGGTGCTGGCCCGGCTGTTCTGCCGGGTGGTGCACCGGATCCCGGCCGGTGACCACACCGTGATGATCGCCGAGCCGCTGGCGTTGGGCGACGGCGGCGACGGTGCGCCGCTGGTGCACCACTGGGGCGACCACGCCAGCGCGGTCCTACCGGTGGTGACGTGAGCGCGCCTGCCGCCACCGACCTGCTCGCGCTGGACCGGGCCGCCCAGGACCTGCTGTTCCGGGCGGCCCGCACGGCCAACACGTTCACCGACGAGCCGGTCACCGACGCCCAGGTCGCGGCGATCCACGACCTGATCAGGTACGGGCCGACCGCGTGGAACGCGCAGCCGCTGCGGGTGCTGCTGCTGCGCTCCGCCGAGGCCCGGGCCCGGCTGCTCCCGTACGTCTCGAGGAGGAACCGGCCGAAGACGGCCAACGCGCCACTGGTGGCGGTGCTCGCCGCCGACGTGGACTTCCACGAACGGCTGCCTGAGCTGTACCCGCCCCAACCGCAGGCCCGAGCCTGGCTGACCGACCGGGCGGTCCGAGCCGAACAGGCCCGGTTCAGCGCGACGCTCCAGATCGGCTACCTGGTGGTGGGCGTACGCGCGGCGGGGCTGGCGGCCGGCCCGATGGCCGGGTTCGACCCTGCCGGCGTGACCCGGGAGTTCTTTCCCGATGGACGGCACGAGGCGCTGCTACTGATGATCATCGGCCATCCCGGCCTCGACGCCTGGCAGGAGCGGCTGCCCCGGCTCAGCACCGCGGAGGTGGTGCAGACCCTCTGACGCGGGCCGGGGTCAGCGCGGCTCCCAGGCGTCGGGGAGGGCGGTGAGCTTGCGGACGTGTGCGGGCAGCCGACCGCTGATGATCTCGGAGAGGCTCACCTCGTCGACCACCCGCCGGACCGAGGCGCGCACCGCCACCCACAGGCCGGGCAGATTCTCCGCCGCGCCCTCGTACCGGGTCTCCTCGGGACGCAGGCCGCGTACCCCGGCCAGCGGGCCCTCCACCGCGCGCAGCACCGCGCCGACGGTCACCTCGCGCGGCGGGCTGGCCAGCGTGTAGCCGCCCTCGGCGCCGCGCTGGGCACGGACGATGCCGGCCCGGCGCAGATCGGCCAGGACCGCCTCCAGGAACTTGCGGGGCAGGTCCTGCTCGCCGGCGATGGCCTGGGTGGACAGCAGCGAGGGGTACGCGGCTGCGAGGCTCAGCGCTGCCCGTACCGCGTAGTCGCCGCGCGCGGAGATCTGCACCCTGCCATCATGCCCGGCCCGTGCCGTCGACCGGGCCGGTGGGCGGACCGGGTCGGGTGGCGTGACCGACGTTGACCGATCCGGCGTGGCCACCCTGGCGGAATCGCCTGCTGTTGACGGTCGTCGCCTCGGCCGGCGGTCGGGGCCGGACCACCCGACCGGTGACCGGCTGGTCCCGGGCGGCCCGGAACGCGCCGGGGCTGACCCCGACCTCGCGGGTGAAGAAGCGCCCGAAGTTGGTGGGTTCGGTGAACCCGAGCCGGCCGCCGATCTGGGCGATCGGGTCGTCGGTCGCGGCGAGCAACCGCCCGGCCTGCAACGCGACCCGTTCGTCGATGACCTGCTTGGCGCTACGCCCGGTGACGGCCAGACAGGCCCGGGTCAGGGTCCGTACCGAGCAGCCGAGCCCGGCGGCGTAATCCTCCACCCGGCGGGTGTGCTGGTAACCCCGCTCCACCTCGCGACAGAACCGGTCGAACGTCTCCGCCTCGGGCGGGAGCGCCGGCTGGCCCGCGCCCGACAGGGCCAGCCGCAGCAGCAGCACGGCGAGCTGATGGCGGAGCAGGGCGTGGGCGGCGGGGCGGTCGCCGTGTCGCTGACAGTCCACTGCCAACTGGCTCACCTCGCTGATCACCGCGTCCTCGTCCTCGCCGGCCAGCTGTCGCCAGGTCGCGAGGGCGTCCGGGTCGACGTCGAGGCCGCGGAGCGCCGCCATCTCCCAGGCGACCACGGTGGCATCGAACTGCCGGCCGGCGCAGCGCAGCACCTGGCCGGCGCGGATCCGCAGCAGCGTGCCGGGGCGGCAGGGCAGCAGATGGAAATCCAACTCGGCGTCGCCGTGCCCACGGGTGGTGAGGATCAGCAACTCCCGCTCGACGAACACCGGTCGGTGCCAGCTCCGGTCGCGGGCCAGGTCGGCCAGCGCGAAGGTGGCTATCTCGCCAGGTGCGGGTGGCGCCGCGCTGATCGGTGCCGCGGGGGTGGGACCGGTGGAGACCATCGTCTGCGACGGTAGCCCGAACCGCAGGTCATCGCATCCCGACCGGCGGTGTCCGCCGGTCGGACCAACGATTTGGTACGCCGCCACGGGCTTGTCGTGATCACGGCGGGCGGGCTACCTTACCCGGCGGTAGCGTCGGCCGGCCGGTGGTCCGTTCGGCGCCCCGCCGGCCGCCCGCCGGACCGGCGGCCCCCGCCGACTCGCGATGGGATGGGCATGACGCAGCTGTTCTCGGTCGAAGGCAAGACGGTTCTGGTCACCGGCGGGTCGCGGGGGATCGGTCTGATGATCGCCCAGGGCTTCGTCCGGGCGGGGGCGCGCGTGATCATCTCGTCCCGTAAGGCGGACGTCTGCGAGGCGGTCGCCAAGGAACTCTCCGCCGAGGGTCGCTGCGAGGCGATCCCGGCCGACCTGAGCGACGATGCTGGCGCCGAGGCGCTGGCCAGCGCCGTGCGGGAACGCTTCCCCCGCCTCGACGTGCTGGTCAACAACGCGGGCGCCACCTGGGGTGCGCCGCTCGAGGAATATCCGGAGGCCGCGTTCGACAAGCTCTGGGCGGTCAACGTCAAGGCCGTCTTCCGGCTCACCACCGCCCTGCTGCCGGCGCTGCGCGCTGCCGCCACGGCCGACGACCCGGCCCGCGTGATCAACATCGGGTCCATCGACGGTGTCCGGGTGCCGTGGATGGAGGTGTACGCGTACTCGGCCACCAAGGCGGCCGTGCACATGCTCACCCGTAGCCTGGCCCATCAACTGGCCGGCGAGCAGATCACCGTCAACGCGATCGCACCCGGGCCGTTCGAGAGCAAGATGATGGCGTTCGCGCTGAACGACCCGACGAGCCGGGCCACCATCGAGCAGCAGGTCCCGCTGGGCCGGATCGGCCGCCCCGAAGACATGGCCGGAACGGCCATCTACCTCTCGTCGCGGGCCGGCGCCTACCTGACCGGCGCGGTCATTCCCGTAGACGGTGGTATCACCACCCACGGCTGAGCACCGCCCAGCCCGGGGCGGGCGGGCCCGCGTACCCCGTGGGTGTGGCAAGGCCGCGCGGACTCGGCAGATCCGCGCGGCCCTGTGCTGGCCGGTTTTGCCCGATCGGGCAGTGGTCAGCGACCGGCGAGCAGCCGGTTCACCGCTGTGTCGACGTCCAGGTGCTCGGCCTCACGACCGCGCGGGACGACGACGTAGGTCCGTCGAAGGAAACGCACCAGAACGCTGCGCGGCACCTCGAAGAGGGCGTTGCCGTCTGGTGACGAGAGGGCCAGCGCGACGAAGTCGCCGCGCGGGGTGGCCCAGGGCCAGACCCGAACGTCTCCGATGCCGGCCGGCTCGTCCAGGCCGGTGACCAGCAGCTCGCGGGCAAAGGACCAACTGACCGCCTCACCGCCGGCCGACTCGGCATGGAACAGGACATGGACCGCATACGGGTCAGCAGGGTCGTAACGCAGACTGGCACGCACCGGCAAGGCCGTGGCGTCAGGTGCGACGAGCCTTAGCGACGTCTCGACCTCTACGGTCGTCGGTCGAATGACACTCATGGACGTTCTCCCCCCGGCACCGCTGCGGAACGCGCGTGTCCCGCTTTTCCCATACTCAGGTGCTACTCCTGGCTACGCTCCGCCATACGCTGACTTCACCCAGTGGTGGGAAGGGGGTCGGAAGCGCCACTTGAATGTGAGGATTCAGGTAGGATTTCCGGTTCTGCCCAGTGCGTGATCCCGCCCGGTATCGGGTGGCTCAGTCGTCGACTTACTCCGGTAACGTCCAGTCGGCCGTTGCAGTGACGGGCCCGAGCGACACTGGGGGGTGAAATGGTCACGAAACGATCCTCATTGGATCAGTCCGCGACGCCCGGCCCGCCGCCGGTCGCGGCCCGATCAGCCGAAAAGCGGGGGTACGGAGCGCCGATGGAGCAGCCCGAGCGGCCTGTTCGGCCGACATCCGACGCCGGCCGTGTCAGTGGCAGCACTGCGGTGGTCGATCCGCCGCGACGGCCGCGCTGGCGCGAGCAGGTCTCCACCACCCTCGACCTGATCCGGGCCAACCCCACCGGGCGAATCGCCCTCAAGATCTTCATTGCGATCGCCGGGGCGGTCGTCGTGACCGTCGGCATCGCGCTCATTCCACTGCCCGGGCCGGGCTGGCTGCTGGTGATCGCCGGGCTGGGCATCTGGGCCGTCGAATACCACTGGGCGCGCCGGCTGCTCGGCTTCACCCGCCGACACGTGTACGGCTGGACCAACTGGGCCAAGCGGCAGTCGCTGCCGGTACGAATCGTGCTCGGTTCCGTCGGCCTGATCTTCGTGGCCGTGGTGGTCTGGCTGTCGCTCAAGTACAGCCTCGGCATCGATGTGGTGGCCAGGGTGATGCAGTACCTGGCGACGCACTGACCCCGGATTTCCGGTCCGGTTCCACGATCGGGTAGAGTTACCGGCGCTGAGGGCGATTAGCTCAGTGGGAGAGCGCTTCGTTCACACCGAAGAGGTCGCTGGTTCGATACCAGCATCGCCCACCCTTGGTTTGTGCAGGTCAAAAGCCCGTTACCGGAATAACCGGTAACGGGCTTCGCCGTATCGACCGGGCCGCGAAGATCGGACCACGTCGAGCCGTCGATCGACCGGGACCGGGTCGTTCGTCGCGAGTGCGAGCCCGGGTCCCGGCCGATTGGGATCAGCAGTTCTCGGTGGTGTACGGGATCCACGGGTTGAGGTACGCCCCGCTGATGAAGCCGGACCCACCGGTGCTGAAGCGCGCGTGCCACCAGATGGCGTTGCCGTTGACCGTGTCGCCGCGCGTGGCGCAGTCGAGGTACGCCGTCACGCCGCGATTCACCTGGCCATAGGCGGTGCAGGACGTGTGCGGCCCGGTGCGGTAACGGAGACCGTTTGCCGTCACCACGGCTGTGCGGCTGCTCCGGTCCGACCAGCCCTGCCCACAGGCCGCCGAAGCCGGTGTCGCGGGCACAACGTAGGTCACCGCCGCCGTGAGCAACGCGATACCTGCCAGCCGAGCACTCATTCGTCGCGTGGTCATCGGTCTCCCTCCACAAAGGTGACTTTCAATGCAGCGTATATCGATAGATGTGCTCGAACCTCTCGTTTCTCCTAGACGTCGGGCCGCTACGGACAGCGCCGGCTGGCCCTTGGAAAGGTTGGCGACCTTACGCAAGCTCGGAGAGTCGAGGCCTCGGGTCAGCTTGTTGGGTCGGCCACCGCATTCGCGGCGAGAGCGCCCGACGCGTGGCCGTCAGGCCGTCGCGTACGAGTTCGGCTCCGCCGGGGCGGCGTGGGCCGGCGTGGCGGTGGTGGCGCGGCGGGAGCGGTGGTGGCCGAGCAGGCTCAGTGCCGCCCCGACGACGAGCCAGGTGAGCAGGACAATGATCGGCTGAGCGTCGCCGTGGCCGCCGAAGTAGGCGGTGGAGCGCAACAGCTGCCCGCCGGCGCCGGGTGGCAGCAGTTGGCCGAGGGCGCCGGACCAGCCGGGCAGCATCTCCGGGGCGGTGGACGTGCCGGACAGCGGGTTGCCGATCAGCATCATGGTGGCCGAGCCGATGCCGAATCCGGCGTAGCCGAGCAGGGATTCCAGGCCCAGGATGAACAGCGAGGTGGCTGCGATGGTCAGGGCGATGGCGCCAGCGTTGGCGAGGTAGGTGCCGCCGAGGGAGCCGAGCCAGACCTGCAGGATCGCCGCCATGGCCAGGCCGCCGGTGCCGGCGAAGCCGAAGGCGCCGACGATGCGGCGGACCCGGCCGCGGACCAGGCGGGTGAGCAGCACGGCGGCGAGCATGCCGCCGAGGACCAGGGGCAGCGCGCCGGCGGCCAGGCCGGCGCCGCGTGGGTCGTCGACGGGCAGGGCCACGATGTCCTGGACGGCGACCGCCGGGGTGGCGCCCTGGGCCTGGGCCTGGGCGAGAGCGGTGCCGACGGCCTGCAATGTCTGCGCGACCGACGTGCTGCCGGCCGACGCGGTCAAGACTCGCGGGGTGCCGGTGCTGACGTCGATCGCCCCGTAGACGTCGCGGTCGCGGATCAGCTTCTCGGCGGCGGCCGTTCCGGTGACGCGGGTGATGTCGAAGGCGCTCGGCAGACGCTGTTCGAGGGCGGCGCTGATCTGGTCGGCGGTCGCCGCAGGTCCGGCCACAGCGATCGGCACGTCGTGGATCGACGAGCGTACGGCGGGCCAGGCAAAGGCGGTGAGCAGCACGCTGATGATGATCGTGAGCAGGGCGACGGCCTTGGCTACGGCCGGCCACGACGAGGGGACGGGGTGGGGCGGAGCAGGGCTGGCCATGGCGACTCCTCAAAAAGAACGGTTGTTCGTTTTACTTTGCCAGCCAGGTTAAACTCAATCAAGAACAACCGTTCGTCTTTAAGGTTCGTCACATGCCACGAGTCTCTGAGCAGTACCGGGCCACCCGCCGCGCCGAGATCGTCGCCGCGGCAGCGCGGTTGTTCGCCCGCAACGGCTTCCACGCCACGTCGATGGCCGACATCATCAGCGAAGCCGGGCTGTCGGCAGGTGCGGTCTACGGCTATTTCCGCAGCAAGGAAGACTTGATCGTGGCGGTCGCAGAGACCGCGCTGGGTGCCGCGGACGAGGCCTTCGCGGCTCTGCTCGCCGACGGGGCCGCCCCGTCCCCCGAGCAAGCGCTGGCCACGATGATCAAGGTGATCACCGGCCGGATCGCCAACGACCCGGCCACGGGCGTCGACATCAGCCGGATCGGGGTGCAGGTGTGGGCCGAAGCCTTGCGCAGCCCGCAACTCGCCGACCGTGCCGACGAGGTCTACCAGCGGCTGCGCGGGCACTTCGCCGAGGTCGCCCGCCGCTGGCAGGCGGCCGGGAAGCTGTCCGCCGACGCGGTCCCGGATGAGGTCGGCGCCGCGATGCTCGGCCTGGCACAGGGCTTCGTCCTGCAGCGCCTGCTGATCCACGGCACCCATCCTGATGCGTACCTGTCCGGGGTGCGGGCGCTGCTGTCGCCGAATGCTGCCGGCCTGCCGGACGGTGTCGCCCAGGTCTAGCGAGCAGCGGTGCCCTGAGCAACGGCTCGTCGTGGGAGGACCGGTTCGGATTGGTCGACGCGTTGCTCGCCGACCAGTGGCAGGCGGGGTCGCGTACCGCAGGATCATCCGGCGCGGCACCCGAACGCGCCGCGAAGCTGGTCCGCTTCGACCAGTCCCACCTCCATCGCGACGTCGTGGCGTTCACTCCATCTGCTGACCAACATCGAGCCAACATCCTCTTGCAAGACTGCGGGCAGCAGGGCCGACCGAACTCAACGAGACCAGAGCGCCCCGGTCAGCTACAGCGAAACGTCGGTGGAGGTCACCCAGAGGTCTGGCGATTTCTCGTTCTCGCGCCGCACCTCAGCCTCTGTGGGTTTCGCTCGATGCCGCGGCGCCTGGGCGCGTCGGATCTCAAATCCAGAATGGAGAAACTGCTGTGCGATCTATCCGACGGCGAGGGCTCTTCACCGTGGTTGTGGCAGTGATCCTGTCCATGGTGCTCCCGGCAAGCCTCGCCTCCGCATCACCCGCCGAGCCCGCACCGTCCGTGATGAAGAGCAAGCAGGCTGCGGAGGCGGAGCTGCTCCGTTTCGTGGCGCAGCGACCGCGCGCGTCCCTCGCGGCGGGCAACTACATCTACAACGAATGGGGCGGCGGTCTCGGCGTTATCCATGTCCGGGACGGTAAGTACACGCACGGCACTTACGATGCCGTCCTACCGTCCGGTCAGTGGTCCGACTGGTATTTCGGCTGGGCTAACACCGCTGGCTGGTACACCGGGGCCAACCACTGCACCGTCCAGTACCGCTCCGACGGCGGTGGCCCCTGGTACCGGCAGCTACCGGACCTCGGGCCAGGTCAACACTTCATCGGTCTGCAGACGAGCTACGCCGTAACCGTGTACGACTGCTAATCACATGACGCGGCAAGGGGAGATCCACCAAGAGTTGGGTCTCCCCTTGGGAAGGTGTTCCGGCCGGCCCGGCATCAGGCCTGCGAGATGTTCTGGACCGCGCTCATGGGCGGGTGTGACACCCACGCTGTCACACCGGTCCTGGACACTGGCGGCCGTGGACGTGGACGGGTTCTGGCAGGTTGTTGAGCGGGCACGAATGGCAGCAGGTCCAGCGGCAGACCGAGCCATCGAAGACAGTCAGCCGAGTGCGGTCGCTGAGGCGCTTGTGGCAGAGCTGAGCCATCGTGAGCTGCCGGAGATTGTCGCGTTCGACCGTCTGCTCGGTGACGTGCTCGACCAGGTCGACAACTGGGATACCTGCGCGGCGTGCTGGGTTATCGAGCACGGGTTCCTGTCCGACGACGGATTCTCCGACTTCCGGGCAGGGCTCGTCGGGCTCGGCAGAAGCACGTTCGAGGCAGTGGTCAGCCAAGCGGATTCACTCGCCGGGCACCCCGCTGTCCAAGAGATCAGCGCGTCGACCGGAGAAGTCCTCTGGATCGGCGATGCGGAGCTGCTCTTTGCGGCGCACAAGGCGTATGAGCGGCGGACAGGCGACCCGGACGCCTTCTGGAACGCCGCGTATCCCGAGGGGTCGGTGACTGCTGACCCGATCGTCGAGCCGTCGCTCGCTGACGACCATTGGGATCTTGACGATCGAGGCGAATGGCAACGCCGACTCCCCAGGCTCGCTGCTCTGTTCCTCGCCGACCGGCTCCCGCCGGAGTGACAGCCCAACCTCGGGCCCATGCCGTCGTGAGCATGGAGGTCCTGCCCTCGCGACCCTGCCGGCGTTTCTGCGCCATGGCGCAGAGACGCCACGGCCGAGCACTCGACATCCGCCGAACTTGATCAATGCTCCTTGCGTACAGCTCGTCGACGCGAAGGGGACACTGTGCCTTTACCACCGATTCGGCGGGGCTCCGGGCTGATCGCCCTCGGCACCGCGCTCACCCTGACGCTCGGCTTACCGCTGGCCAGCGCAAACGCCGCTGCTCCGACCCCCGGCCAACCCGCATCGGGCGGCGCGAAGCCGGCAACCACTCCCGGGGTCGCGTCCGCCCCCCGTTCGGTCACCCTGATCACCGGCGACACCGTCAAGGTCAGCACGGTGAACGGGCAGACGGCCGTCGAGGTGGTGCCCGGCAAGGGGCGGGAGAAGATCCCCTTCATCACGCACAGCGCCGGGAAGGACGTCACCGTCATTCCCTCCGACGCCGTCGGCCTGCTCAACCGGGGCAAGCTCGACGAGCGGCTCTTCGACGTCTCGACGCTGGTCGACTTCGGTTACGACGACGCGCGGACCACCCTGCCGCTCATCGTCCAGCACGGCGGCGCCGCCCCTGCCCGCCTCTCCGGCGCCCAGACCACCCGGGAGCTCTCCGGCGTGAGCGCCGTCGCGGAGAACCGTAAGGACGCGGTCTTGTTCTGGAACACCGTCACGTCGACCGCGAACGACGGCGCGCGGCAACTGCGGGCCGGCTTCGACAAGATCTGGCTCGACGGGCTGCGTCACCCCACCCTCGACGTCAGCGTCCCGCTGACCGGTGCGCCGCAGGCCTGGCAGGCCGGCTTCACGGGAACGGGGGTGAAGGTCGGCGTCATCGACACCGGCGTCGACCAGACCCACCCCGACCTGGCCGGGCAGGTCGTCGCGGCGGAGAACTTCACCGACGAGTCGGACGCCCTCGACCGGGTCGGGCACGGCACCCACGTCGCCTCCACCATCGCTGGCACCGCGGCCGCCTCGCAGGGCCGCTACAAGGGCATGGCGCCCGGCGCGAAGCTCTACAGCGCGAAGGTCTGCGTCGAGGCGGGCTGCCCGGAGTCGGCGATCCTGGCCGGCATGACCTGGGCGGCTGAGCAGGGCGTCAAGGTCGTCAACATGAGCCTCGGCGGCCCGGACAGCCCGGAGACCGACCCGATCGAAGCGGCCCTGGTCGACCTCACCCACCGTTACGGCGTGCTCTTCGTCGTCGCGGCGGGCAACGAGGGTATGGGCGGCGAATCCACGGTGGACTCGCCCGGCGGCATGACCGAGGCGCTGACCGTGGGCGCCGTGACCAAGACGGGTGAGCTGGCCGAGTTCTCCAGCCGGGGTCCGAGCGCGACCGGCGGCATCAAGCCGGACATCACCGCGCCCGGCGCCGGCATCGTCGCCGCCCGCAGCTCGGCCTCCGAGCTGTGGCCGATCGACGAGAACCCGCAGTACACCAGTATGTCGGGCACCTCGATGGCCACCCCGCACATGGCTGGCGCGGCGGCGATCCTGACCCAGCAGCACCCGGACTGGGCACCCGAGCGGATCAAGTCCACCCTGATGGCGGCCGCGCAGCCGAACGACGCCATCGGCGTCTACGAGCAGGGCGCGGGCTTCCTCGACGTCGCCCGGGCGATCAAGCAGACCGTCACGGCGAGCCCGGTCAGCGTCGCCTTCGAGCGGACCGCCGCCACGCAGAAGAGCATCATCACGTACGCGAACAGCGGCTCTTCGGCTCTGACCCTGGCGGTCTCCGTCGCCGCCAAGGACGCGGACGGTGCCCCGGCGCCGGCTGGCCTGTTCAGCCTCAGCGCGCCCTCGGTAACCGTTCCGGCGGGCGGCACGGCCACCGTGACCGTCAACGTGCAGGCCAGCACCAACCTGCCCGACCGCTACTTCGGCGGCGAGGTGACCGCCACCGGTGACGGCGTGCAGGTGCAGACCCCGGTCGCGCTCGACGTCGTACGCCATGAGCTGACCCTCAAGCTCGTCGGGCCGGACGGTGGAGCGCCCACGGCCGACCAGGGCTGGGTGACCGTCGTGACCGACCTGGACCGGCAGAGCGTTCTGGTCCTCGGCAGCCCCACGACCACCAAGTACCGGCTCCGCGCGGGTCGCTACCTGGTCCAGACCTACCTGGAGCGCGTCGACGGGGACGTCCCGCAGATCACGTCGCTGGTCCGTCCGAACCTCGACCTGACCAGGGACCAGGCGCTCACCATGGACGCCCGCCTGGCGAAGCCGATCGCGGTGTCGGTGCCGAATCCGAAGGCCACGGCCGTCTGGCAGGAATCCGGCTGGACGATCCGCACCGAGGAGCCGCAGATCTCGGGCAGCAACGACGCGTTCGGCGTGCTGATGAACATCCCCCTCCAGTACGTGCGGACCGCGCAGATCGGGGCCGGCAAGACGCCTGGTTTCGTCTCCTACGTGCACAGCATGTGGGGCCAGGTGTCCCCGGACAGCACCCTGCACAACAGCCCGTACGTCTACCGGGTCTACCTCTACGAGCCGCAGAAGATGATGACCGGGCTGACCCGCAAGCTGCGCTCGGGTGACTTCGCCACCGTCCGTTCACAGATCAGCGCGGACGTGGCCGGCGTGCCGGTGTCCCGGCTCGCGGTCGCGCACGCGCCCGGCAACTCGCCGGTCTACCGCGACGAGCGAAACATCCCGCCGAGCTTCACCTACGACGCGCCGAGCACCATCACGGAGTACTACAACCAGGACAAGCAGGCGGTCTGGCAGTCGACGTCAGCCCAGTCGAGGTACACGTACTACCAGTCGGACTGGACCAGCTACCGGCCCGGGCGCACGTACACGGTGAAGTGGGCCAACGGGGTGATCGGGCCGGTCTTCCCGGAGCCGAACTTCGGCCAGCAGTACGCCACCCGCTACTGGGGCGACACGATCGGCGGGCCGGGGCCCCTGCACGGCGACGGCGCCGGGCACATGGGCTTCCGGCAGGTTCGCAACGGCAGCGTGCAGGTCAACCTCTACCGCAACGGGGTCAAGATCGGCGACGCCGACCAGGCGCCCTGGTCGTGGGACGTGCCCGCGGAGGCGGGTGACTACCGGCTGGCCGCGACCTTCCGCAGCGACCCGGAGTTCACCCTCTCGACCGTGGTCGACGCGGAGTGGACCTTCAAATCCGGGCACGTCCGCGACGGCCAACTGGTGAAGCTGCCGCTGACGGCGATCCGGTACACGCCGGAACTGGACATGAACAACAAGGCGCCGGCCGGGCGGCTGTTCGCGATCCCGGTCTCGCTCGACCGTCAGGTCGGGGCGGCGCCCGGTCGGACCAAGTCCCTGACCGTCGAGGCGTCCTTCGACGACGGCAAGACCTGGCGGAAGCTGACCGTGCTGCGGGCCGGCGAGAAAGCGGTCGCCTGGGTGCGCAACCCGTCCGGCAGTGGCTTCGTCTCGCTGCGGGGTGCCGCGACCGACACCAGCGGTAACACGGTCAAGCAGACCATCATTCGCGCCTACCGTTACTGAGCATCGACCCGGATCGACCGGGCGTAGCTGAACCGAGCGAACACGGGAAGGGCGGGCACCGGGATCCGGTGCCCGCCCTTCCCGATGAGCTTCTGCCGAACAACGAAAGGGCGGAGAGCCCACACGCGGGTGCTCGCGTGTCGAACCCGGGCCGTCAGGCCAATTCGTCAACGACGCCCGGCGTCCTGCAGGTGGCCTTCCAGCAACGCCTTGCCCTTCCTCGACAGCCAGGCGTCGAGGTCCATCAGGCCGGGGTGGAGCGCTCGCAGGCCGGCGATGTCGGCCTGCCAGCCGTTCAACGACGTCTTGGGTGTGGATCCGCGGTCTTGATCCGCAACGGGCATGTCCAGGCCCGTCGCCCGGGCGATCGCCACGTTGATCTGATCCACTGTCAGTTCGTCGCCGGCAATTTCGAGCGCCTCGCCGAGGAACCGGTCCGGGACGGCGAAGGCCGTCGCGGCGAACGCGCCGATGTCGTCGAGTGCGATGAGCTGGACGGTCGCGTCGGCCGGAAGAGTAGGGAGAAGCGCGATCTCGCCGCGGATCCCGTAGGTCCGGTCGGCGAAGTTCTCCATGAACATGACCGGACGCAGCACCGTGGCCGGGACGTCCTTGGCTCGGATGTACTGCTCGATCTCCCACTTGATGTCCCAGTGGGGGATACCGGTGGCCCGGTCGGCGCTGGCCACCGAGGCGTAGACGAGATGCTGGACGCCTGCGGCCAGCGCGGCGTCGACGACGTTCCGCCCGCGTTCCCACTCGTTCTTGGCGAAGGCGGGGGGAATGTCGGCGGGTTGGACGCTGAAGACGCCGTGGACGCCGCGGACAGCGACGCCGACGCTGTCCCGGTCGTCCAGGTCCCCGACCACCAGCTCCACCCCCGCACTGGCGAGGCTGGTGGCCGCCGCGCTCCCTGGGTCCCGGACCAGCGCCCGGACGTGCCAACCACCGGCGAGAAGGTGCCGGGCCGTGGTGCCACCCTGTTGTCCGGTGGCACCCGTGACGAGGATGGTCCGAGCTGTCGTGGTCATGTGTGTGCTCCTTCGGTACGCGGGCGGCGCAGTGGCGGAGCACTGCTCCGCAACCTCCGTGAAGAATACGGAGCACCGCTCCGCCCCGCCAACCGTGCGGAGCCCACGTGGTTGACACCACAGGTCGGGTAAGCCGCCCTACCCCGCCGTTCCGGCCCGCGCGGCGGCGATGATCCGGCCACGCTCCGACTCGGGAAAGCGGTCGAGCATGGCGCGCACCTCGTCGGCGCTCACGTTGGCGCCGAACAATTCGCTGCCCGGCTCCAGCCGCACACCGTCGGCGAGCGGGCCGGCGATCACCGGGTCGAAGCCGAGCGCGTCCACGAGGGATGCGACCGCGGTGAGGTCAGCGGGGTCGTCGCCGGCGATCGCGATGGCCTTACGGCCGGTCGGTCCGGCTGGCCGCGCCTCGTCCTCGAGGTCGTGGTATCCCATGTGGTTGAACGCCTTGACGACCCGGGAGCCGGGCAGGAACGCCTGGACGATCTCGCTAGACGAGGTGCGCGCATCGGTGAGGTCGTCCCGGATGCCGTCGATCTCCCACCAGTAGTTCATCGCGTCGAGGACGAGCTTGCCGCGCAACGCCTCGACGGGAAGGTTGCGGTGCTTACCGAGCGGAAGGGCGAGGATCACGATGTCGGCGCCGGCTGCCGCGTCGAGCGCGCTGGTGGCCACCGCCCCGGGCGTGAGCACCTCGATGGTGAGGGCGATCTTCGCCGGGTCCTCGGAGCCGGCGATGAGCACCCGGTAGCCGGCGGCGAGGGCGAGCCGAGCGAGCACCGTGCCGACCTTGCCGGCCCCGAGGATGCCGAGGGTCTGGGGCCCGTTCAGGCCGTTGTCGTTCATGTCTTCCTTCCAGTACGAGTGACCGTCCGACCGGACTGGTCAGCTGGCCAGGATGTCGCGGACCATGGGGATCACCTTGGTGCCGTAGAGCTCGACCGCGCGCATCCGGGCGCTCGTCGGCTGTGCGCCGGCCGCGTAGATGAGGTCGAACCGGCCGACGCCGAGGCTGCGGATCGCGCGAGCCACCCGGCGGGCCACGGTCTCCGGCGAGCCGACGTAGAGGGAACCGTGCTCCACCTCGGCGTCGAACTCCGAGCGCCGGACCGGCGGCCAGCCCCGCAGCTTGCCGATCCGGTCCCGCATGACCCGGTAGTGCGGCCAGTACACCTCCTTCGCCTGCTCGTCGGTGTCGGCGATGAAGCCGGGCGAGTGCATGCCGACCGGGTGCGCGGTCGTGCCGAGCTGGTCGGCAGCCCTTTTGTAGAGGTCGATGTAGGGCGCGAAGCGGTCGGGAGCGCCGCCGATGATGGCGAGCATGAGCGGGAGGCCGTAACGGGCGGTACGCACGACCGACTGCGGCGAGCCGCCGACGCCGACCCAGGTGGTGAGATGCCCCGACTCGGTCTTCGGGAAGACGTCGGCGTTCTCCAGCGGGGCACGCAGGGTGCCGCTCCAGGTCACCGGCTTCTCGTCCAGCAACTTCGCGAACAGCTCGATCTTCTCTTCGAACAGCGTGTCGTAGTCGCGCAGGTCGTAGCCGAAGAGCGGGAAGGACTCGGTGAACGAGCCGCGACCGAGGATGACCTCGGCCCGGCCATTCGACAGCGCGTCCACCGTCGCGAACCGCTGGAACACCCGGACCGGGTCGTCCGAGCTCAGCACGGTCACGCCGGAGGCGAGGCGGATCCGCGAGGTACGGGTGGCGATCCCGGCCAGCACGGTCTCCGGCGTCGACACCGAATACTCCGGCCGGTGGTGCTCCCCGAGGGCGATGACGTCGACGCCGAGCTCGTCGGCCAGCACCGCCTCGTCGACGACCTGCCGGATCGCGGCGGCGTGGGAGATGCGCTTACCGGAGTCGTCCTCCGGTACGTCGCCGAAGTTGTCGAGGCCGAACTCGAGATCAGACATTGGTGGGCTCCTTCGCCAGCAGCTCCCGGACGCGCGGCGCGACCTCACGGCCCAGCAGCTCGATGGTGCGCGCGCGTGCCTCGCGGGGCAGGTGCATGATGTCGTACTTCAGGTCGAAGCGGCTCAGCCGCAGGTCACGGGCCACCGTGACGATCTTCTGGGCGACCGTCTCGGGTGACCCGACGAACAACGCGCCGTGGTCGACTTCAGCCTCGAAGCGTGCGCGGTCCGGCTTGTAGAAGCCGCGTTCCGCAGCGAGCGCCGCCACGACCGGCTGCCAGTATCGCCACCACGTCTCCACCGCCTCCTCGTCGGTGTCCGCGACGAGGCCGAGTGAGTGCTGCCCGATTGGCTGCAGGGTATGCCCGTATTGTGCGAGCGCCTTGAGATAGAGGTCGACGTGGCCGGCGAACCGCTGGGGGCGTCCGCCGATGATCGCCAGCATGAGTGGGAGTCCGAGCCGGGCGGCGCGGATCACGGAGTTCGGGCTCCCCCCGACACCGATCCAGGTCGGAATGCCGCCCTCCCGCATCTTCGGATGCAGTTTCTGCGCGGTCAGGGGGCTCCGCACCGTTCCGGACCAGGTGACTGACTCGTCCCGTTGGAGCCGAAGGAAGAGGTCGAGCTTCTCCTCGAACAACCGCTCGTAATCCGCCAGGTCGTAGCCGAACAGCGGGAAGGACTCGGTCGCCGACGCGCGCCCGACGACCATCTGGGCGCGGCCGTTCGACACGGCGTCGAGGGTCGAGAACTCGTGGTAGAGCCGTACCGGATCGTTCGTGCTGAGCACCGTGACCGAGGTGCCGAGGCGGATCCGTTCGGTCGCTGTCGCGGCCGCCGCGAGCAGCACGGGGGTCGCCGAGTCGTTGTGGCCCTCCCGGTAGTGCTCACCCACGCTGAACACGTCGAGTCCGACCGACTCGGCGAGTCGTGCCTCGTCCACGAGCAGCCGTACGGTCTCGGCGTCGCTCATGACCCGGCCGCCGTCGGTGGCCACCTCCCCGAACGAGTTGAGCCCCAGTTCAAAGCCTTGAGTCGTCATCGCTACCTCCCCACGCTCACTCCCGACGGTGACCGCCACCGCAGGGCTTCAGCCCTCGATTGACACGTCAATAATGTTAGCCTGAAATTGACATGTCAACTAGGAGGGGACGATGACGAAGGCCACAGCCGACCCGCCGAACGGACGCCAACTGCCAACCGCGGAGCAGCTCCGGATCTGGCGGGACTTCATCGAGACGACCCATGCGCTCGGTTCCCAGCTCGCGTCCCGCCTCCAGACCGAGTGCTCGCTCTCGCCGGGGGACTACGCCGTACTGCTCGCCCTCACCGAGGTGCAGGACCATCAGATGCGGTCTTCCGAACTGGCGACGCACATCGGCTGGGAGCGGAGCCGACTCTCCCACCACCTGGGGCGGATGGAGCGGCGTGGGCTCATCCGCCGCCAGGAGTGCGCAACTGTTCCCCGAGGCGCGGAGATACACCTCACGCCAACCGGCGACGAGGCGTTCCGGGCAGCCACCGTCCCGCACCTACGCGCCATTCGCGAGCTCTTCGTCGACGCCCTCACGCCGGATCAGATCCTCGCGGCGGGCGAGATCGCGGCGGCCCTCAGGACGCATCTGGATGCGCAGCGCCGCGAGGAGTGAGCAGTAGCGGCTGGTGGTGATCACGCAGCGGTTGCCTGAGGCATCAACTTGAACGGAATGCCCGATTCGTGGTCACCAGTTGTGATCGGGCATGGACAGCCTGCTTGTCGGGATCTACAGTTCGCGCGTCTGGTTGACATCCTTCACGGGGGTTGCGATGGTTTCCGGCCGCTCGATGCTGCCTGCCCGTTTCCTGGGGCGTTCTCATCCGATAGTCGCCGCTGGTGTCGTGGCGGCGGTGATCGGATCCGTCCTCACGGTGCCGTCGCCCTCCGTCGCCGCGCCGGCGTCCGCGCCCAAGGGTTCGGCGGTCGCGCCGGATACGGCATCGGCTACCGCCCAGGCGAAGCGCTCGGGCCAACGGGTCGAGGTGGCGTCCGCGCGCACGGAGCTGACGCAGGTGTTTGCGAACCCGGCGGGTGGTTTCACCGCGGAGTCGGCGGTGGTGCCGCAGCGGGTGCGTCGGACCGACGGTACGTGGGCGGAGATCGACCTCTCGCTGCGACCCGGCCAGGGCGGCGCTCTCCGTCCGGCCGCCTCGGTGGCCGACGTGCGGTTCTCCGGCGGCGGCACGGGTCCGGCGGTGACGTTGACCCGGCAGGGCAAGTCGTTGACGTTGTCCTGGCCCAACGCGCTGCCGAAGCCCACGGTCTCCGGTGACTCGGCGACGTACGCCGAGGTGTTGCCGGGCACGGATCTCGTGCTGCGGGCGACCCGGACCGGCTTCACGCACGTGTTCGTGGTCAAGACCGCGCAGGCCGGGGCCAACCCGGCGCTGCGCACCCTGCGGTTCAACCTGGGCGGGGATGCCCGAGTGGTACGAGCACCGGACGGGCGGCTGTCGGCGGTGGCCGGCAGCGACGTGCTCGCGTCGGCCGTACAGGCCACGATGTGGGACTCGAACATCACGCCGTCATCGGCGTCGCGCGCCGAGGGCGCGGCTGCCGGTGCGGACGAGGGCGGTGCGCAGCCGAGCGGATCGACGGCCGCAGTGCCGGGTGACGTGGCGCGGACCGCGTCGGTCGGTGTCGAGGTCTCCGGCGGAGACCTTGTGCTCCGGCCGGATGCGGCCCTGCTGTCGACGACGGCGACGTTCCCGGTGTTCATCGACCCGGAATGGTCCACGGGCAAGTCCCGCTGGGCGTACGCGACGAACAACAACAGCAACAACACCGACATCTCGGTGGCGCGGGTCGGTAAGGATCCCGACTCGGGCACGATCTATCGGTCGTACTTCGACTTCCCGCTGTCGGCCCTGGTCAGCAAGCACATCCAGTCGGCGTACGTGCAGATGAAGCTGGACCACTCATGGTCCTGCGGAAACACGCCGACCTACCTGTACCACTCCGCCGGCATCGCCTCGACGCCGCGCACCGCTTGGGCGCCGAAGCTCAACAGCCTGAAGTCGACCGCGTCGTCCCACGCCAACGAGGGCAAGGGCTGCTCCGACTCGCCGCAGCCGGACATGACGGTCAACTTCACCGGCTCCGCAGTGACCAGCGTGATCCAGACGCACGCCACCAACAAGTGGACCAGCATCCCCTTCGGCTTCTGCGCCTGCAGCGCCACCGACGGCAGCGGGGAGTCGACCACTGACCGGTACAAGAAGTTCTTCCCCAACAACGCCAAGCTCATCGTCGACTACGACAACATCCCCGGCAAGCCGAGCAGCCTCCAGATCGCCGGCGTGGCCTGCTCGCCAACCTCGACCAAGGTGATCGGCAGCACCAGGCCGACGTTCTCGGCGATCTTCCCGGACGCGGACGGCACCCAGTCGCTGAGGACCACCTACGAGTGGGTGCAGGTCCCCGCCAACGGGGTCATCGACGCCTCGACGCCCCGCAAGGCCGCGCCCGCCGGCGCGTCGGTGCCCGCCAACGGTCGCTCCAGCACGGCGGCGGTCACCGTTTCCGAAGCGGTGACGTACGCGTACCGCACGTACGCCACCGATCCCGCGCCCTACAACAAGACCAGCCCGTGGTCGGACTGGTGCCGGTTCATGGTCGACACCACCGTGCCGGATGTGACCGTCCTGATGAGCGAGGGTCAGCAGAAACCCGGTGAGCGGGTCACCTTCACCATCTACTCGAAGGACCTGACCGTCCCGAGGTTCCAGTACGGCTGGAAGGACCCGGCGACGACGGAGATCGCAGCGGTGCTGGGCACGGTCCAGGATCCGACCGCAGGCGTCATCACGGTCAAGCGGGCCGACGTGACCCTGGTCGTGCCGAAGTACGGGCTCAACGTTTTCTACGTCCGTGCGTTCGACAGCACGGGCAACCTGAAGGACGGCTCCGTCGAATTCACCGCAGGCCGCCCGTCGCCGGCGGTGGCGCGCTGGGGGCTGGAGACCTACCCGGGCCGGACGCAGGCCGAGGCGCTGGCTGACGAGCAGGAGGCTGTCGGCGGTGACACCCCGTTGACCGCGACGAACATCACCTGGCCGAGCGACACGCGGTTGATCGGCGGCCAGACCGCGGCCTTCCAAGAGTCCGCGTCGTCGTCGTACCTCTCGACCGCCACGTCGGTGGTCGACACCACGAAGTCCTACAGTGTGGCCGCGTGGGTGCGGCTGCCGTACGTCCCCATCCACAACATGGCCATCGCCACCCAGAGCGGCGAGTGCTCCTACGGCTTCTTCTTCGGCATCGTCCTGCAAGCAGGAGTGCCGAAGTGGAACGTCACGATGCATGACGGCGACTGCGTCAGCGCTCCGTACGGAGAGATTCTCTCGCCGGCCATCACCTCGGCGGACGTCAACCGTTGGCAGCACGTCGCGTTCTCCTACGACGCGGGCACCCGGAAGATGACCCTCTTCCTCAACGGCACCGAGGTCACCAGCGCCCCGTGGGCCTCCACCTACAACGCCACCGGCAACTTCCAAATCGGCCGTAACTACGGCGGACGGAGCGGGGTGGGGGACAACTTCTTCACCGGATCGATCGCCGACGTGCAGGTCTTCGACCGGGTGCTGGTCGGTAACGACTTCACCGGCCAGCTCGCCGAGGCGCCGGGCTCTGGCGGCTTCGACGAGCCGGGCATCCTCCAGCCGATCCTCGTCGGCGACTGGGATATGGGCGGTGCCACCCCCTGCTACGTCGAGTCGACCAGCCCGGATCTCTGCAGCGCGCCGGAGGCCGGTCAGTTCGGCCGTCGGCTGGCACTGACCCTGGGCACCGACACCGGCAGCGACAGCCGCAACTTCCTCAGGTTCAACTCCCACGGCATCGAGGATCCGAACCAGGTCACCACCGAGTACGGGCACTCCATGCGGGACGTCGGCGCTGGTGCCTGGCAGGACACCCGGGTGGTGAAGACCGACGACTCGTTCTCGGTGTCGGTGTGGCTGCGGCCGGAGTCGCTCGGCATCCGGACCGCGGTCTCCCAGATCGGTGCGAAGAACTCGGCCTTCTACCTCGGGCAGCGGTCGAAGACCGTCAACGGGGTCGCCGGCTACTGGTGGTCCTTCTCTCTCTTCGGCCTGGACAGCTCCCCGCAGTACGGCAACGTCATCGACGTCCTGACCAGCTCACGGACGATGAACGAGGAAGACGACCTCTCGACCTGGACACACGTCGTCGGTGTCTACGACCGGGGCCGTCGGGAGGCGCGCCTCTACGTCAACGGCCAGCTCGAGACGACCCTGCCGTTCCCGGCCAACTTCACCGGCGCCTTCGACTCGACCGGCCCGCTGTACGTGGGTGCCTCCCGCTACACCCCACCCGGTCAGCCCACCCTGACCACCGACCCGTGGGACGGCGACATCTCCGACCTCGCCCTCTACCAGGGCGCACTGACCGACTTCGACGTGGAGCGGATCTTCGAGCGGCAGGCGATCCTCGAGCCCACCGAGTGAACGGTTTCGAGTCCTCCTACTTCCGTCCCGACCAGAGCATCTGGAGACGTGGGTGAAACGCACCCTTCGCAGCCCCCTCAAATCCCTACGGAACCCCACAAGTCGTACCCGTGCCGGTGTAGCTGCGCTGTTGAGCGGGACCCTGGTGGTGTCCGCACTCACAGTCCCGACGCAAGCCACCGCCAAGCCGAAGCCGCACCTGTCGGCGCAGCGGGAGAAGCTCGACCACGACGGTGCGCCAGTAAAGAGCCGGGCGTGGCCGACGAAGGCGGTGCCCAGCGCCAACCTGGCGGCGTCGGCGTGGCCGAAGCCGGGCAAGGCATCGGCGACACTGTCGGTGGCGCCCGCGGGTCAGCGGAGCACGGCCGCCAAGGCGGCCAAGGTCGGCGACCTGCCGGTGTCCGTGAGCCCCGTCGAAGGTGCGGCCGGTGAGCGCACCCGGGCGGTGACGGTCGAGGTGCTGGACCGCGGTGCCGTACCGGAGCAGTGGCGCGACGGATTGCTGCTGCGGGTGGGCGGTGCGGCGACGCAGACGCCGACCGCGAAGGTGGCGACCGGGCCGGGTGCGGCCACCGTCACCGTCGACTACCGGCGCTTCGCGCACGCGTACGGCGGCGACTGGTCGTCTCGGCTGAAGCTGTGGCGGGTGCCGGAGTGCGCACTGACGACGCCGGGCCGGGCCGAGTGTGCCGCCGAGCCGCTGAAGTCGCGGAACCAGGACGGCGCGGTCAGCGCCGAGGTGTCACTGCCACTGACCGCGGCGGATGCCTCGACGAGCGCCGGCACGGCCTCGACGATGGTGGCGCTCGCGGCCGGCGCGGCGGGGGACGGGGGCGACTTCGGCGCCACGCCGCTGTCGCCGTCCTCGACCTGGTCGGTGGGAGGTGCCACGGGCGATTTCTCGTGGTCGTACCCGTTGCAGGCCGTGCCTTCCGCGGCCGGCCCCACCCCCTCCATCACGCTCGGGTACTCGAGCAGCGCCGTGGACGGCAAGTCGGACGCGTCGAACAACCAGCCGTCCTGGATCGGCGAGGGCTTCGACTACGCACCCGGCTACATCGAGCGCAGCTACGTCGGCTGCTCGGACGACATGGGTGGCGGGGCCAACAACACCCGTAAAACCGGTGACCAGTGCTGGCGGTCCGACAACGCCACCATCTCCTTGAACGGACACGGCACCGAGTTGGTGTTCGAGGCGGGCAAGGGCTGGCACGGCCGCAACGAGGACGGCTCGAAGATCGAGAAGCTCACCGGCGCCGGCAATGGTGATGACGACGGTGAGTACTGGAAGCTCACGACCAGCGACGGCATGAAGTACTTCTTCGGTCTACACAGCCTGCCGGGGCAGACCAGCAAGACCGACTCGACGTGGACCGTGCCGGTCGCCGGCAACAACGACAAGGAGCCGTGCAACGCGGGCAGCTTCACCTCGTCGTTCTGCAACCAGGCCTGGCGCTGGAACCTGGACTACGTGGTGGATCCGCGCGGCAACACCATGTCGTACTGGTACACCCCGGAGACGAACTACTACGGTCGGAACTACACCGCCACCGACAAGGCCTCCTACGTTCGGGGCGGCACGCTCAAGCGCATCGACTACGGCACCTGGGACCGCAAGCGTGCCGACGGCAGCGTCGACCGGTCGGTGAACCCGACCGGTCAGGTGCTCCTCACCGTCGCCGACCGCTGCACCGCGGACTGTTCGACGCACGACGCCGCGCACTGGAAGGACGTCCCGTGGGACCAGGAGTGCTCCGCCTCCGCTAGTGGGTGCGGCACCAACTACGCTCCCACCTTCTGGTCGACCAAGCGTCTGACGAAGGTCACGACGCAGGTGTGGGACACCACCAAGACCACCCCGGACTGGCAGCCGGTGGACTCGTGGACGCTGAACCACTCGTGGCCGTCGGTCGGCGACGGCAGCGACTACGCCGGCATGTTCCTGACCTCTGTGGTCCACGCCGGCCTCGTCGGCACCGCGATCACGATGCCGCCGGTGACGTTCGAGCCGGTGGCGATGCGCAACCGTGTGTTGACCAAGCGCAACACGACCAACAACCGGATGCGTATCGGCAACATCATCACCGAGACCGGTGCCAAGATCCAGGTGACCTACAGCGACGTCGACTGCTCCTCGGGGAACCTGCCGTCGACGACGTACACCAACACGCAGCGCTGCTACCCCGTCGTCGGTCCCGACCCGTACGACCCGGACGGTCCGGACATCACCGAGTGGTGGCACAAGTACGTGGTCAGCCAGGTCTCCGAATCCGACCTCATGGTGAAGGTGGACGGCCAGGACCACGGGCAGCCGGTCAAGAACACCTTCTACTCGTACATCGGTGGCGCCGCCTGGCACTACGCCGACGACAACGGCCTCATCAAGCCCCGGCGCAAGACCTGGAACCAGTTCCGGGGGTACGCGACCGTCGAGACCCGCGTGGGTGACAAGCCGAGCCAGACGCTCACCCGCACCACCTACCTGCGCGGCATGCACGGCGACAAGGCCTCCACCTCGCCCGGCACGCGCACGGTGAAGGTGCCGGCGTCGCTGGGCAGCGAGACGGTGTACGACGAGGACCAGTTCGCCGGCATGGTTCGTGAGCAGGCGACCTTCAACGGCGTCGACACCAAGCCGGTGAGCAAGGTCGTCAACGTGCCCTGGATGTCGCCACCGCGCGCCAGCCGCACGATCAACGGCGACACGGTGACCGCGCGGTACACCAACACGCAGGCCTCCTACACCGGCACCGCGCTCGGCGTCGACGGTGCCGCCGGCTGGCGGGTCGCCGGGGCCCAGTCGTGGTTCAACGACGACTACGGCACGGCCGACCGGATGCAGGACCACGGCGACGTCAGCAAGACCGGTGACGAGCAGTGCACCACCTACGCCTACAACCGCAACACCAGCGTCAACCTGCTCGCGCTGGTCAAGCAGACGACCGTCACCGCTCTCGCATGCGGGAGTGCGCCGCAGACCACCGACGACATCATCTCCGACGAGCGCAGCTACTACGACGGGGCGAGCAGCGTCGACACGCCCCCGACGGTCGGCGCCGTCACGCAGAAGGAGACGCTCAAGGACTGGAGCAAGGCGGCCGGCACCACCTGGCAGGTGGCCAGCAAGGGCACGTACGACGCTTTCGGACGGCCGCTCACGACGACCGACGTCCGCGGCAACGTGACCACCATGGCGTATACGCCGGCCTCCGGTGGCCCGCTGCGGAAGGTGGAGACCACCGTCCCGGATCCGTCCGGCGGCACCGCCTGGACCTCCTCGGTGGAGTCCGATCCCTACCGGGGTTCGCCGACGAAGGCCACCGACCCGAACAAGCAGAGCACCGACCGGGAGTACGACGCGCTCGGGCGGCTCGCCCGCGCGTGGCAGATGGGCTGGTCGAAGGAGGAGCACCCCACCAACCCTTCGGTGGAGTACACGTACGTCTTCGCGCCGAACCGTGACGCGTACCCGTACACGAAGACGAAGACCCTGCACGCGGGCGGCGGCTACCTGGTCTCCTACGAGATCCAGGATGCGCTGTTCCGCCCCCGGCAGACGCAGGGCCCGGCGGTGGGCGGCAACCGGGTGATCACCGACACCATCTACGACAAGGCTGGCCGGGCGGTGACCACCTACGCTCCGCACGCCGAGCCGGGTGCGCCAGCGGGTGGCCTGTGGTGGCAGGCCGAGTGGACCGTGCCGGCGCTGACCAAGACGGTCTACGACGACGCGGGGCGGGCCACCGCTTCCATCTTCTACGGCACCGACGGCGTCACGAACCTGGTGGAGAAGTGGCGCACCACGACCGAGCACTTCGGCGACTCGACCAAGGTCACCCCGCCGGGCACGAGCAAGGGCACGAACGCGGCCACGACCACGGTCACCGACGTACGCGGCAACACCGTCGAACTGCGCCAGCACGTCACGCCGCAGCACTCGACCAGCTACGCCTACAACCGCAAGGGGCAGTTGGTCACCGTCCGGGACACCAAGGGCGACGAGTGGACGTACACCTATGACGTCCGCGGACGCCAGGACTCCGTAAAGGACCCGGACAAGGGCCTGCTCACGACCAAGTACAACGCCTACGGCGAGGTCGAGCAGACCACCGACGCCAACCTCAAGGTCCTGGTCTACGAGTACGACACGGTCGGCCGCAAGGTCGGCCTCTACGACAGCACCAAGTCGGCGGCCACCAAGCGGGCCGAGTGGAAGTACGACAAGACGTACGCCGGGAAGACCGTGCGGGGTCAGCTGACCCAGAGCATCCGCTACGACCAGCCGGGCTCGGCAAACGCGTACGCGATCCGTGCGACGGACTTCAACACGCGTTACCAGCCGACCGGGATGCAGTACGTCATCCCCTCGGCCGAGGGCGGTCTCGCCGGCACCTGGTCGTACGGTTACAGCTACTCGCCGTACGACGGCAGCCCGACCTCGGTGACGTTCCCGGCAGCGGGCAACCTGACGACCGAGAAGGTCACGACCGACTACGACGCCGTCACGGGTCTGCCGACGGCGCTGAACACCAACCTGATCAACGTCGGGCGCTACGTGATCGGCCAGCAGTACACCGCGTACGGCGAGCCGACCATCAACACCCGCAAGATCGACGGTGGGGTCTACGTCGAGCAGACGTTCGACTACGACACGACCACCCGCCGGGTGGAGCGAAGCCGGGTGCTGCCGGAGACCGCGGCCGGGACCGTCGCCGACGTCGGCTACGACTACGACGAGGCAGGCAACATCAGCTCCATCGCTGACACGCCTGCCGTCGGTCCGACCGACACCCAGTGCTTCCGGTACGACGGACTGAGGCGACTCACCTCAGCCTGGACGCCCAAGGCGGGTGTCGCCTGCGGCACCGACCCGGCGGTGGCGAACCTCGGCGGGCCGGCGCCGTACTGGACCGACTGGACCATCGACGACCTCGGCAACCGGACGAAGGAGATCTCCCACGCCCTGACCGGTGACACCACCCGCTCCTACGCGCTGCCGACGCCGGGCAAGGGCGTGACACGTCCGCACGCCGCGACGTCGGTGACGGTCGCTGAGCCGGGCAAGGCGCCGGTGACGACCCGGTACGACTACGACAAGGCGGGCAACACCACCTGCCGACCCAGCGGCGCCACTGCCAACGCCTGCCCGCCGGACGCCAACTCCCAGGCGCTGAGCTGGGACTCGGAGGGTCGACTGGTCTCCACGTCGGGAACCGGGAACGCGGCGGGCAGCAACATCTACGACGCCGACGGCAACCGGCTCATCCACCGGGACGCCACCGGCAGCACGCTGTATCTGCCGGGCCAGGAGGTGCGGCGAGAGGGCACCGTCACCTCGGGTACCCGCTACTACGGGTTCGCGGGCAGCGCTGTCGCCTCCCGCAACGGAGCTGGCCTGACCTGGCTCTTCGACGACCATCAGGGCACTCAGAACGTGGCCGTCGACGCGCTCAAGCAGACCGTGACAGTCCGTCGGCAAGCGCCGTACGGAGCGCCGCGAGGGAATCCGACTCCCTGGGTCAACCAGAAGGGCTTCGTCGGTGGCGACATCGACAGCTCTGGCCTGACCCACATCGGGGCCCGCGAGTACGACCCGGGTATCGGCAGGTTCATCTCCGTCGAGCCGGTGCAGGACCTCGCCGACCCGCAGCAGTGGAACGCCTACGCGTACAGCAACAACAGCCCGATCACGTTCTCCGACCCGACCGGTGAAAGGGCGTGCTCCGACGACGCCTGCGGCCCGGGTGCCGACTACGAGGATCTCTACGGCAACTACGTGTGGGTGGAGGGGCACAACGACGGGTGCAACGGGTGCAGCAAGAGCAAGGACCCGTACGCGACCAAGAAGCCGCCCACGATCAACGACGTGCTCGGCAGCAAGGTCCCCGGCGCCGAAAAGTTCAAGAAGACCCTGTACAACCGTGGATACGCAGGCTCCCTGCAATTCACCTGGAACGAGATGCTCGAATGGGCCGGAGAGAGCACCGACAACTGGATCTTCCTGTGCGTGAACATGCTGGGGGGAGACTCGGCCGGCTGTGACCGGGTCAATCCGATGCGGCCGAAGTACACACTCCTGCAAGAACTGGCGGGCATCGCCATCATCACTGGCGCGTTGGCCTGCGCGATGACGGGCATCGCCTGCTTGGGCGAGATGGCACTCGCCGAGGGCGAGTTCGCGGCTACCGGCGCGTTGGTCGGCGGAGGCAGCGGCCTGGCGGTGCTTCGCCAAGCCATCGGCCGTGAAGCGGTGAACGTCGAAGCAGTGGCAGCGAGCATGTGCAGCTTCAGCGGCGACACCAAGGTGCTCATGGCCGATGGCACCTCGAAGCCGATCAGCGAGATCAAGGTCGGTGACGAGGTCGAAGCCGCCGACCCGGAGACCAGCGAGAGCGGCGGCCGGCGGGTCAGCAACCTCTGGATTCACGAGGACGACGTTCGGGAACTGGGGGTGGCGGGTTCCGTCCTCGCGACGACCGAGGATCACCCGTTCTGGAACGCGACGGATCGGGAGTGGCAACGAGCCGACGAGTTGGAGATCGGGGACCGGCTGACCGGCCCCGAGGGTACTCCGGTGTTGGTCACGGGCCGTGTCTCGAAAGCCTCGACCCCTGCCACCGCGTACAACCTCAGAGTTGACGGCCTCCACACGTACTTTGTGCTGACCGGTAGCGCGCCCGTTCTCGTTCACAACGCGGGGTGTGATGAATGGGCCGCGAAATTCTTCAAGAAGAACGGCGGCGAGATCCGGACCTTCGTCGGCCCCGGTGGTAAGGCGTTTGCCATGGGGCCGTACAGGCCCAAGGGGCCAGGCACTCCGGTGCTTGACGAGCCCTGGTTCCATCACACCGTCGTGGTCAAGGATGGCAAGGTCTATGATCAGTGGCACCCGCAGGGCATCGGGATCGATGAGTACAAGACACGCTTTGATTATGCTGAAGATATGGACTTCGGATTCTGAATAATGACCATGTCGCTACCTGAATTCCTGCCCAAGCTGAAGAAACATCATGGAATCTACGTGATGTGGATGACCTACGAAGGCACGTGCGCTCTCCTCACAGGTTTCGAGGTGGGATCTGGCCACCAAGTCCTCAAGGAGTTCCACGGTTGGCTTGTGGCGCGGGGGAAGGGTCGTCCCGAGCTCTACTGGCCGCTGCTTGTCCTCTGCGAACTGTATGACGATGGTGCGCTGCCGGACATCAGATACTTCACGCCCAAGCAGGACGAGGAAGCCGTAAGCGTTCTCTTCACGCTGCTCGACGACTTTTTCGAAGCGCGCGGAGTGAAGCGGCCCGAGGCTTCCGCGAAGACAGTTGAGGGAGCAGAAATTTGATCCCTTGACCTGAGCTCGGTGGAGCTCAGCTCGCTAGCGATGTTCGTGGTAGGTCCGGCGTGGCTGCTCTCCTGAATTAGACCTTGGGAGGGCGGCCACGCCGTTTCCATGCTCGGCGCAGCGAATCAGTTGGGAGGGCAGCCGCCGCTTCGCGGACAGAACCTGCGACTAAGGTTGCCGCAGCTCTGTGGCGGTGGGGGCGGCGTCCAGAATGCGTACCTCGGCGGGCGAGGCCGGGTCGAGCCCGGTCAGTGTCGCGATGCGCTGGTGCCGGTAGTCCCGGGTGTTGCGGTGGATATGCAGCTCAAGAGCCGGCTGTCGGTGGTTGTGACCATGGTGGACGGAGCTGCGCAAGGTCTCCAGCAGGTACGGGTGCTCGGTGAGCGGATCGAGCTTGCCCGCCAGACGCCCAAGTCCCGCTCCCCGCCGCGTCAGTCGTTCGCCGTGGCCGCGCGGACCGTCTTGCTCGATGTCGCCGCGAGGGCGAGAAGGGCAAGCCATCCGGCCAGGCCGATGGTCAGGGCTTCGGCGCCGACGAGCGTGATCAAGGCACCGCTGGCGATGGTCCCGATCGCAGCGGCTCCGTTCGTGAGGGTGTCGATCGCGCTGGTGACTCGGCCGCGAAGGGCGTCGGGCGTAACGCCGATCCGGTAGGAGTCGAGAGCGACGTTGTAGATCGGCGAGACCACCGATTCGGCGAACGCCACGACCAGGAGCAGCCACCACGTCGGCGCCAGCGCGTAGAACGGGAAGGTCAGGGCCTCGACCCACAGCATCGTGATGGACAGTTTCCCGAGTGCGAATCGGCGGGTGAGAGCAGGTGCCAACAGGCTTCCGAGGAGGGCACCTACGCCGGCGCCGGTGAAGACGATGCCGACCTGGGTGGGGTTCGCGTGCATCTGTTGGGCCAACATGATGATCAGGAGGTAGCCGGCGCCGTACCGCAGGCTGTCTCCCGCATCGAGCAGGGCCATCGTCCGGATGACCGGGTGGCGCCACAGCCAGGACAGGCCGTGACCGATGTCGGCCAGGAGTTTTCGTGGTGACGCGGTGGCCGAGGTCCGCTCCTGTTGGAAGTCGGCGCGGATGGCCCGCAGTGCCACGGCCGACACCAGGAACGAGGCGGCGTTGAAGGCGAACGGCACCATCCGGCCCAGCGCGTAGGCGACGCCAGCCACCGAGGCGCCGACGATCCGGAGTGCGTTGGACATCGCCCCGATCGCTCCGAGTGCACGGGGAAGGTCGTCCCTCGTGACGATGTTCGGGAGCGCCGAGCTGTTCGCCGCGCCGAACAGGGTGCTGAGCACGCCGTTGAGCACCGCGACGGCGTACAGCTGCGGCATGCCCAGCACCCCGGCCGCGGCGGCGACGGGGACGGTGGCGGTCAGGGCCGCGCGGCCGATCTCGGACCAGATCATCGTGGTCCTGCGGTCCCACCGGTCCACCAGAGCGCCGGCCAGGAGGCCGAAGACGAGGTAGACGACGGTCTGGAGGCCGAGCACGATGCCGGCCTGTGTCGACGACCCGGTCAGGGCCACGACCAGGAGGGGCAGGGCGAGGGACTGGAGCTGGTCGCCGAGCTGCGAGACCAGTCGTCCGCCGAGCAGCAACCGGAAGTCGTGGTGCCGCCGCAGGTTGCGCGGTGGCGTCGAGGTGCGGAGATCCATGGGAGGTCCTGTCGATGATTGCGCCGACACGGCGCGCCGTCACGGGCTCGACGGACACGCGGGCACCACGCGATGCACGGCATCGCGGGGAGGGGCGGTGGTCACCGGGAGCCGCCGGAGAAGGGCAGACTCCACCCGCGTGTCGAAGCGTGACAGCTAGGACTTACGCGGCGAGAACATGACCGGGACCGTACGGAGAGGTCGTGGCGATCGCAAGCAACTTTCTGGTTCAGGGTGCGGGCGGGATGTAGGCGTAGAGCCAGGCGGTGGCTCGCTCGTAGACGAGAGGAATGAACACGCGCATGGCGAGGGCTTGCAGCCGTCGCCTGGCGGGGCCGGCCTTCTTGGCGCCACGATTGTCCTCGGCGGTGCCGAGAAGTTTGACGATGCGCGGCCGGCGTTCGCTCTCGTAACGGGTCAAGGCGTCACCGATGGTGGCGCTGTCCCGGAGGGACCGGGCGAGGACGAGGGCGTCCTCGATGGCCATCGAGGCGCCCTGCCCGGCGCCGACGGGGTGCGCGGCGTCGCCGACCAGCACGATCCGCCCGGTGTGCCAGGTCGGCACGGGATCGACCGCGTGCATGATCACGGGCGGGTGCAGGTGGGTGGTGGCCGCGATGACCGTCGACGGCATCGCCTCGGCGCGGTAGAGATCGGCGGTCCGCCGTAGCCACTCGGCGTCGGTGACGCCCCGGCGGTCCGGCTCGGTCGGGTCGGCGATCTGCGCCGACCACCACACCTCGCCGTTCGGAGCGGTCACGTGGATGAACGCACCGTTGCGGGCGAAGGTCATGTTGAACACGCCGGTGTCCCCGTCGATGCTGCTTGATACCCCGGAGATCGCGTAGAGGCCGGCGTACTCGGGTGTCGGGGTCGCCGGGTCGAGGATGCCGCGCACCGTGGACCAGATGCCGTCGGCGGCCACGAGCAGATCGGCGGTGTCCCGGTGCCCGCTGGCGAACTCGGCGGTGACGCCGTCGGCCGTCTCGGTCACGGCGGTCAGGGTCTCGCGAGTGGTGATGCGCGCCCCGGCGCGGGTGGCGGCGGCGCGTAGCGCCCCGACGAGCCGACCCCGCATCAGGGTGACGCTGTGCAGGGTGTCGGAGCTGCGGCGGCCGCGCGGAACGTCGCCCAGCAGTCGCCCGCCCGCCGACCACATGCGCTGACGGGGCACGTCGACCCCGGCATCCCGGATCGGCTCCAGGCAGCCCAGCGCGTCCAGGCCGCGCAGCCCGTTGCTGGCCAGGCTCACGAACGACCCGACGTCGCCGGCGGGATCGGCGTGTGCCTCGTACACGGTGACGTCGGCGCCGGTGCGGCGTAGAGCGAGCGCGGCGGCCGCTCCGGCGACCCCACCACCGATCACGACGACTCGCATGTCTCCTCCGTTTCACCGAATTCAGATTCAGTGAAATCGTGTTCGGTAGGATGCTGCCCTGTCAAGCCCGGTCAGCGAAAGAGAGCGTCGATGGGTGTACGGAAGGCGAAGGCGGCCGAGACCAGGGCCGCGTTGCTGGACGCCGCCCGACGCCTGTTCGCCGAGCGTGGCTACCTCAACACCAAGATCACCGACATCACCGCCACGGCCGGACGGGCGACCGGCTCGTTCTACGAACACTTCGCCGGCAAGGAGGAGCTGCTGCAAGCCCTGCTCCACGAGCTGGAGGCGTACGCCGACGAGCAGGTGGCTGCCGCGGACCAGCCGCACGACGACGACCTGACCGACCGCGACCATCTCCGCGAGCATGTCCTCATCATCTGGGCCGTGTTCCGCGAACACCGCCCGGTCATGGTGGCGTTGTTCCAGTCGATGGTGGCCGCCGAGCCCGGCTCCGGACGCGCATGGCAGAGCCTGATGACCGAGACCACGCCGTTGCGCGTACACCTGGAGGCTCTGCGCGACCGGGGCCGCGCGTTGCCCGGCGACCCCGAGCTGGTGGCGGCGGCGATGGGCGCCATGCTCTCGATGCTCGGCTACGCCCTGCTCACCACCGACGGTGAGCGCACCGACGACGACCGCGTCATCGACACACTGACCGACCTTCTCCTGCACGGCCTGGCCGGCCCCGGCGCAGCCCGCTGAGGGCTGGCCGACGAGTCAGTCGCCCCAGTCCAACTGGTGCTCGGGAACACCCATCGTCCTGCCGTAGTCGACGGCCTCACCCCGCCCGGCCTGGTCACCTCGGCGGTAGCGGAAAATGCGGTTCGCGGGCTTCCAGGTCGAGGAGGGTCCACACCGGCGGCTGTGTCGCCGCCACCGATGCGGACACGTCCTCTCGCCTGACCCGGGTGATGCGCATTCCTGCCAGCCGCAGGTCGACGCCCGGGAGCAGGCTCTCGGCAATCAACGTCCCTCGAATCATGGACCGAGGGTGTCAGCGCCGTACGACACAGCTCGGCCGGCTGGGCGCCGCTGCCTCACTCCCGGTGGGCCACGATGTTGATGACGTTGCCGTCCGGTGCGCGGACGAAGAACCGACGCACACCCCACGGCTCCGTGGTGATCGGGTGCACGATCTCGTAGCCGAGTCGCTGCGCTTCCTCATAAGCGCCGTCGACGTCATCCGTGTGGACGGAGATGACGGAGTCCTCCGGTGCGGTGGCGTCGCCGGTGACGAGCTGGACGTTCGTCGTGGCGTCGGGAGAGGTGAAGCGCGCCACCCAGCCCAGGTTGAACTCCTCGGTGCTCAGCCCGAGGTAACCGCTGTAGAAGCTCTTCGCAGCCTCGATGTCGGCGACTCGAAGGTTGGCCGTGACACGTCTCGCCTGCATGTGGTCCTCCCGACTACAACGAGCGTCAGGCCGTGATGACCGGCCAGGCGTACGCGAGCAGGGCGCACGCGGCACCCAGAAGCGCCAGCGAGACTCCCCGGGTGGGCAGTGGCAGGGCGGCCAGGGCGATCAGGATGACGGCGACGATGTAGAGAAATGCCTGGGCCGACATGGTGTTCTCCTTCAGCAGCGTGATGATGGCGGTCGATCGTATCCGGATCGCGCCGTAGGCGCTGGTTTCGGCGGCGGCGGCCGGTGTGGGCGGGTGACCGGCGGCCCCGTGACAGGGTGAGGGATGCTGGGTCGGTGCAGATCACGATCCTCGGCCCGCTCGCCGTCGACGGCCGGCCGGTCCGGGGTGAGCGGCTCGCGGCGGTGATCCGCGCGCTCGTCGATGCGCGCGGGCGCGCGGTCTCCACGACGCTGCTCGTGGAGGCGGTCTGGGACGGCACGCCGCCGGACGACGCGGCCGGTGCCGTCCAGGCGCTCGTCTCCCGGGTACGCCGTCTCGGGCTGCCCGTGGTCGCGGTGCAGGGCGGCTACCGCCTGCCCGCCGACGAGGTGACCGTGGACGCGGTCGAGGCACGGGCGCTCGTCGAGCGGGCGCGTGTCGTACTCCAGGCTGGTGACGCCCTCGCCGCCCGCGGCGCGGCCGACCAGGCCCGTGCCCTGTTCCCCGAGGTTCCGGAGCTCGACACCGCCGAGGACACGCGCCTCTTCGCGGACGTCGCCGCGCTGCGCGCCCAGGCCGCACTGGCCGGTGCGGGGCCGTTCGACGAGGTCGACCTCCGGCGGCTCGTGGCGCGTACGCCGCCGGACGAGCCGGCGGCCGCTCTGCTCGTCCGGGTGCTCGCCGCCCAGGGCCGGGACGCGGAGGCGTTGGAGGCGATCGAGCGACTTCGCACCGAGTTGGCCGACCGGTACGGCACCGACCCGTCGCCCGTGATCACGCAGGTCCATCTGGCGCTGCTGCGCGGCGAACTCACCACCCCGACCGTCGCTGCCCCGCCCCGGCAGCCGGCGCGGATCGCCCTGCCCGCCGCGTGGCGCCGACCGGTGACCGCCCTCGTCGGTCGGGAACGGGACGTCGCAGCCGTGGGCGAGGCACTCACCGAGGCGGCCCTGGTGACGATCGTGGCGACCGGTGGCGCGGGCAAGACCCGGCTCGCCGCCGAGGTGACGCGGCGCGCGGCGGCCGGCGGGCGTTCGGTACGGGTGATCGAACTCGCCGGTGTGCGCTCACCCGACGAGGTGCTGCCCACCGTGCTCGGAGCGTTCGGCGGGGCGGACACCGCGGCGACCGGCAACAACCTGGGCCTCGAACGGCGGGTCCTCAGCCCCGAGGAGCGGCTGCGCGCCGTGGCGCCGGATCTCGACGGGCTGGTCGTGCTGGACAACTGCGAGCACGTCCTCGACGCGGTGGCCACTGTCGTCGCGGACCTGCTCGCGGCGACGTCACCGGAGGTCGCGGTGCTCGCGACGAGCCGGGCCCCGCTGGGCCTGGCCGGCGAATCGGTCCACCGGCTGACCGCGTTGCCGGACGCCGACGCGCTCCGGCTGATCGAATCCCGGGCGAGGGCCGGCGGCGCGGTGCCGACCTGGGACACCGCGCGCGCCCTCGCGCTCTGTCACCGGCTCGACAACCTGCCGCTGGCCCTCGAACTGGCCGCCGCGCGGCTGCGGCACATGCCGATCGACGACGTGCTCGCCGGTCTCACCGACCGGTTCGCGCTGCTCGACGACGCGCTGCGTGGCCTGCCCGAACGACACGCGAGCCTGTGGGCGATGGTCGACTGGAGCCGGGAACTGCTCCCGCCCGACGAACGCGAGCTGCTCCAGCGGGTCGCGGTCATTCCGGCGCCGTTCACCGCCGACCTCGCCGCCGCCGTCGCGCAGACCACGGACGTACGGCGGGGGCTGGCGACGCTCGTCGAACAGTCCCTGCTGACCCTCGTCGAGGGGGACGGCCCGCCCCGCTACCGGATGCTCGAGACCGTCCGTGAGTACGGCGAAGCCCGGCTCGACGCGGTCGGCGACCGTGATCCGGCCATGGCCGGCCTGGTCGGGTGGGCTCGGGAGCTGTCCGTCGCGCTCGCCGACCGGTTCGTCGGCCCCGAACAGATCGAGGCGTTCCGCCGCTGCGCCGCCGAGCAGGACAACCTGGTGGCGGCCCTGCGCTGGGCGCTGGAACAGGACGACGAACCAGCGGCGGTCGACGTCGCCACCGTGCTCTTCCACCTCTGGACGGTGCGCGGACTGCACCTCGAGGTCCTCGGGTGGGCCCGAACCCTGCTGCACGCTGAGGACCCGGATCTGCGCCGACGCTCGGCGATCCTGCACGGCCGGGCCGCCGGCCGGCCGCTGCCCGACGCCGACCGACTCGCCTGGATCGGCATGCTGGTCGGGGTCAACGCCGGTGTCAGTGGCGAGCTGCGGCTCGCCGTGCTCGCCCGACGGGCGCTGCGGACGCTCCTCGCCGAGCGGCCCGCCGAGGTGTCGCCCCGACAGACCGTGCTCGCGTCGGCGCTGCCCGGGTTCGACACGTTCGATCCGGAAGAGAGCATGAAGAGCACCACCGAGTTGATCGCGCACCCGGACCCGTACGTGCAGGGGCTCGGCCTGTTCGCCCGCGCGGCCGTCCGGGAGAACGGCGGCATGCCCGAGGAGTCGGTCGCCGACGCCGAGCAGGCGTACCGCCGCTTCGAGGCGGCCGGCGACCACTGGGGTATGGCGATGGCGGCCGGAGCCGCCGGGCAATTCATGATCATGCACGGGAACGGGTCGGCCGAGTGGTTGGCGCTCAGCATCCGCCACATGGAGTTGATCGGCGCGACGCAGGACGCCCGGTCGATCCGGGTCCGGCTGGACGTACAACTCGCCCTGACCGGCGACGCCGAGGCGGAACGCCGGCTGAACGAGACGGCCGTACCGGGCCACGCCGAGGAGATCGACGTCGCCCAGGCGCGTCTCGGGCTGGCCCACCTCGCCTGGCAGCGCGAACGGTACGAGGAGGCGCTGCGCTACGCCGACGAGGTGACCGGGAACCTGGCCGTATGGGCCGGCGAGCCCCGACAGCCGCGCGCCATCCTGCGGGTCGCCGTGGCGGTCCTGCACCTGCGGGTGGCGCAGGTCTGGCCGGCCTCGCCGGAGGACGCCGACGGTCAGGCCGCCGCGTTGCTGACGCTCGCCCGCGACGACGCGCTGTCGTCGAGGGACCTGCCGGTGATCGGGTCGTGGGGGCTGGGCGGCGCCGAACTCGCGGCGTACCGAGGCGACATCGGCACCGCACGGGAGCTGTTCGTGCTCGGGACGCGGATCGGCACCCACCTCGGGTTCCTCGCGCCGCCCGGTGACGCCGAACGGCTCACCACTGCCCTCGGGAGCGAGGAGCAGCGTGAGCCGTTGCTGGCCGCGTGGCGCGAGCGGCCGGCCGCCGCGGTCACCGCCCGGATCCGCGAGCTGATGGACGACCTGCTCGCCTAGGTCAGATCTTCTTGCGGTACGCGCGCAGCGCCAGCGGCATGAACACCGCCACGAAGCCGGCGCACCAGGCGAGCGTCCACCACACGTGCGAGCCGACCGGAGTGCCGAGGAACAGCCCGCGTACCGCTGCCACCAGGTGGGTCATCGGGTTGACGTCCACGAACGCCTGCATCCAGCCGGGCAGGGTGTCGGCGCTCACGAACACGTTGGACGCGAAGCTCAGCGGCATGATCAGCGCGAACATCAGGCCCTGCACGGCACCCGGGGTACGCACCTTCATCGACACGAAGACCGGCAGCCAGCTCAGGCAGAGCGCGAACAGCACGGCGAGCAGGCACCCGGCGATCGCCTGGAACGGGTCGGAGTCGATCCGGAAACCGAGGAGGTAACCGATCGCCAGGGTCGAAATCGTGACGATCACGTACCGGACGACATCGCCCAGTACCGCGCCGACCAGTGGCGCGGAACGGGGGATCGGCAGCGACCGGAATCGGTCGAAGATGCCCTTGGCGATGTCGGTGTTGAGGTTGACGCCGATCGCGATGGCGCCGGTGGCGATGGTCTGCGCCAGGATTCCGGGCAGCAGGAACTGCAGGTAGTCGTGGGTGCTGCCGGCGACCGCGCCGCCGAAGATGTACACGAAGATGATGAGGAACAGCACCGGTTGCAGCGTGACGTCGATGAGCGCCTCGGGCGTACGCCAGGTCTTGATGAGGCTGCGTTTGGCGAGCGCCAACGAGTGCCGGACCAGCCGGAACGGGCGCGGGCTCGGGGTCACCGTCGAGAGCATGGTGCCGGTGGTGGTGGGCGGGGCTCCGGTCAGGGTGCTCATGCCGCGACCTCCTTGGGGATGGTGGTGTCGTCGTCGGATGCCGTACGCCCGGTGAGGGTGAAGAACACCTCGTCGAGGCTCGGCAGGTGCAGGGAGAGCTCGGTGACCGCGATGCCGGCGGCGGCGAACCGCGCGACGCTCTCGGTCAGCGCCGCGTCGTCGGTCACCGGGACCGCGAGCACGCCCTTGCGGATCTCGTCGGCCTGCGCGCCGGAGCTGACCTCGGACAGGATCGAGGCGGTCCGGGTGAGGTGCGCGGGATCGGACGGCCGGACCTCGAGCGTCTGTCCGCCGACGACCCTCTTGAGCCCTTCGGGCGTGTCGTACGCGATGACCCGTCCGTGGTCGATCACCGTGATGGCGTCTGCGAGCGCGTCGGCCTCCTCCAGGTACTGCGTGGTGAGCAGGACGGTCGAGCCGTTCGTCACCAGCGACCGGACCACGTCCCACATGTCCTCGCGCTTGGCCGGGTCGAGCCCGGTCGTCGGCTCGTCCAGGAAGATGACGTCCGGCGAGCCGACGAGGCTGGCGGCCAGGTCCAGCCGGCGCCGCATACCACCGGAGTAGGTCTTGGCCTGCCGGCCGGCGGCCTCGGTCAGGTCGAACCACTCGAGCAGTTCGGCGGCCCGCTTCCGGGAGCCGGCGCGACCGAGCTCCAGCAGGGTGCCGAACAGCTCCAGGTTCTGCCGGCCGGTCAGATCCTCGTCGACCGAGGCGTACTGGCCGGTGAGGCCGATGGTCTGTCGGACCCGCTCGGCGTCGCGTACCACGTCGAAGCCGCTGATCCGGGCGGTGCCGGCGTCCGGCGACAGGAGCGTGGAGAGGATGCGGACGGCGGTGGTCTTGCCGGCGCCGTTGGGGCCGAGCACTCCGAGCACGGTCCCTCGAGGTACGGCAAGATCCACGCCCTGTAGCGCCCTCGTCTTTCCGAAGTTCTTCACGAGGCCCTCGGCCTCGATCACCAGGTCAGCTGTCATGCCGTAGAGCCTGCACGGGCCACCTGACACCGCTCCGACACGCCACCGACACCCGACCGAGGCGCGGTCGTGCCGTCGCGTTACGGCATCATCCGTTCGGGATCATCGAGTACGGCTGCGGCCAGCCGCTCCGGGAACATGCGCCGCACACTCGGCCCGTTCTCGGCGCCGTCGAGTGGCTGCGTCACTCGGTCGCCGTCCACCCGCACAGGCTCGGAGACGCCGGAGGCGAGCCCCGGACCCCCGGTGCCCTCACAGTGCGCCCAGGCGAACGAGGTCGAGCCTTCCTGCCCGAGCAGTCGCACCCTGCACGTACCCGGACCGCCGAGCAGCTCGGTAGGAAGGAGCGCGGCGAGCCGCTGCTCCTCGGCCTGGACGGCGGGCGTGCTCCGGTCGGGCAGCGGGTACGGCGGCGGCTCGGAGCAGCCACCGAGCAGCCCGACGGCCAACCCGAGCCAAATGATGGCGCGACCGGTCATCCGTCGAGCATCCCACCCCGGTGGGGTCCGTCGGCACAAGATCGCGCTCGGCCAGGCACCCCGCCTTTGTGGGGCCCGTCGGCGGACAAGATCGGGCTCTATCGTGTCATCGGTCGGGCATCCCGCCTGCTTGGGGCCGTCGGCGGGCGAGATCGCGCTCGGTCGGGCATCCGCCGCCTTTGTGAGGCCCGTCGGCGGACAAGATCGCGCTCGATCATGGATGTAGTGGTATCCGGCGCGCGGGTGGCCACTACATCCTGGAACTAGCGCGAACGCGGGTGTCGACGGGGACCGAGACGTGGGCGTGGGCCATCGAGTCGGGCCGACTCGCCGCGAAGATCCGCGCAACTTCGGGGAAACTGCTGCCTCGCGGCGTGTCGAGGCAGCAGTTTCCCCGATAGTGCGCGGATCTTGGGCGCGGGGCGCGGGGCGCGGGGCGCGGGGCGCGGGGCGCGCGACGTGAAGGCGTGGAGGTGGCGCGGTTGTTTCGCGCTGATGAACCCATTGACATGATCGCGGTCGGGCCGGGACCATCAGCGACAGTCCACCACCCCTGGCTTCGTAGGGCGCGAGCCCTCATGACAACGATGTCAAACCCCCGAGTCCGAAGGAGAGTGTTCCTGCCGATCGCGGCAGCCACGGTCCACTCTGCCCAGACGTTCGACGTACTCGACCCGGTTCGAGGCGAAAGGCCCTGCCCCCATGTCACATCCCCGCAGTACACGCTCCTTGTCCCCCCGGATACTCGCCGCGACGACCGCGGTCCTGTTGCCGGTGGCGCTGGTCATCGCCACACCCCCGGCGAGCGCCGCGGCCGAGCCCGGCACCTTCAGCTCGTCGTTCGAGTCGGCCGATCCGCAGCCCGCCGAGAGCACCGTGCAGGTGGGCGCGAACGGCAAGCCGATCCAGGCGAACCTGAGCGGCACGGTCACCACCCTGCCCGGCAGCCTGCTCAAGCAGGTCAGTGCCATCACCGCGAGTCGCGAGAACCCACCGGGTGAGACCGCCGCCAAGCTCGCCGACGACGATCCGTCGACGAAGTGGCTGGCGTTCGAACCGACCGGTTGGGTGACCTACCGGCTGGCCGAGCCCGCGGTGGTGCGGCGTTACTCGCTGACCTCGGCGGACGACGCGCCGACCCGTGACCCCAAGGACTTCGCGGTGCAGGGGTCGAACGACGGCAGCACCTGGACCGACCTGGACAAGCGTGTCGGCGAGAAGTTCAGCGGGCGCTTCGCCACCAAGATCTACAACTTCACCAACACCACCGCGTACGGCTACTACCGGCTGAACGTCACCGCGAACTCCGGTGACTCGCTCGTGCAACTCGCGGACTGGAACATCAGCGACGGCTCCAACGTCCGGCCGCCGACCACCCCCATGGTCAGCGTCGTGGGCGCCGGCCCGTCCGGCGGGTACACCACCAAGCCGGAGGCGGGATTCACCGGTCTGGCCGCGCTGCGGTACTCCGGCGGCGCCGAGGGCGACGGCCGCTCGTACGCGACGAACAAGCTGTTCGACGTCACCATCCCGGTCGGACCCAAGACCCGGCTGTCGTACAAGATCTTTCCCGAGTTCACCGGCCAGGACGGCCAGTACCCGTCCACCTTCGCGGCCGTCGACCTGCATTTCACCGACGGCAGTTACCTGAGCGGGCGCTCGCCCGTCGACCAGCACGGCTTCGGGCTGACGGCGACCGCGCAGGGCGCGTCGAAGGCGCTCTTCGCCGACCAGTGGAACGCGGTGCAGACCGACCTCGGCACCATCGCGCGTGGCAAGACGATCGACCGCATCCTGCTCGCGTACGACAACCCGAAGGCCACCGAGCAGACCCGGTTCCAGGGCTGGCTCGACGACGTCGCGGTGACGGCTTCGCCGGTGTCGATCGACGGCTCGAAGCTCACCAACTACGTCGACACCCGGCGCGGAACCAACTCGACGGGCGGGTTCTCCCGCGGCAACAACCTGCCGCTCACCGCCGTGCCGAACGGCTTCAACTTCTTCACGCCGGTGACCGACGCGACGTCCGACTCGTGGGAGTACCAGTACCACCGGGTCAACAATGCGGACAATCTGCCCACGTTGCAGGGCCTCGCGATCTCGCACGAGCCCAGCCCGTGGATGGGCGACCGCAACCAGATGTCGGTCATGCCGGTGGCGGGCGACGGGCCCCTCACCGGGCCGCCGGCCAGCCGAGCGCTCGCCTTCAGCCACGACGACGAGACGGCGCAGCCGGACCTCTACCGGGTCGCGCTGCAGAACGGCCTGACCGCTGAGGTCACGCCGACCGACCACGCCGGGATCATGCGGTTCACCTTCCCGACCGGGCCGGCGACCGGAAGCCTCGTCTTCTCCAAGGGCACGTTCACCATCGGTACGGACGGCACGTACACCGGCTGGGTGGACAACGGCAGTGGCCTGTCGGCCGGGCGCAGCCGCATGTTCGTCTCGGGATCCTTCGATCGTGCGCCGACGGCGTCCTCCGCGACGTCCGCGACCTTCGACGTCTCCGCGAACCGTCAGGTGACGATGCGCATCGCGACGTCGTTCCTCTCGGTCGACCAGGCACACCGCAACCTCGACCTGGAGGTCACCGGCAAGAGCTTCGACGAGGTCCACGCCGCCGCCACCGCCGCCTGGCAGGACCGGCTCGGGCGGGTCGAGGTACGGGGAGCCAACGAGACGCAGCTCGTGACGCTGTACTCGAACCTGTACCGGCTCAACCTGTACCCGAACTCGCAGTCGGAGAACACCGGCACCGCCGCCGCACCGCGCTGGCAGTACGCGAGCCCGGTGTCGGCACCGACCGGCACGTCGACCCCCACCCAGACCGGCGCGAAGATCGTCGACGGGCAGATCTACGTCAACAACGGCTTCTGGGACACCTACCGCACCGTGTGGCCCGCGTACGCGCTGCTCTACCCGGACGTCGCGGCCAAGATCTCGGACGGCTTCGTCCAGCACTACCGTGACGGCGGCTGGATCGCCCGCTGGTCGTCCCCGGGCTACGCCGACCTGATGACCGGCACCAGCGCGAACGTGGCGCTCGCCCAGGCGTACCTCAGTGGGGTCAAGCTGCCCGACCCGCTCGCGGCGTACGACGCGGCCGTCAAGGACGCGACCGTCGCCTCCGGACGCAGCGCCGTCGGCCGCAAGGGCATCGAGAGTTCGTTGTTCCTCGGCTACACGCCCACCTCCACCGGGGAGTCGGTGTCGTGGGCGCTGGAGGGCTTCATCAACGACTACGGCATCGGCAACATGGGTGCCGCCCTGGCCAAGGACCCGGCCACGCCGAAGGCGGAGCGTGAGCGGCTCAAGGAGGAGTCGCGGTACTTCCTGGAGCGCGCCCGCAACTACGTCCATCTGTTCGATCCGAAGACGAAGCTCTTCCAGGGCCGCGACGCCGCCGGCAACTTCCTCGCCGGTGACCCGCTGGACTGGGGTGGCGTCTACACCGAGACCAACGGGTGGAACTTCGCGTTCACCGCGCAGCAGGACGGCCAGGGTCTGGCCAACCTGTACGGCGGGCAGAAGGCGCTGCGCGACAAGCTCGACCAGTTCTTCACCACCCCGGAGAACGCCGACCGTCCCGGTGGGTACGGCGGCATCATCCACGAGATCCTCGAGGCGCGTGCGGTGCGGATGGGTCAGCTCGGCATGAGCAACCAGCCGTCGCACCACATCCCCTACATGTACGACTACGCCGGTGCCCCGGCCAAGACGCAGGCCGCCGTGCGGGAGATCCTGCAGCGCCTCTACGTCGGCAGCGAGATCGGCCAGGGCTACCTGGGCGACGAGGACAACGGCGAGATGTCCTCGTGGTACATCCTCAGCTCGCTGGGCATCTACCCGTTGCAGGCGGGGTCGCCGAACTGGGCCATCGGATCGCCGCAGTTCACCAAGATGACCGTCCACCGGCGCAGCGGCGACATCGTGGTCAACGCGCCGAACAACAGCACGAAGAACGTGTACGTGCAGAGCGTCAAGGTCAACGGTAAGAAGCAGAACTCGGTGTCCGTCGACGTCGCCGCTCTCGCCAAGGGCGGCACGATCGACTTCCAGATGGGCTCGCGCCCCTCGTCCTGGGGCACCGGCCGCAGCGACGCTCCGCCGTCCCTGACCAGGGGCGACGAGGCACCGAAGCCGCTGCAGGACACTACCGGCCCCGGTCTGGGCACCGCGACCGTGACCGGCGGGCAGGACGCGTCCAAGCTGTTCGACGACTCGTCCACCACGCAGCTCACCTTCACGTCGGCGACGCCGCAGATCACCTGGGCGTTCCGCGGCGGCAAGCAGAAGCCGCGCTACTACACGCTCACCTCCGGCGCGAGTGCGGGCGATCCGACCGATTGGCGGCTGCAGGGCTCCAACGACGGCATCACCTGGACCACCGTCGACTCCCGCAGGGGTGAGGAGTTCGCCTGGCGCAACCAGACCCGCCCGTTCCAGATCGACAACCCGGGTCGGTTCACTCAGTTCCGGCTCGCCGTGACGAAGACCGTCGGCGCCGCGCCGACGAACCTCGCCGAGGTCGAGCTGCTCGTCGGCGGCGACGTCGAGCTCGGCGGTGGCGACATCGCGGTGACCGCCGCGACCAGCGTGCACGCGACCACGGGTGCACCCGTGTCGGTGCCGCTGGCCACCGTCACCGGTGGCACGGCCGGTAGCTACCAGGCCACGATCGACTGGGGTGACGGCTCGCCGACCACCGAGGGCACCCTGACGCTGAGCTCGCGGGCGGTCTACAGCGTCAGCGGCTCGCACACCTACGCCACGCCCGGTTACCACCAGGCGAGCGTCACGGTGACCGATGGCAGTGGTCAGGGTTCGGTGACGGTCGGCGTCGACGTGGCGTACGCGCCCGCCTCCGGGCTGACCGCGGCCTTCGACACCGTCTGCATCGGTGACGAGGGCGCCCTCGCGGCGGACTGCGACGCCAAGCAGTGGGCGTACTCGCGTGCCGCCCTCGCGGCGGCCGGTGTCACCCAGGGCCAGCAGAAGCAGGTGCCCGGAACGGCGCTGCACTTCACGCTGCCGGCGGTCCCGGCGGGGCAGCCGGACAACGCCACCGGCAACGGTAAGACGGTGGTGCTCAACCTTCCGGCCGACGCCAAGAGCATCTCGTTCATCGGCGCCGGCACGCAGGGCAACCAGAGCACCACCGGCACGGCGACGTTCAGTGACGGCAGCACGGCCAGCATTCCGATCCAGATGAGTGACTGGACGCTGGGCGGCAACCCCAACGGCACCCCGTCGTACGGGAACATCGTCATCGCCAAGTCCGCGTACCGACTGAGCGGCACGAGTCGGGACGGCGCGCAGCCGTTCCTGTTCGCCACCGCGCCGTACCAGATCCCCACGGGCAAGACGCTCGTGTCGGTGACCCTGCCGACGCAGACCGGCAACCCCGGCTCGGACGGCCGGATCCACGTGTTCGCCGTCGCCGACGACGGCACCCCGGCCGCCCCGCTGGCGACCGTCGCCCCGAACGGTCAGACGGCCACCGCGGGTCAGGTCCTCTCGGCGAACCTCGGCTCGGTGACCGGCGGCGTTCCCGGCTCGACGGGCTACCACGCCCGCGTCCAGTGGGGTGACGGCACGGTTCCGCAGGACGTCACGATCAGCGCGTCCGGGGCGTTGAGCGGGCAGCACACGTACGCGCAGGAGGGCACGTACACGGCGCACGTCACGGCCTGGGACACCCTGTCCAGCAGGACCGAGACGTTCACCGTGACCGTGGCCCGCGCTGGGCTCCAGCCGGCGATCGCGGTGTCCGCGGCCGCCACTGTCACCACCGGTGACGCGGTCACCGTCAACGGCAGCGGATTCGCCGCCGGTGAGCAGGTGACCGTGGTTCTCGGCACCAGTCCGGCGCGTACCTTGAAGGTCACGGCCTCGGCGGCGGGGGCGGTCCGCGCCTCGGTGCCGACGTCCGACGACGCGCAGCCCGGCCGGTACTCGATCACCGCTACCGGCGCGTCCTCGCGGACGCCGGCGACGGCCACCGTCCAGGTGACCGAGCAGCCGGAAGCGCCGGCCTACCAGCCGGCGGTGGCGCTGCTGACCACATCGGGCCCGCGCGGTACGTCGATCACCCTCGACGGTTCCGGCTTCGCGCCGAACGAGGCGGTCACGATCACCTTCGGGAACGGTCTCGCGGTCAGCACCGTGCGCGCGAATGGTGACGGCGTCATCTCCGGGGCGACCGTCAGCGTTCCGGGGGCGGCCAAGGCCGGCTCGACCAGCGTCGCGCTGGCGGGTGCCACGTCGGCGACGCGGGTGGTCCTACCCTTCACCGTCACCGCCGTCCGGTAACGCGGGTGGCGGTACCGCCGGGGTGGGTCGTGATCACGACCCACCCCGGCGGCGTATCCGCCCAATGGCCGGCCGGCCCGCGATGGGGCCCGAACGGCCCCTCCGTCGCAACGACATCCATGGAAGTCTGACCACCGCATACCTGTCGTCCGCAACCGGAGGAACAACCATGCACCCGTCCCCCGTCCGGCGTCTGCTCGCCGGGCTGGCAGTCGTCGGCGCGCTCGTCACCGCGTCCACCAGCATTCCCGCCGCCGCGGCGCCACCCGCTGACATCGCGCTGTACGCCAACCCCGCGATCGTCGCGGTGGACGGCCCGCATAAGTACGTCACGCTCCTCTCGCCGATCAACCGGTCTCTCGGCAAGTACACGGTGCGGGTGGACCGCAGCGCGGTCGCCGGCTTCGCCCAGGTCGTCGAGGGCGAGGGTCGGACCACCTGCACGACGGCGGGCGAGGTCATCACCTGCGCGGTGGACAGCGCGACCGAGGAGGACAACGACCTGCTCACCCTCGAGGTGCGGGCGCGGCCGGGGGCGACGGTGGGCCAGCGCGGCGACCTGGTGCTCACGGTCACCTCGCCGGGCGTGGGCACCGACACCTACCGCTCCACGGTCAGCATCGGCGAGGGGGTCGACCTCGCGGCGGGGCCCGACCTCGACCTCAACGGCAAGCTCGGCGGTCAGGTCGGCATCCCGCTGACGGTGGCGAACCGTGGTGCAAAGACCGCCCACGGCATGGTGTTGTACGTGACCGACTCCTACGGGTTCACCCTGTCCAAGCGGTACGAGAACTGCGAGTACGGCAAACTCGGTACCGCCTGCACCTTCGACGATTCGCTGGCGCCGGGTGCGGCGGTCCGCGTGGACTCGACGTTCGGCGGCACGATCCCTACCGACAGTTGGGCGCCGAACTACCACTACGGCTGGGCTTACTGGTTCACTCCGGCCGACTGGGAGGAGTACCGCTCGCAGTACCGCCCGGCTGAGCCGTTCGGCGAGAAGGGCACCGACGCCGCGTTGAGGCTGGTGCCGCTGAGCGGCGCTCAGGCCCGCGCGGCCGGGCAGACCGACGTCAGCTTCGTGGACAACGACACCTCGGTCACCGTGAGGTACGGCGGCGACCAGCGTACCGACGCCGCCGCGGTCGGCGCCACGGTGACCGGCAAGGTCGGCACCACCGTCCCGCTCTCCGTCGGCTACACCAACAACGGCCCGGCGCGCGCCGGCGGCAGCGGCCAGCAGGCGCCTGAATTCACCACCATGGTGACCCTGCCGGCTGGCGTCACCGCCGTCACCGTGTCGAAGTTGTGCGTCGACCCGTATGACGACGGGCCGTGGCAGCCGGGCAAGCCCGGCGCGCGGTTCTACGAATGCCACGCGATCGGCACGATCCCGCGCGGCGAGCGGGCGACCTTCGAGTTCCGGCTGCGGATCGACCGAGCTGGCAGCCAGACCGGCAAGGTGGAGCTGCGCCCCCGTGCCGGCGAAGGGCCGGTCAAGGACCTGAACCCCGCCAACGACACCGCGAAGATCGTGATCAACTCGACCGGTGGCGGCAGCGGAGGCGGCGGCTCGCTGCCGGTCACCGGTGCCTCCGTCGGACTGATCGCCGGCCTCGGCGGCCTGCTGATCGTCGCCGGTGTGGGCGGGTACCTGCTGGCCCGTCGTCGCCAGAACCGCTTCGTCGCCTGATCGACCCTGCGGCACCGATGCCCCGCCGACTCCGGTCGGCGGGGCATCTCCTTTTGGCATGACGCGTGCACGGATGGCCACGAGACGAATGATCGCCGGGGATCCGGCCGACCAATGCAGATGTTCGTCCTTTGCTCTGCTTCAACGGGCGCAACACCAACGTGCTGTCGGCGTTGCGCCCGTTGAAGCAGAGCAAAGGGCATCTGACAGGGACCGGGGCGGCGGACGGCAGGGGACAACGGACGGCAACGGGCCCCGACAACGCGACGTTGTCGGGGCCCGTTGTGCCGGGCGCGACAGCGGCGTTCGCGCCGCGACCGTCACCTCAGCGCGAGGGTACGGGCGTCGGCGGCGATGACACTGGCGACCGGGGCCGGCACCAGCTTGCCACCGCTTCAGTCGACGTCAGCCGGACGGGCCGGGCCCGACCAGCGGGGTATCCGGCACACCGCCCACAGCGATACGACCTTCATGGCGATCACCGCGACGACGAAGACCGTCGCGTAGACCGGCGACGGGCCGAACGCGACCAGCAGCACCAGACCCGCGGTGTTCGCGGCCTTGGCCGGGGGCGACCAGTTCCACCGGTAGACACCGCGATGGACGAGGTGGAAGTAGTTGATGCTGAGCAGGGGCCAGCGCAGGAAGCTCAGGCTGAGAGCGCAGTCCAGGATGTCGAACTGGATCAGGAACAGCGCGAGCGGCACGGCCATGGTGGGCCGCAGCTGCACCAACGCGGCGATCACGACCGTGCTGGAGATCCGGTCGGCGACGATGTCGAACACCGCGCCTCGCCGCGTCTCCTGACGCAGCCGGCGGGCCGCCTCGCCGTCGAGGATGTCGCCGATCCAGTACACGGCGATCGAGGCCAGCGTGAACATGGTGCTGCCGCTCAGGATCGCCGGGATCGCGAGGGCGACGCAGGCGATGAGCCGAACGGCGGTGATGACGTTCGGGATCGTGCGCACCGGCCCGTCCGTGCCGAAGGCCCAACCGTGCACGGGAGCGGTCGGTGGGGCGTGAAGCGCGGTCATGCGATCACCTCCTGGCCAGTAAGTCTTGGTACCTGCGGAAATGGTGTCAACCGGTCCACCCGACGTGCGCCAGCTGGGGGAGCAGGCTCACGGTGATGAAGCGCGCCGTCCGGCCCACGAAGCAGGCGGCGGCGAAGGCCGTCACCGGCATCCGGGTCGGTGCCACGACGAACACGGTCAACAGCAGTGGTGGAAATCCCAGCGCCGCGCTGAGGAGCACGATCGGCACCGCCAACGCCGGTCGGTCCAGCCCGGCGAGCAGTCGACGATTCCCGCGCCGCACGGCCGCGACCGTCGCGCGCCACCCGCGACGCCCCGACGCACCGTCGGGCGTTGACGCAGCGGCGGCCGGTGGCGGCGTACGGCGGTGGCGGTCCAGCCAACGGCGGATCCGCTCGGACCGCAGGGTGCCGCGCAGGGCCAGCAGCATCAGCACCTTCCCGAGCGTCTGCCCCGAACCAGCGGCCAGGCCGAGCAGCACCGGACTCTGGTCGGTCGTGGCGGCCGCGCCGAGCAGGGTGCCCTCGACGGGAAGCGCTGGAATGAAGGCGGACGCCAGGGCTGCGAGGAAGACCCCGGCGAAGGTGCTCAGCACGCGGCAGGTCGCAGCGGTCGGGAAAGGGACACGATGGGCCGCGCTCCTAGCCTCCGTCATGTCAACGTACGCCGGCCGAACCACGGCGCGGGATACCGCCTGGCTCTGCCTCGCAGGTGGAGGTCGAGCGTAACCGATGCGGCCGTATCGAGGTGTCACACCGGGCGGGACTCAGGGTTACTGGGGTGAAAGACCTGAATCAGAATCCAGGGCCGTGCCCGGAGGTCGGTCCGCCTCGGCGACCAGATGATGGTCGACATGAAACGTGCTGCGGTTTTTGTGATCGCCGGCCCGGTCGGCGTCGCGGCCTACGGACTCGCGCGACTGTGGGGCAGGTCCGACGGGGTGTACGGCCCAGGGTTCGACTGGCAGGTCGCTCATCTGCTCGGTCTCGCGGGCATGGTGTGCTTCGTTCCGGCGGTGCTCGCGCTGGCCCGCCTGCTGCCGTCCAGCCCGTGGCGGACCGGCGTGGTGGCCGTGACGCTGGTCGGCCTCGCCGCCACGATGGTGCAGTTCGGCGCCGACATCGTGGAGGGGCTGATGGCCGCGGACCGACCGGAGATGTCGGCGCTCGCCGCGGACTTCAAGGACGTACCCGGCGTCGAGGCGGTCGTCTACGACGTCGTACCCCCGCTCTTCTTCCTCGGGCTGCTCGGCCTCGCGGGCATGCTCGCCGCCCGTCGGCGGCTGCCGTGGTGGAGCGTCGGCCTGTTGCTCGTCGGCATCGTCCTGCCGACGGCCACCCTCGACCTCCTCCCGGTCGGCGGCCTGTGCATGCTGGTGGCCCTCGCGCCCGTCCTGCCGGCCCTGCGGCAGCGCGTGCGTGCCTCCGACGCGACCACGGTCGGACCGTAGGGTCCGTTTCCCGCCAGCAGGTCGTGCCCCGCTCGGTGAGAGTGGGCGGTGCGAGTCGTTCCCGCTCATCTTCCGAAAGGCGAACCAATGCACGTGGTGCCCGGGCTCAAGGTCCTGTACTTCGGGACTCCGGTGGTGCTGATCAGCTCACGTAACGAGGACGGCACCACGAACCTGGCGCCGATGTCGTCGGCCTGGTGGCTGGACCAGTCCTGCATGCTCGGTCTCGGCAACAGCGGTCAGACGACCGCGAACCTGCTGCGTGACCGCGAGTGCGTGCTCAACCTGCCGTCGTCGGCGATGGTCGACGCCGTGGACCGGATCGCGCTCACCACCGGGAAGTCGCAGGTCCCGGCCCACAAGGCCGAGCAGGGCTACCGGTACGAGCCGGACAAGTTCTCGGTCGCGCGGCTGACCGAACAGGCATCGGAGGTCGTGCGCACACCCCGGGTCGCGGAATGCCCCATCCAGATGGAGTGCCGGGTCGTTTCCCATCATCGGATGGACGGTGCCGGGCTGGACGCCACGGCGTTCCTGGTCGAGGTCCTGCGAACCCACGTCCAGGAGGATCTGATCATTCCGGGGACGCGGCACGTGGACCCGCTCGGTTGGGACCCGCTGATCATGAAATTCTGTGAGTTCTTCGGCGGTGGGCACAACGTGCACCCCTCGCGACTCGCTGACGGGTGGAACATGCCGCACCAACTCCAGTCGACGGCCGTCTGAGCAGCCCGCCGTTCCGCAACCAATGGTTGCGGAACGGCGCTGCCCGTGGAGGCGTTGGCGTGCCATAATCACGGTGGTGCCCGTCGATACGGCTGGGCCTGGGGGAAGCCCTCCGCAGAGCGCGGACGGTGGGGGCGGACCCAGGAGGCCGCAGTGGACCTTGTCCCAGACGCTACCGCCATCTCCAGCCTCATCGACCTGCTCGGCGCGGTGCTGCAACTGACCGCCGCGGTGCTCACACTGCTCGCGGCCGCCAGCGTCCGTCGGCGCCGCTCCGGTCCTCGCGCTGACGGTGAGGACGACGACGCCGCGTCGTAGCCCTGGGTTGGTCGGGCGGAGCGCGGAAAACCGTAATTCGATCTCGTGCTCGTCAGTCGGCCTTGAGCTGCAGAGATAACGCTCTCACGGATAGCGGAACAAGCCTTGACGGGCCCGTGATGCGAGGACAACCATGCATTTACATGTTTGACCACCACCAGGCGTGATCGGCGCACGCCCGTCCCCGCACCGCGAAAGGACCCACCGTGCGCAGATCCCTGAGATCGTGGCTCGGCGCTGTGCTGAGCGCGATCCTCGTGATGGGCGGCATCGTCGCCGTGCCCCCCGCGGCCAGCGCCGCACCGTTCACCGTGCTGGTCTTCAGCAAGACCGCCGGCTTCCGGCACGGATCCATCACCCCTGGCATCACGGCCATCCAGCAACTCGGCGCCGCGAACGGGTTCACCGTCGAGGCCACCGAGGACGCGGCCCAGTTCACCGACGCCAACCTGGACCGGTTCGCCGCCGTGATCTGGCTGTCCACCACCGGCGACGTGCTCAACGCCGCCCAGCAGGCCGCCTTCGAGCGCTACATCCAGGGCGGCGGCGGGTACGTGGGCGTGCACGCCGCCTCGGACACCGAATACGACTGGCCGTGGTACGGCGGTCTGGTCGGGGCGTACTTCGCCTCGCACCCGGCCGAGCAGAACGTCACCGTCAAGGTCGCCGACCAGGTGCACCCGTCCACCGCGACGCTCCCGCAGCGGTGGAACCGGTTCGACGAGCTGTACAACTACCGCGTCAACCCCCGGGGCAACGTGCACGTGCTGGCCACTCTGGACGAGAGCACCTACACCGGCGGAAGCATGGGGTACGACCACCCGATCTCGTGGTGTCAGAACTACTCCGGCGGTCGGGCCTGGTACACCGGCCTCGGCCACACCGACGCGTCGTTCACCGAGGCGACCTTCCGTCAGCACCTGCTCGGCGGCATCATGACCGCGTCCGGCTCGGTCGCCGCGGACTGCGGCGCCACCGTCAACAGCAGCTTCCAGCAGGTCGAGTTGGCCAAGGGCGTGGCCGAGACGGGTGAGCCGATGAGCCTCACCGTCCTGCCGGACCGGGGCGTTCTGCACACCTCACGCAACGGCGTCATCCGGCACACCGACGCGGCGGGCAACACCAAGATCGCCGCGACCCTGCCGGTCTACACCGGCGACGAGGAGGGCCTGCAGGGCATCAAGGCCGACCCGAACTTCGCCACCAACCGCTGGGTGTACGCGTACTACGCGCCACCTCTGAGCACACCCGGCGGCGGTGCGCCCGCCGAGGGCACCCCGGCCGACTTCGCCGTCTGGGACGGCGTCAACCGGCTGGCCCGGTTCACCGTCAACGCCGACAACACCATCAACCTGGCCAGCGAGACGCTGATCCTCAACGTGCCGACCAGCCGGGGCATGTGCTGCCACGTCGGCGGTGACATGGACTTCGACGCGGCCGGCAACCTGTACCTGTCGACCGGCGACGACACCAACCCGTTCGACTCGGCCGGGTTCACCCCGATCGACGAGCGAGCCGGCCGCAACCCGGCCTTCGACGCGCAGCGCACCGCGGGCAACAGCAACGACCTGCGGGGCAAGGTGCTCCGGATCAAGCCGAGCGCGGCGGGCGGCTACACCATCCCGGCCGGCAACATGTTCGCCCCCGGCACCGCGCGGACCCGCCCCGAGGTCTACGCGATGGGCTTCCGCAACCCGTTCCGGATGAGCGTGGACAAGGCCACCGGCATCGTCTACCTCGGTGACTACGGTCCGGACGCGGGCACCGCCGACCCGAACCGGGGACCTGCCGGCAACGTCGAGTTCGCCCGGATCGACCGGCCCGGCTTCTACGGCTGGCCGTACTGCACCGCCCGCAACGACGCCTACAACGACTACACCTTCCCGTCCGGCCCGTCCGGGCCGAAGTTCAACTGCGCGGGCGGGCCGGTGAACACCTCACCCAACAACACCGGTATCACCCAGCTACCGCCGGCCATTCCGGCGTGGTTGCCGTACGGCGGTTCCGGCTCCCCGCCGGAGTTCACCGGTGGCGGCCTGTCCCCGATGGGCGGTCCGGTGTACCGGTACAACCCGAACAGCACCTCCGAGGTGGCGTTCCCGCAGTACTACGACGGGACCTACTTCGCCGGCGAGTTCGGCCGCCGCTGGATCAAGAACATCAAGCTCGACGCGTCCGGCCAACCGTTGAAGATCAACCCGTTCCCCTGGACCGGCACCCAGGTCATGGACATGGAGTTCGGCCCGGACGGCGCCCTCTACGTGCTCGACTACGGCACCGGCTGGTTCAACGGCGACGCCAACTCGGCGCTCTACCGCATCGAGTACGCCCGCACAGGCCGTGCGCCACGCCCGGTGGTCTCGGCCACGCCGACCAGCGGCACCGCGCCGTTGACCGTCGCGTTCTCCTCGGCCGGCACCCTCGACCCGGACGGTGACCCGTTCACCTACGCCTGGGACTTCGACAACAACGGCACCACCGACTCGACCGCGGCGAACCCCAGCTTCACGTACACCACCAACGGGACCCGCAGCCCGACGCTGACGGTCCGCGACACCACCGGCAAGACGGCCACCGCGAGCGTGGTCATCACGGTCGGCAACAGCGCTCCGGTGGTCACCGTGAACACCCCGTTGAACGGGCAGACGTTCAACTTCGGGGACGCGGTGCCGTTCAACGTCACCGTCACCGACGCCCAGGACGGTGCGATCAACTGCGCCCGGGTGAAGGTGAACTACGTCCTCGGTCACGACTCGCACGGCCACCAGCTCGGCAGCGTGCAGGGCTGCTCCGGGGTCATCCAGACCTCGGCCGACGGCGAGCACGACAGCGCCGCGAACATCTTCGGCATCATCGACGCCGAGTACACCGACCTGGGTGGGGGCGGCCAGCCGGCGCTGACCACCCACACGCAGGCGGTGTTGCAGCCGCGGGTGCGCCAGGCCGAGCACTTCGGTGACTCGTCCGGCGTCCAGATCGTCGCCGGGGCGGCCGGGCACGGCGGTGCCGCGGTCGGCTACGTCGACAACAACGACTGGATCTCGTTCCGCCCCTACAACCTGACCGGCATCCAGTCGTTCAGCGCCCGGGTCGGCGCCCCGGCCGGTGGCGGCGGCACCGTCGAGCTGCGGGTCGACTCGCCCACCGGGCCGCTGGTCGGCTCGGCCACCGTCGTACCCACCGGCGGGTACGCCAACTTCGCCACGGTCACCGGTGGGGTCACCGCCCCGACCGGCACCCGCACCCTGTTCCTGGTCTTCAAGGGCGCCGGCCCGTGGTTCGACATCGACGAGTTCACCCTCTCGACCAGCCCCGGAGGTCCCGGGCCGGACCCGGATCCGGACCCGCCGAGCGGCAACCTGGCTCAGGGCAAGCCGGCCCGGGCATCCAGTTTCGAGGGGGCCTTCGTCGCGGCCAACGCGTTCGACGGCGCACTCGGCACCCGCTGGGGCAGCGCGTTCGGTGATCCGCAGTGGATCGACGTGGACCTGGGCGCCACGTACGCCATCAACCGGGTCAAGCTGACCTGGGAGGCGGCGTACGGCAGTGGGTACCAGATCCAGACCTCGCCGGACGGGGTCAACTTCACCACGATCCGGACGGTGACCGGCGGCGACGGTGGCGTGGACGACCTGACCGGCCTGACCGGCTCCGGCCGGTACATCCGGCTCACCGGCACCGCCCGGGGCACCGCCTGGGGCTACTCGCTGTTCGAGTTCGAGGTGTACGGCGGCACCGGAGACCCGACCATCCCCGGCACCAACCTGCTGCTGAACAAGCCGACGCTGACGTCCAGCAACGAGGGGGCCGACGTGAGCGGGGCCCAGGCGGTGGACGGAAGCCTCACCACCCGCTGGTCGAGCACGTTCTCCGACCCGCAGTGGATCCGGGTCGACCTCGGCAGCCCGACCGCCATCGGTCGGGTCAAGCTGAACTGGGAGGCGGCGTACAGCAGCGCGTACCAGATCCAGACCTCGAATGACGGCACCACCTGGACCACCGTGAAGACGGTGACCGGGGCCGACGGTGGCGTGGACGAGCACACCGCGCTCGGCGCCAACGGCCGCTACCTGCGGATCTACGGCACCGCCCGGGGCACCGGGTATGGCCACTCGCTCTGGGAGTTGCAGGCGTACGCCAGCTGAACCACCACCGATGACGTGGCCGGCACGGCGATCCGTGCCGGCCACGTCCGTCGCTACACGCTCGTCGCCCCGCAGACCGGTGACAACCCGATGTACGTGGTGGACACGCTGCCGCAGATCGCCCTCGCCGTGGTGGATGGCCGATGCTGGTACTCGTCGCGCCGGTGACCTTCCTGGCCGGGGCGCTACTCGTCCGACGTCGAGAGGAGACCCTGCGCATGGTAGCGCTCAACCGGAACGCCGATCGCGAGCAGCAAACGGGTCAGTGAGGCGGCCGGCTGCTCACCCGAGGCTTGGCGGCTGTCCATCATCGGCGCGGAACACCGCTTGGCTCAGATAGTGCCGGGACTGCCGGTCGAAGCGCCCGAGCAGGCCACGGGCAGCAGGCGGGACAACGGAGGCGGACGGATCGCCGCCGGTGAAGGCTGACACCGCGGCGAAGTCCGTGAATGTCATGGCGGTGAGAAATTCGCTGCCCTCGGCGGGGTCCAGTTCCTGCGGGGAACGACGCAGAACCCGAAGCTCCCGAAGCCCGGGTACGCCCCGGGCGAGGATCGCGGGCGCGATGTCCTGCGTCAACAGCCGGTCGTAGGCGTCAGCGAGAGCGGGCTCGGTCCACCCGCTCCACAGTCGAAGAATCATGACAGCATGCTGTCATTCTGGTAACTGGCTGTCAATGTGCGCTAGCATGCTGTGGTGACCGAACGGAAGCAGGACCGGGTCGACGCGTATCGGCTGCTGATGGCAGACGTGTACGAGCTGGCAGGCGAGTCTCGGCGCTCAAGCGAGGAGCTGGCCCGAGAGGAGGGCCAAACTGCCGCCCGATGGCACGTGATGAGCGTGCTCTCCGACGGTGCCCGCACCGTCGCGAGCGCGGCGCGCAGACTCGGCCTCGCTCGACAGAGCGTGCAGCGAGTGGTCGACGACCTGACCCGTGCCGGCATGGTGGAGTTGCACGACAACCCCGATCACCGCCGCGCGCCACTGGTGACACTCACGAAAGCAGGGCTGGCCACGCTCACCGGGCTCCTGGAACGCTCGGACGCCGACCGCCGGGGCGCTGTAGACCGAGCCGGCCTCAGCCTTGGCGACCTCGAGAATGCTCGCGCGACGCTCCGCAGGTTGGTGGACGCCCTGCGGAGCCGCTGAACCGCCGCGACACTCACCTCACCTGCTCCCGAGGTCGTCAGTCGTCGGCGACGGCCACCGGCTCCGAGCCGATGCAGCGCATCTTCAACTCGTACTCCCGGGTCGGCCACGTCGCGTCTCCGGTCGCTGCGACGACACCACCCCGTGCCTTTCCGCGTCAGGACGGCCAACGAAACGGAGGACGGGTCTACTCCACTGGTTCTAAGCGTTGAGTGGACGGCGCGGCGCTCGAGGTGGCCGGCACGGTTTCCCCGTGTCGTTCAGCTACTGGGCTTTGGCGTGGGCCGCTTCTCGAAGGTCCACGGGCGATCGCCGAACAGGTTGGTGCACGCCGCGAGGAGTCCCTGCTGCGCGTCGGACCGGCGCAGGTTGACCGGTCCCATGTCGGTGCCGGGCTCGTCTGCCACCCAGAGCTTGCCGGCTTCCGTGGCAGCCAGTGCCAGCCGCTGACCCGCTTCCTTCACGCCGGGATCGGTCGATTCGGCGGCGCGTCCCCCGGTGCCCATGTCGTCCATGGGGCTGGGGTCCTGCTTATCGATCGCCAGGACCACGCGGGCGCACGCCGAGGCGGCCATCTTGTCCGAGGGTGCGGTGGGGCTGGCAGCGGCGGGGGCGGGTGCCTCGGCGGGAGAGCAGCCGGCCAGCAAGAGGGAGACGACGGCGAGTGTGCGGATCACCGCAGGAGACTAGCCCCCATGGTCACTGTCTGCTGAGCAGTTTATGGGGTCGTCTGACGACTGCTCAGCACACATGATCATGGTGCTGGGACAGTCGACCGGTGACATCAGTCGTCGGCGACCGCCACCGGTTCGGGGCCCACGCAGCGCAGTTTCAGCTCGTACTCGCCGCTCGACCCCTTGAACGTGACCTCGACATCGTCGTCCGGACCCCGGTCCACGTCGCGGACCCGGTAGCCCTGCGCGGGCGCCCAGGAGACGAGGCGTACCCCATCGGTGCTGCACTCGGCCACGGCCGTGCCGCCCTCCGTGGCGAACACCCGGCGGACGCCGGAGCTGGCGGTCGGCGCGGCGCCCGAGGCGGAGGGCGCCGCGGTCGCGGGTGTCGGCTCCGGTGCGGCGAGCGCCCGTTCGATCTCGGCGGCGCTGCGCACCCCACCCGGGGTGCCGGTGAGACTCTCGCCCACCAGGCGGATCGCGCCCAACCCGATCAGAGTCGCGATGGCGGCGGTGGCCACCCACCCGGTGGCGACGAGGATCGAACGACGGCCCATCCCCTGACTATCCCCGATCCAGGGTTGTCGCCGGCACATCCGCACGCTAAGGCAGGGTTAACGCGCGCACCGGGCCCGGTCGCAGCGGCTAGCCTGCCACCTGTGGCCCGCCTGCTGCTCATTGAGGACGACCTGACGATCCGTACGCCGCTGATCCGGGCGTTGCGGGAACGCGGGCACGCCGTGGCGGCGGCCTCGACCGCGATGGCCGGGCTCCGCGACGCGCTGGAGGACCGACCCGACCTCGTCGTGCTCGACCTGGGCCTGCCCGACCTGGATGGCCGCGAGCTGCTGCGGATGCTGCGCGCGGTCAGCGCGGTGCCGGTCATCGTGGCCACGGCCCGCGACGACGAGGCCGAGATCGTCCGGGTCCTCGACGCGGGTGCCGACGACTACCTGGTCAAACCGTTCACGGCGGCGCAGCTCGACGCCCGCGCCCGCGCCGTGCTGCGGCGCGGCACCACCGGTGCGGGCGCACCCGACCCGACGCTCGTCGTCGGCGGGCTGCGAATCGACCCTCGGGCCCGACAGGTCACCCTGGACGGATCCTCGGTCGAGCTGACGCCCCGCGAGTTCGACCTGCTGCACCATCTCGCTGGCCGGCCGGGCCAGGTGGTCACCAAGCGCGAGCTGCTCACCGAGGTCTGGCAGATTCCGTACGGGGGTGCCGACAAGACCGTCGACGTGCACCTGTCCTGGTTGCGCCGCAAGTTGGGGGAGAACGCCCAGCGGCCGCGTTACCTGCACACCGTGCGGGGTGTCGGCGTTCGGCTGGAGGCACCGGGGGCACCGCGGTGAGGGCCCGGCTCGCGCTGCTGGTCGCCGCGGTCAGCATCCTCACCCTGATCGCGTTCCTGGTGCCGCTGGCGCTGCTGGTCCGTACCGTCGCCGAGGACCGGGCCACGGTCCGGGCCACCGCGGACGCGCAGAGCCTGGTGCCGGTGGTCGGCACCGCCGACCCGGCGACCATCCGGCTGACCGTCGAGCAGTTGGCCGTGGAGTCCGGCCGAGCGGTCAGCGTCTTCCTGCCCGACGGGACGGTGCTCGGCGCCCAGACACCCCGTACGCCCGCGGTTGCCCTGGCGGCGCGGGGCCAGAGCCTGACCGGCGAGTCGGCTGCCGGACGGGAGGTGGTCATCGCGGTGCAGGGCCGCGCGGACGGCACCGGAGTGATCCGGATCGTGGTCCCACGGGACGAGCTGACCGCCGGGGTGACCCGGGCCTGGCTGGTGCTGGCCCTGCTCGGAGTGGTGCTGGTACTGATCGGGCTGGCCGTCGCCGACCGGCTGGCGCGCACCCTGGTCCGCCCGATCAGCGAACTCTCCGCCGTGTCGAACCGACTGGCGAACGCCGAGTTGGACGCTCGGGTCGTGCCTGCCGGTCCGGCCGAACTGCGCGAGGTGGCCGGTGCCCTCAACCACCTGGCCGGCCGGATCCAGGAGCTTCTGGTGCAGGAACGCGAGCAGGTCGCGGACCTGTCGCATCGGCTGCGTACGCCGTTGACCGCGCTACGGCTGGAGGCGGAGTCGTTGGGTGACCCGGACGACGCGGCTCGGATCACCGCCGCCGCCGACGGGCTCGAACGGGCAGTCACCGGCCTGATCCGGCAGGCCCGGTGGCGCCGATCGCCGACGGCGGAACCGGGCACCTCGGACGCCGCGAGGATCGTCGGTGACCGGGTCGCGTTCTGGTCGGTGCTGGCCGAGGACACCGGCCGTGCCGTCACCCTCGACCTGGCGCCCGGCCCGCTCCCCGTCGCGGTGCCCGCCGACGACCTGACGGCGGCCGTGGACGCCCTGCTCGGCAACGTCTTCGCGCACACCCCCGACGGCACGCCCTTCGCCGTCCGGCTGGTCCGCGACGCGGGGCAGGTGCTGCTCACCGTCGCCGACGAGGGACCGGGCATGCCGGTCGGGGCGGTCCGACGGGGAGCCAGCCCGGCCGGGTCGACCGGCCTGGGTCTGGACATCGCCCGACGGGCCGCAGCGGCCGGCGGCGGTCAGCTCGAACTGCGTCGAGGCGCGGGAGGTGGAGCGCAGGTGCTGCTTCGGCTCGGAGCTCCGGCGCCGCGCGGCGGCCGGGCTTAACCCCGCCTTAGCGTTCGGACAGCGCGGCGCTATCCCGTTTCAGCCGATCCTCGAACCAGACAACCGAGGAAAGGTGGACACCACGATGAAGCGCAGCGCTCTGCTCCTGTCGACGGTCAGCGGGGTGGCGGTACTGACGGTGGCGGGGGTCGCTCTCGGCGTCAACGCCGCAGGGGCCCAGCGGGCCGGCGGCACGGCACTCGCCGCCGCCACCGTCGCTCCCACGGCCACGGAGGCACCGGACGGCAGCGCCACCCCGGCACCGGGGACCAGCGGTACGCCGTCCAGCGGCGCACCCGCGAGCGGTACGCCGTCCAGCGGCGCCCCGGCCGGCGGCGGCGCACCCGCGGGCGGAGCGGTCGACCAGCAGCGTGCCGGCGAGATCGCACTCGCCCGGGCCGGCGGCGGCCAGATCGTCGAGGTCGAAGCCGAGCAGGAGCACGGCCGGCCGGTCTGGAGCGTCGAGATCGTCGCCGGCGACACCGAGCACGAGGTGGACGTCGACCGGGACAACGGCACGGTGGTCAAGGCCGAGCAGGAGCCGGTCGACGACGACGGCGACGACCGGGACGACGACGGCGACGACAGCTCGGACGACGATGACGACAGCTCCGACGACGACTGACCGCCGCGTGCCACCGGCCACCACGGGACCACCGTGGTGGCCGGCGGCGCCGTCGCCCCACGGGGAATGAGGGCATATGACGGTGAGCCCCGGGTAGCTGCCATGCATGGCGAAGTACACGAAGCCCGAGCTCAGGGAGCAGATCAAGGAAGAGGTCAAAGCTTCCGACAAGGGCGGCAAACCGGGGCAGTGGTCGGCACGCAAGTCGCAGCTGGTCACTCAGGAGTACAAGAAGCGCGGCGGGGCATTTCTGGGCGCCAAGGACGAGCGGCAGAAGTCACTGCAGCGGTGGGGCAACGAGAAATGGCAAACCAAGGACGGCGGTACGCGCGCGCGCCAAGGCGACACGACAGGCCGCTACCTGCCCAAGAAGGCATGGGAGGAGCTTTCGGACGACGAGAAGCGCGCCACCGACACCAAGAAGCGCGAGGCGTCGCGATCGGGCAAGCAGTACGTGGCCAACACCGGGCCGGCCAAACGAGCGCGCAAGGATGCCACCTCGAACGGACACCTGACCGACCTGTCGGTCACCGAGGCGGCCAAGATGGTCCGGGGTCTCGACACGAGACAGCTCAAGACCGAACTGCGGAACGAACGCGGCGGCAAGGCTCGTAAGACGCTCATCCAGCGGCTTGAGGCCGAGCTCAAGCGACGCTGACCCGAGGCCGGTCAGGCGGGCGCGCCGCCGAAGCCGATCTCGTTGCCGTCCGGGTCGCGGAAGATGGCCTTGCGGACGCCGTTGTCGTAGGTCTCGACGTCGTCCGGCTCCAGGCCCCGCTCGGCGATGTGCGAGAGGCGCGTCTCGAAATCGTCGACGAAGATGGTGTGCATGGCGTGCCCGGCGTGCTCGGGCCGCACCTCGATGAAGACGTACCGGTGGTCGGCGAGCTCCCACACCGCCTCGACGTCGTTGGGCAGGAACGCCGGCGGCGCCCCGAGGAGCCGCTCGTACCAGGATGCCGCCGCTGCGTAATCGCGGACGGGGATGCCCGCGAACAGATCAATGGTCATGGCGGCCATGCTAGAAGCCCGGATGGTCACCGGCGGGCGTTGAGCCGGGCGGCCTGGCGCGTCAGGTGGTCCCGCTCGGCGAGGTTCGGCGCCTGGTGGGCAGCCTCCGCGTACAGACGTGCCGCCGTCGTCAGGTTCCCGTCGCGTTCGTGCAGGTATGCCGCCACCGCGGTGTGGCGGGGCAGCGCATCGTCCAGCGCCGCGAGAGCCGCCAGGCCCGCGCGCGGTCCGTCGGCCTCGCCGACGGCCACCGCGCGGTTGAGCCGGACGACCGGGTTGTCGGTCAGTCGCGCGAGCTCGTCGTACCACTCGACGATCTGCACCCAGTCGGTCTCCGCCGCGGTCTGCGCGTCGGCGTGCAGTGCCGCGATGGCTGCCTGGGCCTGGTACTCGCCCAGCCGGTCGCGGGCGAGGGCCGCCTGGAGGATCTCGATGCCCTCGGCGATCGACGTGGTGTCCCAGCGGCCGCGGTCCTGCTCGGCGAGCGGCACCAGGCTGCCGTCGGACGCGGTCCGGGCGGCGCGTCGGGCGTGGTGGAGCAGCATGAGGGCGAGCAGCCCCGCCACCTCGGGGTGGTCGATCGCGGCCGCGAGCTGCCGGGTCAGCCGGATGGCCTCGGCGGCGAGGTCGACGTCGCCGGAGTAGCCCTCGTTGAAGACCAGGTAGAGGACGCGCAGCACGGTGGCGACGTCGCCGGGCTGGTCGAACCGCACGTCGGCGACCGTGCGTTTCGCCCGGCTGATGCGCTGCGCCATGGTCGCCTCGGGCACCAGGTACGCCTGGGCGATCTGGCGGGTGGTCAGCCCGCCGACGGCGCGCAGCGTGAGCGCGACCGCGGAGGACGGCGTCAGCGAGGGGTGGGCGCAGAGGAAGTAGAGCTGGAGCGTGTCGTCCACCGCGGACGAGGGCCCGGGGGCCGGCTCCTCGTCCGCGAGATCCTCCCGCCGGCGGCGGGCGGTGTCCGCCCGGGTGGCGTCGAGGAACCGGCGCCAGGCCACGGTGACCAGCCAGCCCTTCGGGTCCGCCGGCGGGTCGTCCGGCCAGACGCGGACCGCCTCGACCAGCGCGTCCTGCACGGCGTCCTCGGCCGCCGCGAAGGGAGCTCCGCGGCGGCCGAGGATGCCGAGCACGCTCGGTGTGAGGCTCCGGAGCAGGGCCTCGTTCACTCGGAGCTCACTCGGTGATGGTGTGCGACGCGGTCAGGAACGGGCGCAGCTCGAGCCACTCGTGGATCGGCTTTCCGTCCTTCCCGGGGGCGGCGGACAGCTCCCCGGCCAGCTCGACGGCGCGCTCGTGGGTGTCGACGTCGATCACCATCCAGCCCGCGATGAGGTCCTTGGTCTCGGCGAACGGCCCGTCGGTGACCGGGGGGCGGCCCTCGCCGTCGTACCGGACGAACATCCCGTCCGGGGCGAGCGCCTGAGCGTCGACGAACTCGCCGGTGCCCTCCAGCCGGGTCGCGAAGTCGTTCATGTACTGGATGTGGGCAGAGATCTCCTCCGGCGTCCACTGGGCCATCGGCACGTCGTTGACCCCCGCCGGGGCGCCGCGGTAGTGCTTGAGCAACAGGTACTTGGCCATCGTGTGCTTCTCCTCGGTGCTGGTGCGACCAGTGGTCGCGTTCGTAGCGGGGACGGAGCCCGTCAAGGATTCTCGACATCGCTGCCAGAAATATTTTGGGAATCTCCGCCTCATCGAGGTGGCAACAGCGCGTCCACCAGGTCCCGCAGGGGCCCGACCAGGTCCTGTTCGGTGGCCGAACTCAGCGGTTGCAGCGGGGTCGACGAGCGCAGCACGGCCATCCCGAGGCCGGCGGCCAGCACCATCTGGGCGCGAAGGAGCACCCTCTCGCTGTCTGGTTCGTCGGGTCGCCACCCCCGAGCGGAGGCCAGTTGTTCGCTGGAGTAGCGCAGCACGCCGAGTCGGATCTCGTCCGCGCGCGCGTCGCCGGAAGAGCGCAGCAACAGCGTGAGCTGGCCGGTGAGGCCGGCGATGCCGAGATCGGCGATCTGGCGCGCGATGGCTTCGGGGACCTGGTCGGGCGGGACCTTGCCGGTCGTCCGGCGGACCTCGTCGCCGGCGGCCCGGAGGCACGCCTCGAACAGCCCCTCCTTCGAGGCGAAGTAGCGGCTGATCAACGCGACGTTGACGCCGGCGTCATCGGCGATGTCCCGGACGGTGGTGGCCGCGTAGCCGTCGCTGGTGAAGCGCCGACGGGCCGCGTCGAGCAGGAGTTGGCGGGTCTCCGCCGCGTCCCGGCGTCGGCGCGGGGCGGGACCGCCGGTGGTCGGGTCCGCTTTCCGCGAAGCGGGGCCGGGCGGGTCTGCTGTCACGGCGCGTCCTCTCTCGCTCTCGCTGGTAGCGCTACGGCCCACACCATCGGTATGTAAACGTATGTTGACTTTGTGTCACACGCAAGTTCCCGGCAGGGTTAACCGTGACGTAAACAACTGTTGACATGGCCTCCGAGCTGCGGGTGCTAGGTTAAGTCAGCAATTGTTTACATCTAGTTTCGGGGTCTTCATGACGCAAACCATCGAGGGGCCGAGCGGCACTGGCTCCGCCCCAGGCGTCGAGCAGCGCGCCAACAGCACCCTCCTGGTGCTGTACCTGTCGCTGGGCGGCCTGGCGTTCGCGGTCCTGCAGTCGCTGGTGGCACCCGCGCTGTCGACCATCGCGCGAGACCTGGAGGTCTCGACCGGGGACATCAGCTGGATCCTCACCGCGTACCTGCTGTCGGCCTCGGTCCTGACGCCCATCCTCGGCCGCCTCGGTGACATGGTCGGCAAGCGCCGGGTCCTCATCGGCGTCCTGGCCACCCTCGCCGTCGGCACTCTGTTGGCCGCCCTGGCCCCCAACCTGGCGGTGTTGATCGTCGCCCGTGCGCTGCAAGGGGCGGCCGGCGCGATCCTGCCGCTGTCGATCGGTCTCATCCGCGACGAGCTGCCCCGGGAGAAGGTCGGCGTCACCGTCGGCCTGGTGTCGGCGATCTTCGGCGTCGGTGCCGGCATCGGCATCGTGGCCGCCGGGCCGATCGTGGAGCACATGTCGTGGCACTGGCTGTTCTGGTTGCCGCTGGTGCTCGTCGTCGTCGCCCTGCTCGGGGCCATCTTCGGGATGCCAGAATCGCCGGTGCGCACACCGGGGCGGCTCGACATGCTCGGTGCGACGATCCTGTCCGTCTCGCTGGTGGCACTTCTGTTGGCCGTGAGCAAGGGGCAGGGCTGGGGCTGGGGTGACACCAAGACCATTGGCTTGTTCGTGCTTGGTGCGGTCGCGCTGATCGTGTTCGTCGTGGTCGAGATGCGGGTGCGGGAGCCGCTCATCGACATGCGCCTCATGAGGATCCGTGGTGTGTGGGCCACCGACCTCGTCGCCATGATCCTCGGTTTCGCGATGTTCGGGACGTTCGTGCTCGTCCCGACGCTGCTCCAGCTCCCCGCGGCGACCGGGTACGGGTTCGGCAAGTCGGTCTCGCAGGCGGGCCTGTTCCTGCTGCCCACCGTGCTGATGATGGTGGTCTTCGGGCCGTTGGCCGGCCTGCTGGACCGTCGGTTCGGCCCCAAGGTGCCGATGTTCCTCGGCGCGGTCCTGGTCGTCATCGCGTTCGTGCTGCCCGCCGTCGCACACGGTGCGACCTGGCAGGTGCTGCTCTCCGGAGTGCTCACCGGCGCCGGTATCGGCCTGGCCTTCGCCGCCATGTCCAACGCCATCATCGAGAGCGTGCCGGCCGCGCAGACCGGTGAGGCGAGTGGCGTCAACACCATCGCCCGGACGATCGGCAGCAGCATCGGCGCCGCCGTCGTCGCGGCGGTGATCACCTCGCACAGCACGCCGCAGGGCCTGCCCACCGACGAGGCGTTCACCACCGGCTTCTGGGTCTGCGCCGGCGTGGCCGTCCTCGCCATCCTCGCCGCGCTCGCGTTGCCCTCGGCGCGCCGTCGCCACGAGCAGGCCGTCGCCGCTGGCGTCGACGACCTCCCCCCGGAGCCCGCCGAGATGCACCTGCCCCACCTGCACCGGGAGCACGCGGACGAGGTGTCGCGCCGCTGACCGTCGCGGACACCGGCTCGGGCCGTGGCCACCCACTTGGGTGGTCACGGCCCGAGCGCGTTCGACCCCGGCTAGGAGACCCGCGGTGACGACGGCCGCGATCCGTAGGTCAGTCGGCGCAGGACGATCTCGGCGGGGCCGGCCCGGTGGCGCCGGTCGAGTGAGCGGGCGAGCAGGACGGTCACCAGCCAGACGACGACCGCGATGACGAGGCCGGTCACGGTCGGACTGCCGAAGCGGTCGCCCAGGGCGAGCGTGAAGGGCGCCAGGAGCAGCAGCCAGGCCACCGATTGGAACAGGTACCCCGAGAGCGAGCGCTGACCCAGCGCCGAGAGCGCGCCGACGACCGGGCCGGACCGGGTGGCCCGCATGGCGATCAGGCCGAAGACGGCCACGTAACCCGGCCCGGCGAACATGCCGCTGGCGCCGTGGAGCATCAGCATCAGATCGGCGGCGGACGCGTCCACGTGCAGCCAGCCGGCGCTGACCAGGGCGGCCGGGAGGCCGCCGACGACCGCGATGCCGAGTCCGACGACGGCGGTCCAGGTGAGCAGGGTCCGCTGGCGGGCCGGCTCTTCGAGGACGCGGCGCCGAGCGGCCCACATGCCCAGCCAGGTGATGACGATGAAGGGTGCGACGGTCAGCGTGTGCATCGGCCATTCGCCGAGGCGATCCAGCATCGATGTGAGGTAGCCGGGGGCGGCGAGGGAGTCGACGTGGCTCGACGGCAGCGCGGCCGATCCGTTCGAGCCGACGAGCCCGACGGCCACGAGGACGCCGATGACCAGGACTTCACCGGCCATCAGCGCCCAGAGCGCCAGCACGATCCGGTGGAACCTGTCGCTGCGGCGCAGCAGCACCAGGGTCATCACGATCCCGACGATCCCGTAGGCGCCGAGGAAGTCGCCGTAGTACAGCAGGGCGGCGTGCGCGAACCCGAAGGCGATGAGCCAGGCGTTGCGGCGCAGCAGCACCGAGCGGACCCGCTCGGGCGTGGCGCCGGCGGCGTCCTGACGGCGGGCGAGCTGCACGAGGCCATAGCCGAACATCACGGCGAAGACCGGATACCCGCGGGCGTGGACGAGGTCGAAGAGAAGGAAGTTGAGGCCTCGGTCGACGCCGTCCGGGGTGGTGTCGAGGCCGGGCTCGCCGGCGAAGACCACTCCCGCGACGTTGGCCAGCGCGATGATCAGCAACATCGCACCCCGGGCCAGGTCCGGCGCGAGGGCACGTTCGGTGCGCTGCACCGGCCCTCTCGATGTCCGCACTGCGGTGTCAATGCCCATGTTCCCATCCCTCCCCGTTTAAGTTTCACCGACAAAGTATCACAGGCAAACTAATGCCGTCTGGCATGATGGATCCGATTTCCAGGGGGCGAACGAGGGGGCCATGGCCAGCGAGGACGTCATCCCGGCGCGGCTGCGCCGGCTGTGGGGGGTGTCCGAGACCTCGCGCCTCGGGCGACCGGCGGCCCTCGACGTGCACCGGGTCGTCGCCGCCGCCGTCACCCTCGCCGACCGTGACGGCCTCGGCGGTGTGACGCTTCCCAAGGTCGCCCAGAGCCTCGGCGTCACCGGGATGTCGCTCTACCGGCACGTCGGGTCCAAGGACGAACTGCTCACGCTCATGGCCGATGCGGCCCTGGGTGCCCCGCCCGACCTCGGCGGCGACGGCTGGCGCGACGGACTGCGCGGCTGGGCGTTCGCACAGCGCGACGTGTTCCAGCGTCGACCGTGGTTGACGCACGTCCCGGCCTCCGGGCCGCCCTCCGGGCCGCACCAGATCGCGTGGATGGAGGCGGCGTTCGCGATCCTGGCCCGCACCGACCTCGACTGGGCGCACAAGGTCGGCATCCTGTCGCTGGTCAGCGGCTACGTCCTGCAGTCGGTGCGGCAGTACGCCGAGCTGGCCGAGGGTCGGGCCGACGGCCAGGGGCAGGCCGACGCGGAGCGCGACTACGGCCGCGCGCTGGTGCGGCTCGTCGAGCCCGAACGCTTCCCCGAGACGGCCCGGCTGTTCTCCTCGACGCTGTTCGAAGCGCCACCGGCGGACACCCCGGACGCGTCGATCGCCGACGCGGATTTCTCCCTGGGGCTGGAGCTGATCCTCGACGGCGTCGCGGCCCGGATCGAGGCCCCCGACGCCTGACGGCTGATCGATACACTGGCGCCCGCCGATAGCACCACACTGGAGGGTCCATGGGGGAGAGCCCGGAGGCTGCTGCGCCAGCTCCGTCGACGCCGCCGCGACACGAACACCGCACGGCGCTGCTGACAGCCCTCATCGGCGCTGCCGCCGCCATCGTGGGCGCGATCATCGCCGGCGTGTTCGCGCTTCTGGCGGCACCGGATGACGACCCCGCGCCGCAAGCGCAGCCCCCTGGCCTGGCGGCGAGTGCGCCGACCACGCCCGCAGCCACGCCCCAGGCCGCACCCGGCAGCGTGAGCCCCACCCCGTCCGCCACGTCGCCGTCGACGGACACGGTCCGTTGGGCCAACACGGTACGGCTGACGTACGTCGACCTCGACGAGGTCCCGGTCAAGGTGCTGAGCAGCAACACCGGAGCCAGTGTCTGGGTCAGCTACGGCACCTCGGAGGACAACCTCTACGGGCTCAACGGCGGCTTCTTCACCACGAAACCCAGCATCGCCGCCTGGGAGGGCGCCTCGCCCCCCACCCGGAAGCAGTGTTCGGATCTCATCGCCACGCAGGGGACGGAGACGTCGCCGATCGCCAAGGGCAGCCGCTTCTGTGTCCTGACCGCCGCCGACCGCGTCGCCTACCTCGCCGTCACGAAGTTCGACAAGGCCAGCGGCACGTACCTGGCCACCGCGACGGTGTGGGAGACCCCCGACGAGTAGCCGGGTCAACCCCTGCCTGGAAGCGGCGAAGGCGCCTGCCTAGCGGGTGGTCCCTACCGTGGGTGGCATGTCTCGGGTGCGCAGGGCCCTGCTGCGGCGGGTTGACCACGTGTGGGACAAGGGTTGGCTCAACCTCGTCGGGCTTGCGCTCGTCGGGTTCTTTCTCTTTCTCACCTGGACGCCGCTGACCTCCGGCATCGACAATCTGCGGGCCGAGAGGCAGGGCGTTGGCGGCACGCTGACGATCACGCGGTGCGCCATGGACGAGTGGGGCAAGGGCGACCCCTGGTGGTGCCACGGCACCTTCGTCTCCGACGACGGCACGCTGCGGATCAGCGATGTGAAGTACGGATTTTATTCTCCCGAGGACCCCCGCACGCCGGGGGAGCGACTCGACGTCGATGTGCTGGTCGCCGGGCCGGGGTCGTCGACGGCGTGGCCGCCGGGAAAGGAATGGCAGCCGTCCTTGATCGTTGGAGTTCTGGGCCTGATCCTGACCGGAATGGTGTTCCTCTGGTGGGTCAGCCCGGGACGCGCCGTGGCACCGACGCCACCGCCACCGCCACCGGCCGGAGGCCCTCGAGGGCGAGTGAAGGGACGGCGGTCGCGCAACGCACGTCGCCGGCGATAGGAGAGCCGGCGCATCCTACCCACGTCGTTGTCGGCCACCACGGCCTTGCCTGAACCGTCATCGGCGTCCGGCGCGAAGATTTAACCTTTCTGCGCTGCCCGGCACACCTGAGCCGCAGTTCGAGCAGAAGGAGCAGCCGATGGCGTTGTTCGACGACGTGAAACAGATCGATGCCGGCGTACTCAATGTCGGTTACATTGATGCCGGCCCATCCGATGGTGCTGCCGTCCTGCTTCTGCACGGCTGGCCGTACGACATCCACAGCTTCGTCGACGTCGTGCCTCTGCTGACCGACGCCGGCTATCGGGTCATCGTGCCGCACCTGCGGGGTTACGGCACGACGCGCTTCCGCTCCGGCGACACGATGCGGAACGGGCAGCCGGCGGCGCTGGCCGCTGACGCCATCGCCCTCATGGACGCCCTCGACGTACCGAAAGCGAAGCTGGCCGGTTTCGACTGGGGCGCCCGAACGGCCGACATCGTGGCCGCGCTGTGGCCCGAGCGTTGCGACGGCCTGGTCTCGGTGAGCGGTTATCTGATCGCCAGCCAGGAGTCGGGTAAGGCGCCGTTGCCCCCCAAGGCCGAGCTCGCCTGGTGGTACCAGTACTACTTCGCCACCGAACGCGGCCGGGAAGGGTACGACAAGAATCGCCACGACTTCGCAAAACTGATCTGGCAGACGGCCTCACCCGAGTGGAAGTTCGACGACGCGACATTCGACCGCAGCGCCGCCTCGTTCGACAATCCCGACCACGTCAGCATCGTGGTGCACAACTATCGCTGGCGAATGGCCCTCGCCGAGGGCGAGCCGCAGTACGACGAGGTCGAGAAACGGCTGGCCGGAAAACCGAAAATCAAGGTGCCCACGATCAGCCTCGAGGGCGATGCCAACGGCGCACCCCACGTGGACCCCAGCGTCTATGCCAAGCAGTTCTCCGGCCAGTACGAGCACCGCACCATCAGCGGCGGCATCGGGCACAACCTGCCGCAGGAGGCGCCCCAGGCCTTCGCGGACGCGGTGCTGCAGGTCTGACTCGCTGCCGGCCCGCTACCCCGGCTGCGCTCCCGGGCGTTCCACGCGCGTGGGGTTGCCACGGACGAGGTCGTCGTGGATGCGCCAGCGGGCGGTGGTGACGGCGCGCTGGGCAGCCTCGTCGCCCTGCTCGATGCGCTGGCGCAGCAGTTGCAGGGCGATGCGGCGGTTCAGGCTGAACTGCCGCTCCTCGTCGACCACGATGACGATGCCCGAGGGACGGTGCGTCGCCCGTACCGCTGTGCTGGCCTTGTTTCGGTGCTGCCCGCCGGGGCCGCCGGTCCGGCAGCCGACGATCTCGACATCCGCCTCCGCGAACGCCGTGACCGGGGCGTCGCGCTGAGGCCGCTCGGCGATGACGTACCAGTTCTTGCGGCCCTTGCTCGCCCGGTACGGGCTCGGGGCCTGCCAGCACAGCGTCCCGGTCCACGAGGCGGCGAACGGTTCGACGTCGGCACCGGAGATCTCGACCAGGACCGACCGGTACGTTCCGGCCCGGTCACCCGGCACGGCCTCGACCCGCCGGGTCGTCAGGCCCTGCCGGATGGCGTCACTCTCCAGGCGACGCAGCAGGTGAGCCAACGCCCAGGCGCACTCCTGTGGGCCGCGGCCGGCGGACAGCAGCAGGTGGACGCTCATGCCCGACCCCGCTTGCGCCGCTGGTCCCGACGGTCCGGTCGGCCCGTGGACCCCAGGTCGGGCGTCTTGTAGGTGACCAGGGGAGTCGTGCTGAGCACCGGCGTGGCCAGGTCGTGCTCGACGAGGTCGCCGATCACCTGCTCGATGCGCTTGTACGCCGTCGGCGCCTCCTCGAAGAGCAACTGGCGGTCGCCGCACACGACCAGCGACCCCACCGCCGTACGACGCAGCTCCTCGACCGTGTGTTTGGCCCGGCCCCGGCGTAGCGCGTCGGCGCGCGACATCTTCCGGCCCGCGCCGTGCGCCACGGAGTAGTTGGCCTCCGGGCCGGCGTGGGCAGCCACGAGGTAGGAGGCGGTGCCGCGCGTACCCGCAATGAGCACGTCCCGGCCGTCGCCCGGTGCCGCCCCCTTGCGGTGCAGGTAGATCCCATCGCGGATCTCGACCAGGTTGTGACACTCGTCGACGATCGGCTCGGTCGGCTCCGCCCCCAGGGCGTGCGCGACCCGGGCCGCCATCAACCGCCGGTTGAGGGAGCCCCACCGCACGGCCTCGTCGTGCATCGCCAGGTAGGCGGCGGCATCGGGGGCGGGGCCCGCGCCGTGGACCTCGGTGTGTGCCCGCAGGATTCGCTCGCCGAGACCGCGAGAACCACTGTGGACGATGAGGACGAGATCGCCGGCGTCCAGCCCGAGTCGACTCGCGTGTTCCGCCGCGAACACGGTCTCGACGCGCGCGAGCTCGACGAAGTGGTTGCCCCGGCCCACCGTCCCGAGCCCCTCCAGGTGGCCGGCCGGGACGTCACCCGACAGGACGGCCCAGGCCGGGTCGTCGGCGTCCTGGTCGAGGTCCAACGCCCGGTCCAGGTCGGGGAATCGGGCGGCGAGCCGCTCCGGTACGACACGCTTGAGCTTGACGGGGAACACGGCGATCCCGCAGCCGATGTCGGAGCCCACCAGGAACGGGTACAGCACGGTGGACGACATGGCGGCACCGATCGGTGCACCCTTGCCCGGGTGCAGATCCGGCATGGCGGCGACGTGGATCATCCCGTCGAGGGCGGCCACCTGCCGGCACTGGTCGAGGGCAGTGGATTCGACCCAGCTCGTCGGGGAGGCAAAGACGGTGACGGTGGCAGGGGTGGGGTGCTGCTGAGACAACGAGGCCCATTCTGAACGGACGCAGGGACGGACGACAGGTCGGGCCACCGGGCTGAGCCACGGGGCCTCGAAGCGAGGGAGGTGTCCGTCAGTACGTCATGGACAGCACTATTTCCGAGCCCGCCGTGCGCGGCAAGCGAATTTGGTCGTCGTTTGTACGCTGCCGCGATGAGCGCACCACGGCGCATCCTGATCTACGGGGTGTACGGCGCCGGCAAGACCACCCTGGCGGCACGGCTGGCCGAGCACTTCGGGTTGCCGTGGTCTCCGGTCGACGACCTGCTCTGGCAGCCGGGCTGGGTCGAGGTGCCGGTCGCGCAGCAGCGCAGCCGGGTCGAGGCGATCTGCCGAACCGATCGCTGGATCATCGACGGGGCGTACCACGGTTGGCGGGACGTACCGCTGGCCCGCGCCGACCTGGTGATCGGCCTGGACTATCCGCGGTGGTGTTCCTTCTGGCGTCTGCTGCGGCGCACCGCGCGTCGACTGGTGACGGGTGAGGAGATCTGCAACGGCAACCGCGAGTCGTTGGGCAGCGTGCTGTCCGCGGACTCGATCCTGGTCTGGCACATCGGCGCGTTCGGCCGGGCCCGACGACGGATGCGGGCCTGGCAGGCCGATCCGTCCGGTCCGCCGGTGCTGCTGTTCAACACCCCGGCAGCCCTGGACGCCTGGCTGACCAACCTGCCCCGCCCTTAGGCGCCGGTGGTGCGGACTCCCGCCGAGAGTGGCGTCGCGTGGCGGACATCCTGGGATGGGGCGAGCCGGCGATACCCTCCGCCGCGCCCGTCACAACCTCAGCCCATCCTGGTGATCAAGAGGTTTCGGTCAGGCTTCGGGCTTCGGCTGACGCAAACCTCTTGATCACCGGGGCGGGCCTGGCCAGGACAGCGGCCGCGGATGCCGCACTGGTGAGCTGCCAACGATCGTTTCAAGCCCGGCGGGAACTCGCCGGGCCCGGGCCAGTGGGTGCCCCGTCGCCCCGCCGGCGGCGTTCGGCCAGGACGGCGAGCAGGTTCAGCCCCAGGGCGTACGCCGACGTGCTCACCAGTAGCGCCGTGCTGGCGCCGCGCCCCCAGTCGCCCACCAGTACGGGCGGTGCGCTCCAGACGTCCATCGACAGGCCAGCCAGCGCGATCGCGGTGCCCGCCGCGACCGGGGAAACCGTCCACAACAGCACGGTCGGTGCGCCGAAACGGTCGTCCTGCAGCAGACCGGTCATGACGGCGACGGACCAGCCCAGGACGAGCAGGATCGCCAGCGGCAAACGCACTCGGCGTCGTCGCAGACGCTCGCCGAGCAGCGCACCGAGGCCGACACCAGCGGCGGCGAAGAGCGGGTAGGCACCCAGCTCGCACAGGAGGACCCGGACCAGGACAGGATCGTCGAGGGGCGGCGTGGTCAGGAAGATGCCTTCGCGGGCCTGGGCGAGGGGGTACGCGACCGCGATCGTCACGCCCGCCAGGAGTAGCGCGAGTGGGACCGCTATCGCCAGGGCGGCCGCGTGCGCGTAGCGGCGGGCGAGGGAGACGCCGGCCAGCAGTGCCAGAAGTTGTCCACACAGGACACCGGAAGTGTGCCGGAAGATCCGCGTCGCATAGATCTGCTCCTGCTGTTGGACGCCGCCCTGCGCGTCGTAGTTGACCCAGAAGTTGTAGAAACCGTCGTTGAACGGCATGGCCGCGATCACCAACAGCACCATCACCGGCAATGACCAGACCGCCGGGTGGGTAACCGTCCGCAGCAGTGTCTGCGCTCTGGAGCCATCCATCGAGGCGAGCATGTGCCAAGTCTTGCCCGCCCGGTCCGGGCCGAACAAGACGATCGGCCACTCGGCGCCCCCAGCGCGGGCGGTCGAGCAGGGCAATGCCTGACATAATGACGGCCTTGGGCACCCGAGAGGACTGCACATGAAGCCTGTCGAAGCACACGTGCGCGACTCGATCACCACATTCCTGCACGACTATGCGCGGGCCGTCGAGACCGGCGACAACGCGACCGTCGCCGCCAGCTACGCCGAGACCTACATCGAGGGCGATCCGGGTACGGCTACCGCCATCACCAACGACGACACGTTCCGGGCCGCGCTCGACCAACGGCAGCAGGCGATGACCGAGCAGTTCGGCCTGACCGGTGCTGACGTGACGGTCCTGGAGGTGCTCGACCTGGCGCCGGGCTACGTGCTCGTCGCGGCACTGTGGACCTTGGACTTCGACCCGCCCGAGGGCACGCCCGTCAGCGCGCAGTTCGCCCAGACCTACGTCGTACGGCTGAATGATGGCCAGCCGCAGATCCTGCTCTACCTCTCGCACGAGCAGGAGGCCGAGGTTATGCAGGAGTTGGGTATCACCGGGTGACCGACCCGGGTCACTGACGGTAGCGCGACAGCTGTCGGATGGGTGATCGTCGCTGGCCAGCGGCTAGGCCACAATCCCGTCATGCTCACGGGGCGTGACGGCTTGGTCGTGGAGGCCCGCACCGCGCTGGTGCGGGCCGACGGCGCCGTGCTGATCGGCCCAGCGGGCGTCGGGCGTACCGCGTTGGCTCGGGTGGTCGTCGCCGACCTCCCGTCCCGGCTGTTCGCCGATATGTGGATCACCGCCACCGAGGCGAGCAAGGGGGTGCCGTTCGGCGCGCTCGGCCGCCTCCTCAGCGGTGGTCACCCCGCTCTGCACCCGGCTCTGGTGCACAGCACGGTGCTGGCGGCGCTGGCCGAGCAGTGCGGCTCCGGCCGTACCCCGGTCCTGGTCATCGACGACGCCCACCTGCTCGACGGGCCGTCGGCCGGGGTGCTGCTCGGTCTCGTGCAGGCCCGCGCGGTCCGTGCGCTTGTCACCGTCCGGTCCGGCGGCCCGGTGCCCGACGCGGTCGTCGCGCTCTGGAAGGACGCCGGCCTGCCCCGGCTGCTGGTGCCAGCCCTGGCCGAGGACGCTCTCGGCTCGCTGGCCGAGGAGCGTTTGTCCGGCCCGGTCAGCCGATCCACCACCCAGTTGCTGTGGCAATGGTCCGGCGGGCTGCCCCAACTGGCGGCGGCGTTGATCGACCACGGGCGGGAGGATGGCTCGCTGGTGCGCGACACCGGCCAGTGGCGGTGGCGTGCGGGGTTGGCGGTGCCGGCGCAGGTGGCCGACCTGCTCGACCGGGAGTTGGACCGCGTTGGCCGTCCCGGGGAAGATGCGCTGGCCGCCCTCGCCCTCGGCGGGCCGCTGCCGCTGTCGGTCGTGGAGGCGGCCGCGTCGCCCGATCTGGTGGCCGATCTCGAAGAGCTCGGCATGGTCCGCAGCGAGCAGCGTGACGAGCAGATCCTCCTGCGGCTGCGCCACCCGATGCTCGGCGCCGCGGTGCGTCGTCGGATGACTCCGGCTCGCCGCCAGCGGGTGTCCGCCGCGCTGCTGGCCAGCACCCGGCGCACCACGACCAGGGGTCCGCACGCGGTGGCCAGTGCCCTGTGGGCGGTGCACGCCGGGCAGCCGGTCGGGCCGCAGGAGCTGGTGCGGTCCGCGAACCTCTGCCTGTACGCCGATCCGGCCGCCTCGGAGCAGTTGGCCAGGCGGGCGTGGGAGCGCGGTGGGGGCGCGGCGGCAGCGGTGGCGCTCGGGTCCGCGCTGGTCGAGCAGGGCCGCACCGCTGAGGCGTACGAGACGTTGATCGCGGCCGAACGGGACGCCGAGGCGAGCGGCGACCGGGCCGCCCGGGTGACCGTGGGGGTCGCGCTCGCCGGGCACCGGGCCTGGGTCGGCCGTGAGCCGCGCCGGGCGTACGAGGATCTGCGGCGGTTGTGCGCGTACGCCGAGGAGGCCGGCGACCCAGTCGGCCGGGCGGACGCCGCGGCGGTGGCCGTGCTGGTCCACCTGTTCGGCGGCGAGACGGCGCGGGCGCTCGACGGCGCGCGGGACCTGCTGCGGGGCTCACCTCCGCCGGGGGCGCACCTGCGGGCGACGTTGGCGTCGGTGGCCGCGCTGGTGCTGACCGGCCGCACCGAGCAGGCGGTTCGGGTGGGTCGTGACCTCGTCGAGGCGGTGGAGAGGGAGGAGTCGCCGGCGCTGCCCTATGCGCGGGGGATGGCCCGGGCCGCCCTGGCGTTGGCCGAGCTGTGGCGTCAGCCCACCCCGACCGGGCCGGTCACCGATCCGGCCGCCGGCCGTTGGCCGCTGCCCCCGGATCCGCTGGTCTCCGGGCTGTCGCACACGGCGTGGTCGGTCTTCGACGGGTACGCCCAGCGGGTCAGCGGCGATCGGGCCGGGGCGATCAGCCGGCTCCGGGACGCCGTCGCGCAACAGGCCGAGGGGGAGGGGCTGTTCCGCTCGGAGGCCACCGGCTGGCTCGCGGTGACCCTGGCCGAGGACGGCCACCCGGACGAGGCGGAGGCGGTGCTGCGGGAGCATCCCGTCGACGCGGTCGCGTTGGTGCCGGGGCTGGGGCCGTGGGCGCGGGCAGCGGTCGCCGCGGCGGCGGGCCGGCGGGCGCGGGCGGTGCAGTTGATGACCGAGGCGATCGAGGTCGCCCGCGCATCCGGGTGCTGGCTGGTGGAGCTGGGCTACCTGACGTACGCCGCACACCTGGACCCGGTCGCCGGCCCGGCCCGGTACGCGGGCCGCATCGCCGAGGCCATCGGGCACGTGGACGCGGAGCGCCTCGTCACCGCCGGTCGGGCGGTCATCGCGGTGGCCGGTGGCAATCCGGTGGTGATGCTGGAGCACGCCTACCGGCTGGTGGACATGAACCTGAACGGCGAGGCCCTGCGGCTGGTCGACGAGGCGGGGACGGCCGACGCGGCCCGGCTCGCCGTCGACCTACGCATCCGTCTGCGGGCGACGGCGCCCGGTGACGCGGCGGCGGTGGCGGGACTGACCGCGCGGGAGGCGCAGATCGCCGGGTTCGCCGCCCGGGGCCTGTCCGACCGGGAGATCGCTGACCAGTTGGTGTTGTCGGTGCGTACCGTGCAGACACACCTGGGTCGCGCATACCGCAAGCTCGCGGTGACCTCGCGTCGCGACCTGTCCGGCGCGTTGCGGCTGGCGGGTTGAGCAACGGCGGACGGCCGTGGTGCCTTCGGGCGCCACGGCCGTCGCCGATCGGGATGCATCAGGTGTTCTTCGTGTAGCAGGTGATCTTCCCGTTGGAGTCCTCCTGGCAGCTCGCTCCCTTGGCACCCAGGATGTTGATCGCGCCGACCAGGAAGGTGATGCCCAGCCCGGTCAGGATGCCCTTCCCCACCGTCTTGGCCAGCTCCTCGAAGTTGGCCGTGACGTCCAGGCGGAACGTGACCGGCGCGTACCGGATCTGGTCCCACAGGGCGGCGATGCGCGGTTCGTGGCCGGTGATGCTGAAGTCGTCGCTGCTGTGCTCGTCGGTCACCCGCCCGGTCGCGACGGCCACGAAGACGTTCTTGTTCTGGTCCACCACGTTCGGCGCGGCGGCGAAACTCCAGCTGTGGCTGAGGAACCCGTTCTCGTGGACGTGGCCCTGGAACCAGTAGTGCCCGTCGCTGGCCATCCGCAGCCACGCCGTGCCCTTGACGCTGGATGGCAGCAGGCTGCCGGAGAACGTCTGGCTGAACGTCTGGTCCAGCCGGTCTATCGTCACCCTGGTCGACCCCGCCGGGTGCCCGACCTGCGCGCCGACGTGCCGCAGGGTCAGCGGCGCCTGGATGTCGAGGTACTGGGCGGCGGCGGTGCGGAGGCTGGTCATGCCGTCACTCCCTCGACTTCCACATGTGCACCGTGCCGTTCTCGTCCTTGTAGGCGTGGACCTTGCCCGGCTGGCCGAAGAACGCGACCCATCCGGCGACCACCGCTCCGGCGAGCACCACCGGAATCCACTTCAGGATGTTGCCGATCAGCTCCGCCACGTTCATCGTGACGCTCAACCGGAAGTTCACCGTGGCGTTGGTGAGCTGATCCCAGTACTGCGCGATCCGGGGATCCTGCCCGTGCTCGGCGAAGTCGTCACTGCTGTGGTTGTCCGACACCTTGCCCTTCGCGGAGAAGACGAACGCGTTGCCGTCGTCGTCCACGAAGCCCGGTGTGGCCACCATCGACCAGCTGTGCGAGACGGCGCCGTTCTCGTGCACGTGCCCCTCGAACATGTAGAAGCCGTCGCTGAACAGCCGCAGCCACGCCGAGCCCTTCACGCTGGAGGGCAGCAGGCTGCCGGAGAACCACTCGCTCGACGTCTGGTCGAGCTGCACCAGCAGCCGCTGGGTTGATCCGGTGGGGTGGCCGAGTTCGGCGCCGACCGCCCGTACCGTCATCGGCGCCTCGAACCGCAGGTACTTCCCGGCCGCCTGACGCAGGCTGGTCATGAGGTGGTCACCAGGATCGGCACCAGCGCGCGACCGGTCGGCAGCGGGCCCAGCGCCTTGCCCAGGATCGCCCCGACCGCCTTGAGCGGGTCGGCCACCCGCATGGCGTGCCCCCGGGTGGGGGAGGTGGTCAGCAGGTCGCCGGGGCGAACCGCGCCGTGGGACGCGTCGACCAGGCAGTACACCTTGCCAGCCAGGGCCAGCGGCCGCCGTTGGTCGCTGTCCGGCCGCCGGTCCAGCACCATCGCCGGGGCGAAGCTGCCGGCTCCGGACACCACGCCGGCCACCGCGCTGTCGTACGGCTTGTCGGCCAACTCCAGCGCGCCGCTCTCGCCGATCACCAGCACCGCGCCGGGGATCGCCGCGTGCAGGTGGCCCTCGGCCACGTCGAACTCCTCGGCCAGGTCGGCGTTGCTGAGCGAGATGTCACCGTGCACTCCGTCGATGACCACGGTGTACGCCCGGGTGTCCGGGTTGGCGAAGGACATCGAGCTCTGGTCGCCGCTGATGCCGACCGTGTAGGTGCGGGTCTTGCTGTGGCAGAACTTGATGTGGTTGTTCGGGCCGTCCAGGTCGACCTGGTTCGCCGCGACGATCTTGGAGTTGACCGCGTTGGTCGCGGACACGTTGGTCGCGGTGACGCTGGGGCTGTTCAGGTTGTTCGCCGCCCACAGGTCACCGGTGACGCCGTTGAGCAGCAGCTTGTACTGCCGCGTGTCGGGGTGGGCGAACGCCATCGAGCTCTTCTCGCCGTCGATGCCCACCGTGTAGGTGCGGGTCTTGCTGTGGCAGAACTTGACGTGGTTGTTCGGGCCGTCGAGGTCGACCTGATTGGCGCTCAGGCTGCGGCTGTTGACGTTGTTGGCCGCCCAGAGGTTGCCGTTCTGCCCGTCGAGGATCGTGGTGTAGGCGCGCTTGTCGTTCGCCAGGCTGATCGTGCTGGTGCCGCCGTTCATCCCGATCGTGTACGCACGGGTCGTGAAGTTGGTGAGCACCAGGCCGTTGTCGGCGCCGTCGAGCACCACGGCGCGGGCGGCGACGGTGTCGGCGGTGATCGTGGTCGGCGGCGCGGGGGCCGGGGTCGTCGGCGCGGCCTGGGCGTCGCCCTTGGCGGTCGGGGCGGCTGTCGCTGGCGGCCCGTCGGCGCGCTGCGCCTGCTCCGACTGCCGGGCCTGCTCGGGCGCCTTGACCGGCGGCGGCACCGGTGCCGCGGTGTCCGCGCGGGCAGGCGCGTCGTCCGCAGTGGTCCGCTGAGGCGGAGCGGTCGGTGGGGTGGTGGGCCGGGCGATCGCCTCGGCGCTGTCCGGGTTGCTGGCCTTCGAGGCCTCGTTGCTGGTCATGTTTCCATTGCAGCGGCCCGGCCGGCTCGGATCGTCCGTAGTCAGTACGTAGGTTGCGCGACCCGACTACGCAGCCGTCCGTTATCTACCGCGGCTGTCCGGCAGGGTCGAGGGCAGACCGAATGTGGCCCGGCCGGCAGGTCGCCGGCCGGGCCACCGATCAGGACCTCTGTGTACGGCGAGTGAGGAAGAGCGCCAGCCCACCCAGAGCGACCAGGAGACTTCCCGTACCCGTCATGGCCGGAACCATGGTGCTGCCGGTCACCGGCAGTACCCCTTGGTCGGTTGCGCCAGGACCGCCGGGTGCGCCAGGGCCGCCGGGTGCGCCAGGGCCGCCGGGTGCGCCGGGGCCGCCGGGTGCGCCGGGTGCACCGGGAGGGCCAGGGATGCCGCGTGCGCCTGGAGCGCCTGGAGCGCCTGGAGCGCCTGGAGCGCCTGGACTGCCGGGTGCGCCGGGAGCGCCGGGTGCGCCGGGAGCGCCGGGAGCGCCGGGAGCGCCGGGTGCGCCGGGAGCGCCGGGTGCGCCGGGACTGCCGGGTGCGCCGGGACTGCCGGGTGCGCCGGGACTGCCGGGTGCGCCGGGTGCGCCGGGACTGCCGGGTGCGCCGGGGCTACCGGGTGCGCCGGGGCTACCGGGCGCTCCCGGGGTGCCGGGGCTGCCCGGCGTGCCGGGTGGCCCAGGGGGCCCAGGGGGCCCAGGAGGCCCGGGTGGGCCGGTTGGGCCGGGTGGGCCGGGCGCAGCAGCGCACACAGGTGCCGAGATGACGTTGTTGTCGACGGTGATGCCGGCGGTCCGGGCCAGCGCGCGGCCCTGGAGAGTCGCGCCCGTGGCCATCGTGATCGATGCCTGAGCCATGGCGGTGCCCACCATGGTCGTGCCCGTGCCGATCGTCGCCGAACTGCCGATCTTCCAGAACACGTTGCAGGCGGAAGCCCCGTTGATCAGAACAACACTGCTGTTCGACGCCGTCGTCAGTGAGGAGTCGATTTGAAAGATGAACACGGCCGCCGGGTCGCCCTGGGCGTTGAGCGTCAACGTCCCGGTGAGCTGCCCGGCGCCAACCCGGTAGACCCCGGGATTGAGTGTGTTTCCACCGAGTTCCGAGGGAACGACGGTGAACGGGGTGCGGCCAGCGGCATCGTTGAAGGCGGTGGTGAGGTCGTTCTGCGCCTGCAGAGCGACCGCGTCGCCGAGGTGTATCGCGCCACCGATGGTTGCCGTCCCCCACCCCGAGGCGGCGCTCCCCGGGAACCGACCGAGATCCTGGCCCAGGAAGCTCGGCCCGGTGTTGGTTGGCTCGGCCCCGGCGAGAACGGAGAAGTTGCCGGCCGTTCCCAGGCCCACCGGTGCGTCCGCCGCTATGGCTGCGGGCGAGCTCAAGAGCAGGCTCGCGACCGTGACAGCCGCGGAAGCTGCCAGTGTCGGCAGGACCATCCGTCGAACGCGATGATCGGGTTTAGCTGTCACAGAACACCCTCCGTGAATCCTGCTCGCAGGAGGCGTTTCATGGGTCGCGTCCTGCCGGGAACGGCCAAAACAGTGCAAAACGTGCGGTGACCACCACATCACGTTCTGCTCCCGGAGGCACCGAGAATCGGACAATTTGGGCCATGCGTTGCTCCTGCCACCCTGGTCCTACGAGCCTCACCAGCCCGGGGCCCCGCGATCGCGCACATCCCGCCGGGGCCGCGACAGAGCGGGCGCCCCGACCGCCACACAGGCAAGGCCGGCGGGGCCGGCGGGGCCGGCGGGGCCGGCGGCCGGCCGTGCGGTTCTGGGTGGAATCAGGAACGAATCGGGTTCGTGGCGCGGCCCTGGATGCACGGGGAGGCCGGGCTGCTGCCGGTTTCCGGGAACCGGAACCGCTGCAACTCCTCGATGGTGAAGCCGGCCGCGGTGATGGTGGCGGCGGTGTCGCGGGCCGTGTGGCAGCCGGCGAACAACGTCGGCCACAGCGTCGCGTCGAGCAGTCGCTGGGATCGGGCCAGCCCACCGGGGTGCTCGGCGGCGACGTGCTCGAAGAAGCGCAGCTCGCCGCCGCCGCGTAGCACCCGGCGGATCTCGGTGAGCGCGACCGCCGGCTCCGGCACGGTGCACAACACCAGCGCGACCACGGCCGCGTCGAACTCGCCGTCCCCGCTGGGCAGTGCTTCGGCCAGACCGTCGACGACGGTGACCGGGACCGGCGCGTCCGGTGCAGCCCTGACGGCGGCGGCGCGCAGTCGTCGTTCCGGCTCGACCGCGACCACCTCGGTCACCGCGGGCGGGTAGTGCGGGAACATGCGGCCGTTGCCCGCGCCGATCTCGATCACGCGACCGGACAGGCCGGCAACCAGCTCCCGCCGGTGCTCGGCGAGGCCGGCGCGGTCCATGGACACGCTCAGCCGCTCGTAGAACCAGGCGAACATCGGATGGGATACCGCGGCCACGTCGACCTCCAGGCGCGCCGGGATTGCGGAAGCGGGAACCGCACGGCACGCACAATCATGAAGCACGATGTCTTCACGCGGGCATCCATCGGGTACGTAGGCTGCGCTCATGAAGATCGTCGTCATTGGCGGTAGCGGGCTCATCGGCTCCAAGCTCGTGGCCCGACTGGGTGCGCAGGGCCACGAGGCGGTGCCGGCGTCGCCCAAGACCGGCGTGAACACGCTGACCGGCGAAGGGGTGGGCGAGGCACTCGCCGGCGCCGACGTCCTCGTCGACGTGTCGAACTCTCCCTCGTTCGAGGACGCCGCGGTGCTGAAGTTCTTCGAGACGTCCACCCGGACGCTCCTTCCCGCCGCGGCCGACGCGGGGGTCGGGCACTACGTGGCGCTGTCCGTCGTCGGGTCCAACGGGCTGTCGGAGAGCGGGTACATGCGGGCGAAGGTCGCCCAGGAGAAGCTCATCGTCGCGTCCGGGCTGCCCTATTCGCTGGTGCACGCCACGCAGTTCTTCGAGTTCCTCCAGGGCATCGTCGACGCCGCGACGGACGGCGACACCGTGCATCTCGCGCCGGTGCTCATTCAGCCGATGGCGGCCGACGACGTCGCGACCGAGGTCGCCGGGGTCGCGGCCGGCGCACCGCTGAACGGGCTCGTCGAGATCGCCGGTCCGGAGCAGTTCCGCCTGGACGAACTGGGCCGATCCATGCTCGCGAAGCAGCGGGACTCTCGGACGGTGGTGGCCGACCCCACCGCTCGGTACTTCGGAGCCACGCTGGCCGAACGTTCGCTCGTGCCCGCCGACGGTGCCCGCCTCGCCGGTACGCGACTCGAGGACTGGCGGCCGCAGGCCGGCAAGAAGTAATACCTGGTCAGCGCAGCAGCCGTACGGCGAGCGACCAGCCGAGCACCAGCAGTGTGACGATCTTGACCAGCTCCAGGGCGACGAACCACAGGTGCAGGGACGACGCGGGTGGCTGCTGACCGTCGATGATCATCTGGGCCCGACGGTCGAGCAGCGGCCGCAGGACCGCCGCCTGCGTGAGCAGGATCAGCCAGAGGCCCCCGATCCCCGCCCAGCGAGCCGTGCCGATCGGCGCTCCGAGCAGCGCCAGCGTGAGCCCGATCAGCAGGATGACCTCGACCGCGTTGAGCGTACGGAAGACCAGGCGGCCGATGCCGAGGCCGAGGGGCACCGTGATGCCGGGCGCTCGGAACTTCAGCGGTGCCTCGATGAGGGAGATGGCGACGACCATCCCCAGCCACAGGAACGGCACGGCCAACTGGGTGATCTCTCTGAGCCTGGTCACGACGGCAGGGCTCCTTCGAGGGTGCGGGTGAGTCGGGCGACGCAGACGCCCGGCCGCGCGAACGGGACGAGCTCGGCGACCACGTCCGGCGTCGTCGTGTCGACGAGCTCCCGGAGCAGGCCCCGGTGCATCCCGCACACCACGTCGGGGTGCTCCCGGGCGACGTCGAGGAACGGGCAGGCGTGCAGGTCGATCAGACCGCTGGCGGAGTCGCTCGTGCCGACCGGCTCGAATCCCAGCTCGGTGAAGAGGGCCAGCGCTCTGGTGGTTGCGGCGCCGACGGGGTCGGCGACCGGCGCGGGCGAGGCGGGGGTGCCCTCGGGGCGGAGCCAGGAGCGGCCGGCCTCCTCGGCCAACCCACCCGCGCGACTCTGATCGAGTTGGGCCGCCAGCACCTGGCTGAGAAACTGGTAGCCGGATGCCGGCACCGGTGGCGTGACGCTCCGGTAGATCGTCTGCGGACGTCCGCGACCGTGCCGCCGGCCAGGCTCGCCGCTGACGAAGCCCGCCTCGATCAGGACCTCGAGGTGGAAACGGACCGTGTTCGGGTGCATGCCCGTGCGGGTGACCAGCTCCTTGACGGTGAGCGGATGGTCCGCCGTGCGGATGCCGTCGAGGAGCTGCCGTCGGCTCGGCACGGCGAGTGCGCTGTAGCTCACGTGTTCGGTCACGCACCGATTTTATACGATGGGCATCGGAAAAAAGGGAGGTGCTCATGGCCGACATCACCGAACGCGCCGACATCACCGCGCTGGTGATCGACTTCTACGCCCGGGCCTTCGCCGACGACCTGCTGGGCCCGGTCTTCATCGACGTGGCCAAGATGGACCTGCCGGCGCACCTGCCGATCATGTGCGACTTCTGGGAAACGGTGCTGTTCCGCTCGGGCGCGTACCGGAGGAACGCCTTGCGTCTGCACGCGGACCTGAACCGACGCGAACCCCTGACCGAGCGGCACTTCGATCGCTGGTTGGCCCTGTGGCGCGCGGCCATCGACGACCGGTACGCCGGCCCGAAGGCCGAGTTGGCCAAGGTGCAGGCGGGCCGGATCGCGCAGTCGATGCTGCGGCGGCTCGCCGGTGGCACCGGCAGCGAACACCACACCATCGGGACGCGGCAGGCGTCGTGCTGACGACGCTCGCCGGCTAGGGACGCTCGCGCAGGCGGGCCACCAAATCGCGCACCGCCGCCGTGAACGACTCGTCGGACTCGGACGGCCAGTGGCCCTGGATCGGCGGGGGAACGCTGTCCCCGGGTGGAGTCACCACGTCGCTGGGGTCGCGCAGTCGGCGGTCCACCGCCTCCGCCGGATCGCCGCCGTCAGCTGCCTCGGCGTCGGTAGCCGGCGCGGCTGGCCGGTGGGCGGCGAAGATCCAACCGCCGATCGGGTCGGTGTCCCGCCACAGGTTCACCCACCGCCAACCGACCCGAACGCCGATCTGGTGCAGCACCTCGTCGTCGACGTAGGCGGGGAAGAGCCGGCCGTAGAGTCGCCGCAGTGGTGACCCGTAGGTGAGCAGCGCGACCCGGCTGCTGACCTGGGGCGGCAACTGGAGCACCGTCGCGGCGAGCAGAACCGACCCGTGGCTGTGCCCGGTGAGCAGCACCGACTTGCCGCAGCTCACCAGGTAGGTGATTCGCCGGGTCAGCTCCGGCACGGCCCGCTCCGCGTAGCAGGGCGGCGCGAAGGGGTGGGCCGCCCGGGGCCAGAACGTACCCAGGTCCCACAGGACGCCGACGTGGCGCCGGAACTCGATGGTCCGGTAGGCGAAGACCCCGAAGATGACCAGGCTGAGGATGATCGCCGCGATCACCCAGCTGCCGAACGCGATGGCGAAGGTGATCAACCCAGCCGGCAGCCCGGCGTACCGCTCGACGGCGTCACTGGGGTACGGCTCCAGCAAACCGATGGTGGTGGTGGCCGTGCCGAGTCCTGCGGCACAGCCGAAGACCACGCCCAGCGGCACCAGTGTCTCGGTGAACCGGGCCCGGGCGATCGTCTGTCGCACCTGTCGCAGTCGGGGCCGCGCCTCCGCCGGCGGATCCGGGAAGTCGCGCGCGACGATCGCCGCCGCGGCGCGCAGCCGGCCACGCCGGGAGATCAGGGTGGCCAGGCCCGCGACGATCAGTGTGATCAGCACCGTCCGGAGAAAGCCGAAGATCGCCCAGGTGTACGCCCGCGGCGGGCCGGTAGCGAAGCCCTCTCCGGTGGGCGTGTCGCGGTCCAGGAAGTCCGCCACCCGGTAGACCAGCTCGGCGGAGAACGCCACCGCCAGACTGACCGCCGCTGCGGCGATCACCAGCGTTCCCAGCCCGAGCATCGGCGTGCCCTTCGGCTGTCGGGCCCGGCGCCAGAGCAGCACGGCTCCCAGGGCGGCCAGCAGGGCCGACTGGGCGACGAAGAGGCAGGCGAGCGTCGCGTCGTAGCCCGGCAGGTCACCCCCCTGTCGCCACGGCGTTCGGCTGGCCAGCACGTGGGCGAGCACCACGACGGTCAGGACCACGGCGATCGTGCGCAGCGCGCTGGCGATCCGGTCCAGCCGATGATCGGTGGCGTTCCGGTCGATCAGCGGAGGCGCGCAGAGCAGGACCACACAGGTGACCAGGACCGCCCCGCCGATCACCGTCAGCGCGACCGTGCCGATCGAGGTGTCGGTCGCGGCCCGGGCGATGAGCAGGGTGACGCTCAGTGTCGCGAACGCCGCCGCGACGTGGATTGAGCGCAGCCGACCCACCAGCGGCTCCGCGTCCCACCGACCAACCGCGCCGAGCCGATGCCCCGAAGCCGTCTCCTCGGGAGCGCGAAACGCCTCGAACGCGCGTCCGGGACGTGTGCTGAGCCGCCAGACCAGGCCGATGGCCCCGGCCGGCGCCAGCGCGAGCACCGCCAGCCGAAGCCCGTCCCGCTGCCCGCCCAACCAGGACAGCCAACTGCGCCCCTCCAGGCAGCTCGGCGAGGTCATGCACTTCCAGGCGAGCAGGTCCAGTGTCACGCCGACTGCCGCGAGCACGTACAGCGCGGTGAGGGTGAGCGCCAGCACGCGGCACAGGCAGCGGACCACCGCGTCGATGCCAGGGGTCGCCGGGCGCATCCAGACCGCCACGTTGACCAGCATGAAAGGCAGCAGGAACACCAGCGACAGCGTCCGGACCACCGTCCCGGAGGGCAGATCACCCCAGCGGTACGCCTCGAGCGTCACCCCACGCGCACCGCGGCTGTTCGCCGGCTGGGGGCGGGTCCGGTAGAAGCCTCCGCTGCGGTCGCCAGCGACCTGCGTTATCCGCGGCACGTCCAACACCTGGCCAGCGCTCGCGCCGGAGACCCCGTGCACCCGCAGCTCCACGACCTCGTCGGGGATCGCTGGCCCGCTCAACCGCGCTGCTCCATCCGACTTCCCCCCGAGGCGTCTCCGCAGCCCTTGCCGGGCGACCCGACGAGGCGATCCGCCACCCGCGTCTACCCCAACCGGTCGGCCCCAACCATGGGAGGAGCGGCGCGCTGCCGGCGATAGCGCGAGGCACCCGGTCGGGCGGACCCACACGGGTCGGCCCGACCGGGCGCCTCCCGGGCGTCAGGAGAGGGCGATGCCGAGGGTGCCGAAGGCCTGCGGGCCGGCCGGCAGGTTGACCCCCGACCAGGTCGTGAGCCCGCTGCCGGTGATCGCACGTCGCCCGAACTCGTCGCTCGTGCTCGGCAGGACCAGCACCATGCCGGCTCGTTGCAGATCCGCCACCGTGGCGCTCGTGAAGCCGACCACGAGGCTGGCGGCGCCGTCGGGCTGGCGCACGGTGTGCAGGACGCTGCCGAAGTACGAGTACTGGGTGCGCAGGTTCGTCGGAAGGCCCGGAGTCGCGGCGTCCAGCCTGCGGAGCCCGGTGGTGGTGAGCCCCTCCGAGTTGCCCCGGAAGATCGTGATGGCGCCGGCCCCTTCGACGCCGCCGACCACCTCTTCCGGACTCGCCACCGCGACGTCGCCCCGACCGTCGCGGTCGAAGTCGGCGAAGGCGAGCACCCAACCGAAGAGCACCGCCGGGTCGTCGCTGCCCGGGACACCCGGAGTCTGCTGCGTCCAGTACTGCGCGCCGCCGACCGTGAGACCGCCGGGCGAGCCTCGCAGCACGGTCAGCGAGCCGCCCCGGTTACCCGCGGTGCTGTTCAGGCCCTCGCTGCGGGCCGTGACGACGAGGTCGGCGTACCCGTCTCCGGTCAGGTCGCCGGCGGCGAGAGCGTGGCCGAAGCCGTCATACCACTCGGGGGCGTCCGGCACGCCCGGAGTGTCCTGGGTGAAGACCCGCGACGCGGCGATACTCACGCCGCCGGCCGCTCCGGGCAGGATGACGACCGAACCGGCGAACGACTTCTCGCCGAGGCCGTCCCGGTCGAAGCCGATGGCCAGGTCGTCGCGGCCGTCGCTGTCGAAGTCCGCCGAGGCCAGCACGGCGCCGAAGCCGTCCGTTTCGGCGGTGATCGGCAGGCCGGGCGCGTCGCCCCGGATCCACTGCGCGGCACCGGCGTTCAGCCCGCCGGGCGTGCCCCGGAACACCGCGACGCCACCCGCCCAGTCCAGGCCAGCCCGGGAGGCCCCGGCCACGAGGTCGTCGGTGCCGTCACCGTCGAAGTCACCCACGGTGAAGGAGTAGCCGAACAGGTTCTCACCGACGACGCCCTCCCCGGGGACGTCGTCGGCGGGTGCCACGTCGGCCAGCCGGAACATGCGCGCCTCGGCGGTGGACAGGCCCGACGGACCGCCGTACAGGATGCGGAAGCGGTCGTGCACGCTGCCGATCGCGAGGTCGTCGAAACCGTCGTGGTCGAAGTCGCCGGACGCGAGCGCGCTGCCGAAATCGTTGATCTTCGAATGGCGGTCGGGTGAGCCGTCATCGGTCGGCATGCCGGGCGTCGCGTGGTCGAAGTACTGGCTGCCGAGGTTGGTGAAGCCGCCGGTGGCGGCCCCTGGCAGCACGTGCACCGCGCCCCGGTACTCGCCAGCGACCTTTCGTGCCTCCGTCACGGCGAGATCAGGTCGACCGTCACCGTTGAAGTCGCTGCGCACCTCGTTGAGCTCGCGCCCGCGTGGAGTGCGGGGAGGAGGTGTCGGCCTCGACGGCCGATCAGGCCGCACGGCCGTGGTCACGACCGCCGCGTCGACGACCGACACGGGTACGGAGGACCGGAGCGGGAGCGAACTCGTCGTCCCGCTTGCGACGACGAGTCCACCAAGGACCGTGGCGATACCCGTCAACCCCAATGAGCGCACGGCGTCCCCTCTGTTGAAGTGTCGCGCGCCATGATGCCACCCCACTCGGACAATCCGCGGCCGCCGACCGGCCGATCCGCCGGCCTCGGTCCGGTTGTCGCGGTGGGCGCCAGATCGGCCCGCTCCAGCCCCGGTCCGGCTGGCCGCTCGGGCCCACTTCTCGATCGCAGGATTGATTCGGCGAGGGCTGGGTAGGTGCCGCCATGGTCGCTGCCGGTCGGCACGGAAAGGGCGGGAGCGCGCCCACTCGTGCGGACGACAGCGCCCGTGCCGGCCCGGCGGCCATCGCGGCCCGGCTGAGCGACCGTCTGGTGGCCACGCTGCGGGACCGATGGCGTCGGTTACGGGCCGTTGGCGGCCTCGCCGTGCAGGCCGGCCTAGCCGCAGCGCTGTCCTGGCTGGTGGCGCACGAGTGGTTGCACGTCTCACAGCCGGTGTTCGCGCCGATCTCGGCGGTCTCGACCCTCGCGGCGTCGGTCGGCCAGCGCCTGCGCCGCACCATCGAGCTGATCATCGGTGTGACCGTCGGGGTGCTGACCGGTGACCTGCTGCTCGCGCTGATCGGCACCGGCTGGTGGCAGCTCGCCCTGGTCGTCATCCTGGCGATCGCCGTCGCGTTGTTCCTGGTCGGCAGCGCGGCCGTGATGCTCCAGGCCGGTGCGACTGCGGTGCTCATTGCCACCCTCAGTCCGGCCGTGCGAGATCTGGAGATCCCGCGGTTCGTGGACGCCCTCGTCGGGGGAGCGGTGGCACTGATCGTCACCGCCGTGCTGTTGCCCCTGAATCCGCTGCGGGTGCTCAACCGGGCCGCGAAGCCGGCGCTGGCGCTGCTCGTCGCCCAGCTCGACGACACGGCCGGCGCGTTGGCCGAGGGCGACGCCGCTCGCGCGCGTGCCGCGCTGGACAGGCTGCGAAACAACAAGGACGAGCTGAAGGCGCTCATCGAGGCGACCCAGGGTGCCCGGGAGGCCGCCACCCTGTCGCCGGTGCGCTGGCACGACCGGCACGGGCCGGTGAACCGGTACGCGCACGCGGCGGAGCCGATCGACCGGGCGATGCGCAACAGCGGAACCCTGATCCGTCGGGCGGCGACCCTGATCGAGGACGGCGAGCCGGTCCCGGACCCGCTGCCGACGGCGGTGTCCGACCTGGCCGCGGCGGTCCGGTTGCTCCAGCGGCAGTTCGCCGCCGGCAAGGAACCCGACCGGGCGCGGGAGCAGGCGCTGCGGGCGGTGTGCATGGCCGGCCGGGCGTACCGGGAGGGGGTCGGCTTCTCCGGTGCCGTGGTGGTCGCCCAGGTCCGCACCACCACCAGCGATCTGCTGGTGGCCAGCGGGCTGGACCAGGAGGACGCGAACGACCTGGTGCGGCGCTCGTTCGGCGAGCTGAGGCCGCCCGGTGGCGCCCGCCAGCAGTAGCGGGGGCGGTCCTACTCGACGTTACGGAGCCGTTGCGGGCAGATGTCTTGACGTAGATGGATGTGAGCGTTAACACTGAGCCGGTCAACGGCGGAGGTGGACATGAACTCTGTGGACGGAGCCGGCGATCGCTACGTCGTCGGTGTCGATTTCGGAACCCTGTCCGGGCGGGCGCTGGTGGTGCGGGTCGCCGACGGCGCCGAGGTGGGGACCGCGGTCCACGAGTACCGCGACGGGGTCATCAGCGCGGCGCTCCCCGGCGGTCGGGGCCTGCCTCCAGACTGGGCGCTACAAAACCCGGAGGACTACCGCGACGTGCTGCGGTACGCCGTCCCGGCTGCCGTGTCCGCCGCCGGGCTGGATCCCGCCGCGATCGTCGGCCTCGGCATCGACTTCACCGCCTGCACGGTCCTGCCGACATTCGCCGACGGCACGCCGCTCTGCGAGGATCCCGTGCTGCGGGACCGCCCGCACGCCTGGGTCAAGCTGTGGAAGCACCACGCCGCCCAGCCGCACGCCGACCGGATCAACGCCCTGGCCCACGACCGGGGCGAGCCGTGGATCGGCCGGTACGGCGGCAAGATCTCCGCCGAGTGGCAGTTCGCCAAGGGCCTGCAGATCCTGGAAGAGGACCCCGAGGTCTACCACCGGGCGGAGCGCTTCATCGAAGCCGCGGACTGGATCGTCTGGCAGCTCAGCGGCGTCGAGACCCGCAACGTCTGTACGGCCGGCTACAAGGGCATTCGCCAGGATGGCGCGTACCCGTCGGAGGGTTTCCTGACCGCGCTCAACCCGGGCTTCGGCGACTTCGTGGCCAAGCTGGACGGCCCGTTGTCGCCCCTCGGCGCCCGAGCCGGTTCGCTCACCGCCCGTGCCGCCGCCTGGACGGGCCTGCCGGAAGGGATCGCGGTGGCCGTCGGCAACGTCGACGCGCACGTCACCGCGGCTGCCGCGCAAGCCGTACAGCCCGGGCGGCTCGTGGCGATCATGGGCACCTCCACCTGTCACGTGGTCAACGGCACCGACCTCGCCGAGGTGGCCGGGATGTGTGGCGTCGTCGACGGCGGCATCAGTCCCGGCGCCTGGGGCTACGAGGCCGGCCAGAGCGGGGTCGGCGACATCTTCGGCTGGTTCGTCGAGCACGCCGCCCCGGCCGGTGTCGCCTCGCACGAACGCCTCACGGAGTTGGCCGCGAGCCAGCCGGTCGGCGCGCACGGCCTGATCGCGCTGGACTGGTGGAACGGCAACCGATCCCTGCTGGTCAACCACGACCTCAGCGGCCTGATCGTCGGAATGACCCTGGCCACGCGGCCGGCCGACGTCTACCGGGCGCTGCTGGAGTCCACGGCGTACGGCACCCGAATGATCATCGAGGCCTTCGTCGACGCGGGGGTGGCGGTGCACGACCTGGTGATCGCCGGTGGTCTGACCTCCAACGAGCTGCTCATGCAGATCTACGCCGACGTCACCAACCGGCCGCTGAGCATCATCGGCTCCGCACAGGGGCCGGCGCTCGGCTCGGCGATCCACGCCGCCGTCGCGGCGGGCGCCTACCCCTCGATCCACGAGGCATCGCGGGCGATGGGCCGGGTGGACGAGGCCGTCTACCGACCCGATCCCGACCGGGCGCGCGCGTACGACGCCCTCTACGCCGAGTACCGGGCGCTGCACGACCACTTCGGCCGTGGCGGCGACGACGTCATGCTCCGCCTGCGCGCGATCCGCAATGCGGCCGTCGGGTCCACCCACGAGACCACGTTGGAGGTCGTTGGATGAACGAGCTACGCGAGCTGCGCGAGACCGTTGCCCGCCTGCACGCCGAGTTGACCCGGTACGGCCTGGTGGCCTGGACGGCCGGCAACATCTCCGCGCGTGTTCCCGGTCGGGACCTGATGGTCATCAAGCCGAGCGGCATCGACTACGACGAGCTCTCGGCGGACGCCATGGTGGTCTGCGACCTCGAAGGTGTCCTCGTCGAGGGGGACCACGCACCGTCCAGCGACACCGCCGCCCACGCCTACGTCTACCGGGCCATGCCGGAGGTCGGCGGTGTCGTGCACACGCACAGCTCCTACGCCACCGCCTGGGCCGCCCGCGCCGAACCGATCCCCTGCCAGTTGACCGCGCAGGCCGACGAGTTCGGCGGGGAGATCCCGGTGGGCCCGTTCGCGCTGATCGGCGGCGACGACATCGGCAAGGGCATCGTCAGCACGCTCGCCGGTCACCGCTCTCCGGCGGTGCTCATGCGCAACCACGGCGTCTTCACCATCGGCCGGGACGCCCGCGCGGCGGTCAAGGCCGCTGTCATGTGCGAGGACGTCGCCCGTACCGCCCACCTGGCCCGAGCACTCGGTCGACCGCTGCCGATCGCGCAGGCCGACATCGACTCCCTCTACCACCGGTACCAGACCGCCTACGGCCAACCACACCACCCAGCCAAGGAGATCCGATGAGAAAGATGCGTACGCCCTCCGCCCCGTGGCGCGCCGCCGCCACGGTTCTCGCCACCGTGCTGCTCGTCGGCAGTGTGGCGGCCTGCGGTAACAGCGACACCGGCGGCGAGTCCGCCGACGACGGCAAGCTCACCCTCGGCTTCTCCCAGGTCGGCGCGGAGAGCGGTTGGCGGACCGCGAACACCACCTCGATCAAGGACGCCGCCGCCGCCGCGGGGGTCGAGCTCAAGTTCGACGACGCGCAGCAGAAGCAGGAAAACCAGATCAAGGCGATCCGCAACTTCATCCAGCAGAAGGTCGACGTGATCGCCTTCTCGCCCAAGGTGGAGTCCGGTTGGGACACCGTGCTCAAGGAGGCCAAGGACGCCGGCATCCCGGTCATCCTGACCGACCGCTCGGTCGACTCGGCCGACAAGTCGCTGTACAAGACGTTCCTCGGTTCGGACTTCGTCAAGGAGGGCCGGCTGTCAGGGGAGTGGCTCGTCGAGAACGCCAAGTCCAGGACCGGGCCGGTGAACATCGTCGAGTTGCAGGGCACCACCGGTGCGGCGCCCGCCAACGACCGCAAGAAGGGTTTCACCGAGGCGATCGCCGCCAACCCCAACCTGAAGATCGTCGCCTCCCAGTCGGGGGACTTCACCCGGGCGGGCGGTAAGCAGGTCATGGAGCAGTTCCTCCGGGCCAACCCGAAGATCGACGTGCTGTTCGCCCACAACGACGACATGGGCCTGGGCGCGATCGAGGCGATCACCGCCGCCGGCAAGGTGCCCGGCAAGGACATCACCATCATCACCGTCGACGCCGTCAAGGACGGCATGCAGGCCCTCGCCGACGGCAAGTTCAACTTCATCGCCGAGTGCAGCCCGCTGCTCGGCCCGCAGCTCATGGACCTGGCCAAGAAGGTCGACGCGGGCCAGGAGGTGCCGGCTCGGATCGAGACCGAGGAGACCACCTTCACCCAGGCGCAGGCCAAAGAGGCCCTGCCCAACCGTAAGTACTGATCGACGCCCGGGGTCGCCGCGCTCGCCGTGGCGGCCCCGACGCGCCCCTCCACACATGGCGGCCCCGCCGCGCCTTCCATAACCCAGAAGAGGTCTGATGGGATGACGGATAGCCGTCCGGTCCTGACGATGACCGGGATCAGCAAGTCCTTCCCCGGGGTGCGTGCGCTCCACGACGTCAACTTCCGGCTCTTCCCCGGCGAGGTGCACGCCCTGATGGGCGAGAACGGCGCCGGCAAGTCGACCCTGATCAAGGCCCTGACCGGCGTCTACGACACCGATCAGGGCACGATCACCCTCGACGGTGCGCAGGTGGCATTCACCGGGCCACGGCAAGCGATCGCCGCCGGGGTGAGCACCGTCTACCAGGAGGTCAACCTCTGCCCCAACCTCTCGGTGGCGGAGAACATCTTCATCGGGCGGGAGCCCCGCCTGTTCGGCGCGGTCCGCTGGGGCGAGGTCCGCCGCCGCGCCCGTGCGCTCCTGGCCCGTCTCGACCTCGACCTCGATGTCGGCGCGCCGCTCGCCTCGTACTCCCTGGCCATTCAGCAGATGGTCGCCATCGCCCGGGCGATCGACATCCAGGCCCGGGTGCTGATCCTGGACGAGCCGACCTCCAGCCTCGACGCCGGCGAGGTGGCACAGCTCTTCCGCATCATGCGCCAACTGCGCGACGAGGGCATCGCCATCCTGTTCGTGACGCACTTCCTCGACCAGGTCTACGGCATCGCCGACCGCATCACGGTCCTGCGCAACGGCCGCCTCGTCGGCGAGTACCCGACCGCCGAACTACCCCAGCTGACCCTGGTCGAAAAGATGATCGGCAAGGAACTCGACGTTCTCGAAGGGCTTGAGGAGCAGCCCCGACGGGATGTGGCCGTCCTGGAGGAGGGCACCCCACTGGTGGCGGCGTCCGGTCTCGGCCGGTCGGGCGCGGTCGCGCCGTTCAGTCTCACCATCCACGCCGGGGAGGTGGTCGGTCTGGCCGGCCTGCTCGGCTCCGGGCGTACCGAGGTGGCGCGACTGTTGTTCGGGGCCGACCGGGCGGACAGCGGCCAGGTCGCGGTGGACGGGAAACCGGGTGGCCTGCGCAACCCCGCACAGGCCATCGGCCACGGCATCGGCTTCTGCTCGGAGAACCGCCGCGCGGAGGGCATCGTCGCCGATCTCTCGGTCCGGGAGAACCTGCTCCTGGCGATGCAGGCCGCCCGTGGTTGGCTTCGGCCCATCCCGCGCCGTCGCCAGGACGAGCTGGTCGAGAAGTACGTCAAGGCCCTCAGCATCCGGCCCGCCGACCCCGAGGTGCCGGTCCGCAACCTCTCCGGCGGCAACCAACAGAAGGTGCTGCTGGCCCGGTGGCTGATCACCGAGCCGCGGCTGCTGATCCTCGACGAGCCCACCCGGGGCATCGACATCGGCGCGAAGACCGAGATCCAGAAGCTCGTCACCCAGTTGTCCGACGGCGGAATGGCGGTGCTGTTCATCTCCGCCGAGCTGGAGGAGGTGCTCCGCCTCAGCCACAAGGTGGCCGTGCTGCGGGACCGGCAACTGGTCGCCGAGCTGGTCAACGACGACGGCCTCGACGCCGACCGGGTGATGCAGACCATCGCCAGCGGATCCCACCGGGAGGAGGCAGACCGATGAACGACGTCCTGGGCCGTTACCGGGCGCTGACCGGTCAGCGGCTGTTCTGGCCCGCAGCCGTGCTCGTCGTCATGCTCGCCGCGAACACGATCTACCGCCCGGGGTTCCTGTCCGTCGAGGTCAAGGACGGGCACCTGTACGGCACCCTGATCGACATCCTGCGGCTGAGCGCGCCGCTGATCCTCGTCGCGCTGGGCATGACCGTCGTCATCTCCACCGGTGGCATCGACCTGTCGGTCGGCTCGGTGTGCGCGATCAGTGGCGCGGTCGCCTGCGTGTACATCAGCCAGCAGCCCGACCAGAACAACCTCCCCGCGGTGCTGACCGCCCTCGCGATGGCGCTCGGGATCGCGCTCGTGCTCGGCGCCTGGAACGGGGTGCTGGTCGCCGTCATCGGCATCCAGCCGATCATCGCCACCCTGATCCTGATGGTGGCCGGCCGAGGGCTCGCGCAGCTGATCACCGAGGGTCAGATCGTCACGATCAACTCGGGTCCGTACCGGGCGATCGGGCTGGGCCACGTGCTGACCCTGCCGCTGGCCATCCTCATCGCGCTGGTGGCGGCCCTGCTCGTCGCCGCGTTCACCCGTCGTACCGCGCTCGGCATGATCATTGAATCGGTGGGCGGTAACGCCGAGGCGAGCCGACTGGCCGGCATCCGGTCCGGCCGGGTCGTCTTCCTCGCGTACGTGCTCAGCGCCGGCTGCGCCGCGATCGCCGGTTTCATGATGACGGCCAACGTCTCCAGCGCCGACGGCAACGCGGCCGGCCTCTGGGTGGAGCTCGACGCCATCCTCGCGGTCGTCATCGGCGGCACGTCCCTCGCGGGCGGCCGGTTCTTCCTGAGCGGCACCATCCTCGGCGCGCTGATCATCCAGACCCTGACCACCACGGTGTACGCCATGGACATCTCACCGCAGACCTCGCTGCTGTTCAAAGCGGTCGTCGTCATCGCCGTCTGCCTCATTCAGGCGCCGGCCTTCCGGGCCCGGTTCGGTCGCCGCCGGAGCGGCGCGCCACCGCCGAGCACGGTTCCCGACCAGCCGAAGGCGCAGGTGCCGGCATGACCACAGGTTCGCTCACCGCCGGTCGCCGGTGGACGGCCCGGCTGCCGAGACGGCACGTGCCGGTCCTGGCCACGCTCGTCCTGCTCCTGGTCATGTACGCGATCGGTGTGTCCCAATACCGTGCGTTCTCCAACGTGCAGGTCATCTTCAACGTCTTCATCGACAACGGCTTCCTGCTCGTCGTCGCGGTGGGGATGACGTTCGTGATCCTCACCGGTGGCATCGACCTGTCGGTCGGGTCCGTCGTCGCCATGACGGCGATGGTGTCGGCCGCGCTGCTCCAAAACGGCCTGCCGGCGGCGCTCGTGCTCGTCATCGCCCTGCTCATCGGGCCGACGCTCGGCCTGCTGATGGGCTGCGCCATCCACTTCTTCGAGATCCAGCCGTTCATCGTCACGCTGGCCGGGATGTTCTTCGCCCGGGGCATGTGCACGTTCATCTCGGGCTCGTCCATCCCGATCACCGACGGCTTCTGGACCAGCATGTCGCAGGAGCGGATCGGCAACCCGCGGGGGAACTTCGTCTCGATCAGCGTGCTCATCGCCTTCGCCGTGGTCGCCGTCGCCGCGTACACGCTGGCCTACACCCGGCTGGGCCGCAACGTCTACGCCATCGGCGGCAACCCGCAGTCGGCGCTGCTGATGGGCCTGCCGGTGGGGCGTACCCGGATCGCCGTCTACACGATCAGTGGCCTGTGCTCCGCGATCGGCGGGATTCTGTTGTCCTTCTACACCCTCTCCGGTGCGCCATTGATCGGCATCGGCATGGAGTTGGACGTCATCGCGGCCGTCGTCATCGGCGGCACCGTGCTCACCGGCGGCTCGGGTTACGTCTTCGGCGCGGTGCTCGGCGTGCTGGTCCTGGGCGTGATCCAGACCCTCATCACCTTCGACGGGAGCCTCAACTCCTGGTGGACCAAGATCGTGATCGGCGGCCTGCTCTTCGCGTTCATCCTCCTCCAGCGGCTCATCGGCATCCGCTACAAGTGAACGTCCCTCTCGTGGAAGGCAACCCCATGGCACCACACAGCGAGCCCGAGATCTGGTTCCTCACCGGCAGTCAGGGCATGTACGGCGAGGAGACACTCCGGCAGGTGGCCGAGCAGTCCCGGCAGATCGCGGCCGTGCTCGACGACTCACCGCAGATCCCCGCCCGGGTGGTCTGGAAGCCGGTCCTGACCGGCAGTGGAGAGATCCTCCAGATCTGCCGGGATGCCGCGGCACAGGGCGCCATCGGGGTCATCGCGTGGATGCACACCTTCTCACCGGCGAAGATGTGGATCGCCGGCCTGGACGCCCTGCAGACACCGCTGCTGCACCTGCACACCCAGGCCAACGTGCTGCTGCCGTGGGACGACATCGACATGGACTTCATGAACCTGAACCAGGCCGCCCACGGCGACCGCGAGTTCGGGTACATCCAGACCCGCCTCGGAGTGGCCCGCAAGACCGTCGCCGGGCACGTCAGCGACCCGCGGGTGACCGCCCGCGTCGCGGCGTGGGCCCGTGCGGCGCGCGGCTGGTCGGCGATGCGGTCGCTGCGGTTGGCCCGCTTCGGCGACAACATGCGCGACGTCGCGGTGACCGAGGGCGACAAGGTCGAGGCGGAGCTGCGCTTCGGCGTCTCGGTCAACACCTACGGCGTCAACGACCTGGTACAGGTGGTCGACGAGGTCACCGACGCGCAGGTCAACGACCTGATCAAGGAGTACGACGACACCTACGCCATCGTCGATGACCTGCGCCCCGGGGGTACGCGCCACGACTCGTTGCGGTACGCCGCCCGCCTGGAGGCCGGCCTGCGCACCTTCCTGGACGCCGGCGGGTTCCGAGCCTTCACCACGAACTTCGAGGACCTCGGCGGTCTGCGCCAGCTACCCGGCATCGCGGTGCAGCGGCTCATGGCGGACGGCTACGGCTTCGGTGGCGAGGGCGACTGGAAGACCTCCGTCCTGGTCCGGACGCTGAAGGCGATGGCCGTCGGTGTGGACGGTGGCACGTCGTTCATGGAGGACTACACCTACGACCTCACGCCCGGCGAGGAGTTGGTGCTCGGGGCCCACATGCTCGAGGTCTGCCCGACGATCGCGGCGGGCGTGCCGTCCGTGGAGATCCACCCGCTGAGCATCGGCGGCCGGGAGGACCCGGTCCGGCTCGTGTTCGACGCCGCACCCGGTCCGGCGGTGGTGCTGGGGCTGGCCGACATGGGCGAGCGCTTCCGGCTCGTGGCCAACGAGGTCGAGGTGGTGCCCCCGCCGCAGCCGCTGCGCCGACTGCCGGTGGCCCGGGCGGTGTGGCGTCCGCGACCGCACCTACCCGGCTCGGCCGAGGCGTGGATCACCGCGGGAGCGCCGCACCACACCGTGCTGTCGCAGGCGGTCGGCGTGGAGGAGTTGCACGACCTCGCCGAGATGAGCCGTACCGAACTCGTCGTCATCGACGCGGACACCGAGCCCCGCCGCTTCGCCAACGAGATCCGTTGGAACCAGGCCTACTACCGGCTGGCTCGCGGCTTCTGACCATGTCCACGAACGGTGCGGCGACGCGTCGTCCCCGACCGGCCGCGCGCCGGATGCCAGCCTTGGCTGGCGTAGACTGTCGGCCATCCAGCGCTGGTCAGCGAGGGTCAGCACGGGCCGCGGCTTCGGCTACGTGGACGAGGGAGTGAGATGGCCGTGCGCGGTCCGGCGATGACGGACGTTGCCCGTCTGGCCGGTGTCTCCCACCAGACGGTGTCGCGGGTGCTCAACGGGCACCCCAATGTCCGTGAGCAGACCCGGCTGCGGGTGCGGGCGGCGATCGCTGAGCTGGGCTATCGGCCCAACGGCGCGGCGCGCGCGCTGGTGACCGGCCGATCGCAGGTCATCGGCGTGATCGCACAGAACACGACGCTGTACGGCCCGGCGTCGTTGCTGGCCGCGTTGGAGCAGACCGCCGCCGAGGAGGGTTTCGCGGTCAGCGTGGGCAGTGTGCGCGACCTGGATCACCGGTCCATCTCGGCGGCGGTCGAGCGGCACCTGTCGCACCGGGTCGCCGGCATCGTCGTCATCGCGCCGGTCGAGTCGGCCGGTGAGGCGCTGGAGCGCCTACCCAAGGATGTCCCGCTGGTCACCGTCGACGGTGACCCGCAGCGGCCCGTGCCGTTGGTGACCGTCGACCAGGTGGCTGGCGCCCGCGCGGCGACCCAGCACCTGCTCGACGCGGGGCACCGTACCGTCTGGCACGTCTCGGGGCCGGCTGGCTGGTTCGACAGTGCCGGCCGGATCGACGGTTGGCGGGAGGCGCTGCTCGCCGCGGGGGCGGAGCTTCCACCGTTGCTGCCGGGCGACTGGTCTGCCGCCTCGGGGTACCGCTGTGGTCAGATGCTGGCGCGCATGCCGGAGGTGACCGCGATCTTCACCGCCAACGATCACCTTGCGCTCGGCGTGCTGCGGGCGCTGCACGAGTTCGGCCGGCGGGTTCCGGCCGAGATCAGCGTGGTCGGCTTCGACGACGTGCCCGAGGCGGCGTACTTCATCCCGCCGCTGACCACCGTCCGGCCGGACTTCGACGCGGTGGCACGGGCGAGCATCCAACTGCTGCTGACGCAGATCGAATCGGGCGCCGCTGGGGCGCTGCGACAGACCATCGCGCCAACCCTGGTCTCCCGCGACAGCGTCGCCGCGCCACCTCGTCGCTGACTCCCCGCGCCCCGCGCCGCCCCGTGCCCCGCCCCGCGTGCCCCGCCCCGCGTGCCGTGACGCGTGCCGTGACGCGCCGCGCCGTGCCGCCCCGCGCCCCGCCCCGTGCCGTGCGCACGCCGCCGCGCTGTGCGGGCCGCGCCCGGCGCCGCCCCGGAGATCGTGCTGGATCCAGGATGTAGTGGCCTTGGGTGGGCTCGGAGGCCACTACATCCTGGATCCAGCGCAACCACCATGGCCTTGGACGACGCCGAGGCCACTGCGTCTTCGATCCAGGGCGATCACCGCCGCCACGGGTCCGCAGTGGACTCCTGGGAGCGCTTCCGTTACGAGACCGTGACGCCGGCATTTCCGAGCAAGTGTTGACGAGTTGCTATGTGAGCGCTAACACTACCCCAAAGGTGACGGCTGGCCCCGGCGGTCGGCCGGGAGTCCGGAGAGGAGAGGCCTGTGCGCAGGAGATTTCTGGTTGCTCTCGGCGGCGCCGCGTTGGCGTTGAGCCTGGCAGCCTGCAGTGGTGGGGGTGCCGGCAGTGGCGGTGACACCAGCGACAAGAAGCCCGGTGACCTGACCATCGGTGTCTCGATGCCGACCCAGACCTCGGAACGGTGGATCGCGGACGGCAACGCCGTCAAGCAGAAGCTGGAGGCGAAGGGTTACAAGGTCGATCTGCAGTATGCGGGTGACGACATCCCCACGCAGTCGCAGCAAGTCGACCAGATGATCACCCAGGGCGCGGACGTCCTGATCATCGCGGCGATCGACGGCACGGCGCTGAGCGGCCAGTTGCAGGCCGCCGCCGACGCGAAGATCCCGGTCATCGCGTACGACCGGCTGATCCGCGGCAGCAAGAACGTCGACTTCTACGTCAGCTTCGACAACTACAAGGTCGGCGTCGCACAGGGCACCGGCCTGCTGGTCGGCCTCGGTCTGCTGAACAAGGACGGCTCGAAGGGTACGGCGAAGGGTCCGTTCAACGTCGAACTCTTCGCTGGGTCGCTCGACGACAACAACACCCAGTACTTCTTCGGCGGTGCCATGGACACGCTGAAGCCCTTCGTCGACGCCGGCACCATCAAGGTGAAGTCGCGACAGACCAACATCGAGCAGGTGGCGACCCTGCGGTGGCAGCAGGAGACCGCGCAGAAGCGGATGGAGGACCTGCTCACCTCCAGCTACAACGACGGCGCGAAGGTCGACGGGGTCCTGTCGCCGTACGACGGCATCTCCCGGGGCATCATCACCGCACTGCAGAACGCCGGGTACGGCAGCGCGGCCAAGAAGCTCCCGGCGGTGACCGGTCAGGACGCCGAGATCGCCTCGATCAAGCTGATCAACGACGGCGTGCAGACCTGCACCGTCTTCAAGGACACCCGCCTGCTGGCCGACCAGGCCGTGAACGCCTCCGAGGCGTTCCTGCAGGACAAGCAGCCGCAGGCCAACGACACGCAGACGTACAACAACGGCGTCAAGGTCGTCCCGGCGTACCTGCTGCCGATCGTGACCGTCTACAAGGAGGAGATCAAGTCCGCATTGATCGACTCGGGCTACTGGACGGCCGAAGAGGTCGCCGCCGGCCAGGCCAAGAAGTAAGCCACTCGTCGGGCTCGGCGGTCACCGCCGAGCCCGACGCCGTGGCGTACCGCGTCCGGACCTGACTCGAAGGACACGTGACCATGGACGACACCATCCTCGAGATGCGTGGCATCACCAAGACGTTCCCCGGGGTGACCGCGCTGGAGGATGTCACCCTCGCGGTGCGCCGAGGGGAGATCCACGCCATCTGCGGCGAGAACGGCGCCGGTAAGTCCACCCTGATGAAGGTGCTCTCCGGCGTTCACCCGACCGGCTCGTACCACGGTGAGATCCTGTTCGACGGCGTGCCGGTGCAGTTCCGCGGCATCCGGGACAGCGAGGCCAAGGGCATCGTCATCATCCACCAGGAGCTCGCCCTGGTGCCGTACCTGTCGATCGCCGAGAACCTCTTCCTCGGCAACGAGCGTCGCGGCCGGAGCGGGCTCATCGACTGGAACCGGGCCAACGCCGACGCGGCGGAGCTGCTCGCGTCCGTGGGCCTGGCCGAGAACCCGGTCACCCCGGTCATCCAGCTCGGCGTGGGCAAGCAGCAGCTCGTGGAGATCGCCAAGGCGCTGTCCAAGAAGGTGCGCCTGCTGATCCTGGACGAGCCGACCGCGGCGCTCAACGACGTCGACTCGGCCCACCTGCTCGACCTGCTGCGTCAGCTCAAGAGCCAGGGCATCACCTGCATCATGATCTCCCACAAGCTCAACGAGATCACCGCGATCGCCGACTCGACCACGGTCCTTCGAGACGGACGCACGGTGGAGACCCTCGACATGCGCTCCGACGACGTGACCCAGCAGCGGATCATCCGGGGCATGGTCGGACGGGACCTGGACAGCTTCTACCCCGACCGGGTGTCGTCCCCCGGCGAGGAGGTGCTCCGGATCGAGGACTGGACGGTGCGGCACCCGGTCCAGGACCGGAAGGTGGTCGAAGGGGTCGGCGTGTCCGTACGCGCCGGGGAGGTCGTCGGTATCGCGGGTCTCATGGGCGCGGGGCGGACCGAGCTGGCGATGAGCGTGTTCGGCCGGTCGTACGGCCGTGACATCTCCGGCCGACTTCTCGTGCGGGGTCGGGAGGTGAGCGCCCGCACGGTGGCGGAGGCGATCGACAACGGCATCGCGTACGTCACGGAGGACCGCAAGCGGTACGGGCTGAACCTCATCGACGACGTTCGCCGCAACGTCTCCGCGGCCGCGTTGGACCGGTTGTCCCGGCTGGGCTGGGTGAACGGCAACGAGGAGATCAAGGTCGCCGAGGCGAGCCGGCGGGAGCTGAACATCAAGGCCCCCAGCGTCATGGCGGTGGTCGGCAAGCTCTCCGGCGGCAACCAGCAGAAGGTCGTGCTGTCGAAGTGGCTGTACACCGATCCGGACGTGCTGATCCTGGACGAGCCCACGCGCGGCATCGACGTCGGCGCCAAGTACGAGATCTACACGATCATCAACCGGCTGGTGGCCGACGGCAAAGCTGTGATCATCATCTCCTCCGAGCTGCCCGAGCTGCTCGGGATGTGCGACCGCATCTACACCCTCGCCGCCGGCCGGATCACCGGTGAGATGCCGGTGGGCGAGGCGACCCAGGAGAGCCTCATGGCGCTGATGACCAAGGACAAGGAGCTCGTCGGATGACCAGCATCAAGACCCCTTCGACGGAGCACCAGGCGCCCTCGGACGGCGCGCCGGCGGCCGCCCTGCACACCGGGACGAGCGACCTGCGGGCGCTGGTGCTGAACAACCTGCGGCAGAGTGGGATCTACGTGGCGCTGGTCGTCATCGTGGCGCTCTTCGCGATCTTGACCGACGGGGTGTCGCTGAGCCCCGGCAACATCACCAACATCGTCCTTCAGTACTCGTACATCCTGGTTCTCGCGATCGGGATGGTCATCCTGATCATCGGCGGCCACATCGATCTGTCGGTGGGGTCGGTGGTCGCGTTGACCGGGGCGGTCTCCGCGGTCCTGGTGATCCAGCAGAGTCATCCATGGTGGGTGGGCGTCCTGGCCGCGCTGGTGGTCGGGGTGGCGGTCGGTGCCTGGCACGGCTTCTGGGTGGCGTACGCCGGCATTCCGGCCTTCATCGTGACCCTGGCCGGGATGTTGCTGTTCCGTGGCCTCACCCTGCGGGTGCTCGACAACATCTCGCTGTCGCCGTTCCCGTCCGAGTACCAGCGCGTGGCGGCCGGATTCCTCAACGGACTGCTCGGTGGGCAGGGCTTCGACGCGTTCACCCTGCTCATCGGTGCCGTGGCCGTGGCCGGGTACGCGGTGAGCGGCTTCCGGACCCGCGTCGCACGTATCCGGTACCAGCAGCCCGTTGAATCGTTCCCGCTGTTCGTCGCCCGGGTCGTGATGGTCGGCGCGGTCATCATGTACTTCGCCTGGCAGTTGGCGCACGCCCGTGGGCTCCCGATCGTGCTGATCGTCCTGGCGGTCCTCGTGCTGATCTACGGCCTGCTCACCCGCCGTACCGTCTTCGGTCGCCAGGTCTACGCGATCGGTGGCAACCTCTCGGCGGCGGCGCTGTCGGGCGTGAAGGTCCGTACCGTGAACTTCTGGATGTTCGTCAACATGGGCCTGCTGGCTGCGGTGGCCGGGGTCATCTACTCCTCGCGGTCCAACGGCGCGCAGCCCGCCGCCGGCAACATGTTCGAGCTGGACGCGATCGCTGCGGCCTTCATCGGTGGCGCGGCAGTCACCGGCGGCGTGGGCACCGTGGTCGGCGCGATGGTCGGCGGTCTGATCATGGCCGTGATGAGCAACGGTATGCAGCTCATGGGCGTCGACCAGTCGACCCAGTCGGTGGTGAAGGGTCTCGTCCTGCTCGTCGCCGTGGCGTTCGACGTCTACAACAAGCGGCGGGCCGGCACGTCCCGCTGACACCGCACGTCGACACGGCCCGCCTCCCCTGGGAGCCGGGGGAGGCGGGCCGCAGGGTGGCTCAGTGACAGTTGCTGGTGCCGCTGTCGTTGTAGGTCTGGCCGGCGACCGGCACGAACTGCCAGTCGTAGCTGCCGGCGTGCAGGGTGAACTTCAGAACCCCGAACGCCGTGTTGTTGCGCGCCTCGCTGTTGGGCTGGATGGTGCCGAAGCCGTAGTGGTCGGCGCCTCCCATCCCGGCGACGAAGCTACGCATCCCGCGGCTGCCGTCGTACGCGCCGTTCGGGTTCATCGGCCCGAACCGCTCGTACACGTGGTTGTGCCCCCAGACGACCACGTCCGCGTTGTAGTCGTAGAGCGCCTGGTACAGGGGGCGGGTCGCCGTCGACGGCGCGTGGTCGGAACTGGACGTGTACAGCGGGTGGTGCCAGTAGGCCAGCGTGCACGGCTTGCTGCTGGCCGCCAGGTCGGCACGCAGCCACTGCTCCTGCGTCGAGCCCGCCGACATGCTGATGTTCGAGTTCAGCGAGACGACGTGCCAGTTGCCGATGTCGTAGGAGTAGTAGCCGCGACCGCTCGGGCCGGCAGACGTACCGAAGTAGTTGTAGTAGCCGGTGGCGCCGGACGTGTTGTAGTCGTGGTTACCCGGCGATGGGCGGGTCCGCGCCTTGTGCCGGCCCCAGGTCGGGGCGTAGTAGGTGGTGAACTCGGACGCCGTGCCGTTCGGGTAGACGTTGTCGCCGGTGGTGAAGACCGTGCCGGAGATCCCGTCGAGCAGCGCGGCGGTGGCGGTGTCACCCGAGCTGGAGTTGGCGATGTCGCCGACACCGACGAGGACCGGGTCCTGCGAGGGCGGCGGCGTGGTGCCGGTGGTGAGCACCAGTTGCGGGGCGTCCGCGCCGCTCTCGCGCGTGTCGTAGTAGGCGCCGTCGCCGTTGGCGGAGGTCGCCCCGAAGCTGTACGTGCCGTTGCCGGTGACGGCGGACGTCACGTCGAGCTCGTACCAGGTGTTGCCGCTGACCGCGCCGATCGTGCCGAGCGTGGCCCCGTCGATGGCGGGCTGGTTGTTCCAGGTCGTGCCGGTCTCCGACCAGGTCGTGTTGGAGACCCGTCGGAACGTGCCACCCACGGGGCTGCCGCTGTTGCCGCTGATCGTGCGCAGTCGCAGCTTGGCGCTGGTGACCGTGCCACTGACCCCGCTGACGGTGAAGCGCAGGAACGTTCGCCGCACCGGCGAGTTGTCGACCACGACCTGCGTCGACGTGCCGTAGTTGGTGGACGCCGTGTCGCTCTGGACGTAGGTGTCGGCGACCGGCGTGAACGTCACGCTCGCCGCCGAGGCCGGGACCGAACCGGTCAGTACGACGCCGGCGGTGGCGGCGACCAACACCGCGACCGTCCCCAGCGGCACCGACGGTCGGGGGAATCGAATGGCCATCCAGGACCCCTTCTCTGCGTGTGTGAAGCGCATGGAATGTAGGAAGGTCGATGGACCGGCGGACTACGCCGAAATGAACACTACGCTTTGGCCGTCAAACTTCTCGATATTCACAGCATGTTCACTCGTCGCATTCCCGACTGCCATCCGTGGTCCGTTGTGTTCCATCTGATTAGTACGGACGCTGGCTGACCGTCAGCGCCGCCACCGAGCCGAGGGATGCGCGTGTACCTGTCGAGCGTCTCCAGACCCACCACCGACCCGCCCGCCCCCGGCCGGCCCGGTCGGCGCATCGCCCTGGTCAGTGGGAACGTCGTTGCCCTCGGCACGGTCAGCCTCATCACCGACATCTCGGCCGAGATGGTCGCCGCCGTCCTGCCGCTCTACCTCGTGCTGGGGCTGCAGCTCAGCCCGGTGGCGTTCGGCGTGCTCGACGGCGTCCACACTGGCGCGACCGCGCTGCTGCGGGTCGTCGGCGGTTTCGTCGCCGACCGGTTCCGACGGCGCAAACTGGTCGCCGGCGTCGGCTACGGGCTCTCGGCGGTCGCCAAGCTCGGCCTGCTGCTCGCCGGCCGTTCGGTGCCGGCGATCGGTGCCGTCATCGCCGTCGACCGGCTCGGCAAGGGCCTCCGCACCGCACCGCGGGACGCGCTGATCACACTCTCCACACCACCCGAGTCGCTGGGCCGGGCGTTCGGGGTGCACCGGGCGATGGACGCCGTCGGCGCGTTCCTCGGGCCACTGGCGGCGTTCGCGGTCCTGCTGGCCGTCGGCCAGTCCTACGACGCGGTCTTCGTCACCAGCTTCTGCGTCGCCGCCCTGGCCCTGGTCGTGCTCGTGCTGTTCGTCCGGGAACGGCCGTCGGGCGAGCCGGCGGGTGGGTCGGCGGATGATCCGAAGGTCTCCGTCCGCGAGGCGATCGGCCTGCTGCGTGACCGACCCGCCCGCCGTCTGGTGCTGACCGCGGCGCTGCTCGGGCTGGCCACGATCGGCGACGGCTTCGTCTACCTGCTGCTCCAGCGCCGCGAGGACCTGGGCCTGCGCTGGTTCCCGCTGCTCGCGGTGGGGACCAGCCTGGCCTACCTGCTGCTCGCCGCCCCGCTCGGTGTGCTCGCCGACCGGATCGGTCGGCTGCCGGTGGTGGTGGGCGGCTACCTGGCCCTCGGTGCGACGTACCTGCTGCTGGCCGGCCCGGTCCACGGCTGGCCGCTGCTCGTGCTGACACTGACGCTGTACGGCGCGTTCTACGCGGCCACCGACGGTGTGCTCATCGCGCTCGCCGGTCCGGTGCTGCCGCCACGGCTGCGCACCACCGGTATCGCGCTCGTCCAGACCGGCCAGGCGCTGGCCTACCTCGTCTCCTCGGTCCTGTTCGGGGTCGCCTGGCAGGCGTGGGGGCCGGACGGCGCGATCCGGGTGGCGGCGGTCGCCGTCGCTGTCGTCCTCGTCGCCACGGTCCTCCTCCTCACCCCCGCGTCCCGCCTCGTCACCCGGAGGGTGCCCCGATGACCGCGATGTCGACCCGAGCGAAGCTGGGCGTGCTGACCGCTTCGGCGGTGCTGCTGGGAGCCGTGGCCGCCGGCTACGCGGCTACCGCCGCGCAACCGGCCCGGACCCCGCCACCCCCGGCCGGCAGTGACCAGCCGGTCACCCTGACGCCGGGGGCGCGCCTCCTGGCGATCACCGACCGGCACGTCTCCTCCGTCGCCACGGCGGACCCCACCGGCCCGCGTACCGTCTCGGGTCTGGAATGCCTCCGGGTGTACGCCGCCTCCGGCACCGGTGTGTGCCTGAAGCCCGAGACGCCCTGGTCCTACCAGGTGGTGGTGCTCGATGCCGCGCTGCACCAGACGCGGGCGGTCAGCGTGCCGGGTCTGCCCAACCGGGCCCGGGTCTCGGCGTCCGGCCGGATGGTCTCCTGGACGACGTTCGTCGGTGGCGACTCGTACGTCACCAGTGGTTTCTCCACCCGGACCGGAATCCTCGACACCGTCAGTGGCGCCACGGTCACCTCGCTCGAGGACTTCGCGATCACCCGGGACGGCCGCAGCTACCGCAACGCCGACGTCAACTTCTGGGGCGTCACCTTCACGGCCGACGACAACCGGTTCTACGCGACCATGTCGACGGCGGGGAAGCGGTACCTCGTCCGGGGCGACGTACGGGCCCGGACCGTCGAGACGATGAAGGAGAACGTCGAGTGCCCGTCACTGTCTCCGGACGGCACCCGGATCGCCTTCAAGCAGGCGATCGACGCCGACCCGACGAAGGGTTGGCGGCTGTCGGTCCTCGACCTGGCGACGATGGGGGTGACCGCGACAGGGGAGACCACCAGCGTCGACGACCAGGCGGCCTGGCTGGACAACGGCACACTGGCGTACACGCTGCGCCAGAGCGACGGCAACCCCGACGTGTGGACCGTCCCGGCGGACGGCTCCGGAGCGTCGAGGCTGCTGCTGCCGGGCGCCGAGTCGCCGTCGCCGCTCACCTGACGACGGGCCGGTACACCTGAATGCCTTGATCCGGACAGCATCCCGACACGTCCAATTCCGCGCCGCACCCTTCGCCGTTCATTGACGATCTCGAAGGTATGGCGCATGACAAGGCTCAGCCGTCGCATCTTCGTCCTCGGTGGACTCGCCGCCGCCGGCGCCGCGGTGACACCCTCGCAGGGTGCCCAGGCCGCGGTGCCCTACCCCTTCAAGCTCGGTGTCGCGTCCGGTGATCCGGCGCCCGACAGTGTCGTCCTCTGGACCCGCTTGGCACCGTCGCCACTCAACGCCGACGGGCAGGGCGGCATGGCGAACGCGGACGTGACCGTCGAGTGGCAGGTGTCCGCGAACGACCGGTTCACCTCGCTGGTCACCTCGGGCTCGGTGATCGCCCGCTACGCCGACGCGCACTCGGTGCACGTGGTTGCCGGCGGGCTCGCCGCCGACGCCGACTACTACTACCGGTTCCGTGCCCAGGGCCACATCTCCGCGGTCGGACGGACGCGGACCGCACCCGCCCCGAGCTCCTTCGGCCGTGACCTGGTGATGGCATTCGCCTCCTGCGCCCACTACGAGGCGGGTTACTACACCGCCTACCGGCGGATGGCCGAGGAGAACCCGGGTCTGATCCTGCACCTCGGCGACTACATCTACGAGGGTGGCGTCGGCTCCGGGGTGCGGCAGCACGTCGGGAACGAGATCGTGTCGCTGGCCGACTACCGCCGCCGGTACGCGCTCTACAAGTCGGACCCGGACCTGCAGGCCGCGCACGCGGCGGCACCCTGGCTGGTGGTCCCGGACGACCACGAGGTCGAGAACAACTACGCCAACATGGTGCGCAACGACAGCAGCCCGGTGTTGACCGCAGCGCAGTGGACCGCCCGGCGTACCGCCGCGTACCGGGCGTACTACGAGAACATGCCGCTGCGGCCGACCTCCGCGCCGAACGGCAACAGCATCTCGCTGTACCGCCGCGTCCGGTGGGGGCAACTCGCCACCTTCCACATGCTCGACACCCGGCAGTTCCGCGACGACCAGGCCTGTGGGGACGGCTGGAAGGTCTGCTCGGACGCGGACCTGGCCTCCCGGTCGCTGACCGGTGCGACCCAGGAGGCGTGGCTGCTGGACGGGCTCGCGCAGCACTACGGCACCTGGGACATCCTCGGTCAGCAGGTCTTCTTCGCCCGGCAGTTCGAGGCGAACGGCGCGGCGAGCATGGACGCCTGGGACGGCTACCGGGCGTCGCGCAGCCGGATCCAGAACGGCTGGCTGGAGCGCGGGGTGCGCAACCCGCTGGTCCTCACCGGTGACGTGCACCGGGCCTGGGCCAACGATCTCAAGGCGGACTACGCGAACCCGAACTCGGCCACGATCGGCACCGAACTGGTCTGCACCTCGATCAGCTCGACCGGTAACGGCACCGGCAGCACGACGATCCCGAACGTGGCGAACAACCCGCACCTGAAGTTCTACTCGGACCGGCGCGGCTACGTGAAGACCACGATCAGCCGTAGCCAGGTCCGCGCGGACTTCCGCGCGGTGAACACGGTGACCGAGCACGGCGCCGCGGCGTCCACGGTGCGTTCGTTCACCATCCTCGACGGCCAGCCCGGCCTGCAGGCCGGGTAGGGAGAGACCCAACCATGAGCGCATTCACCGCACTGCTCGCCGCCTCCATGCTGGTCCCCGGCGTGGCCGTCGCCGCGCCCACCGCCATGACCGCCGAGGCGGTCACCTGGACCACGGCGAACAGCGTCGCCACCGGCGACCAGGACCTCTCCGCCATCGCCATGAACCGCAACGGTCAGGTCGCGGTGGCGTGGGAGGACGACCGGGACAGCACGGTCCCCACCGACGACACCCACAGCGAGATCTGGCTGCGTCTGTTCCGGGACGGCACGCCCGGCTACGAGCTGAAGCTGTCCACCGGCGGCACCAGCGGCGCCGCCTGGCGGCACATCAGCCCGGACGTGGGGCTCGACGACCGGGGCAACGCGGTCGTGGCCTGGGCCGCCGACGGCGATGGCAACGGCGTCTACAACATCCAGTACCGGGTGGTGTCGCCGACCGGCACGGTGCTCGGCTCGGGGCAGGCCAACGCCAGCGACGCCGGGCAGCAGATCTGGCCGAAGGTCGCGGTCGACCCGGACGGCGCGCCCAGCAGCGCCACCGCGGTCGGCTTCACCGTGGTCTGGGAGGACGTGCAGGGGACGGCCCCCGCCACCGTCAAGGCCGCCGGCTTCACCGCCGCGACCACGAAGGCGTACGAGGTGACGGCCTCGCAGACGACGGGCTCGCACCACCGCCCCGACGTGGCGGTGTCCGCCTCCGGTGAGGCGCTGGTCGTGTGGGACGAGGACGCCGACGCGAACGGCTCGTACAACATCGGGTTGACCCGCCTGGCCCGCTCGAACGGCGCCGTGGTGCTGTCGCGGCGGACGGCGAACGCGCAGAGCGGCGGCCAGCAGCAGCGCGCCTCGGTCGCGGCGAGCTTCACCGGTGATTTCACGGTCGGCTGGGAATCCGACCACACCGGCACGCGTGGCGTCTGGGCGCGCTCGTTCACCGCCGCCGGTACGGCCCGGCACGACGAGGTCGAGGTCTCGACCGGCACGGGAGCCACCGTGCCCGGCGTCGGCATCGATGACCAGGCCAACGTCGTTGTCGGGTGGACGGTGTCCGGCGCGGACGTCTGGGCCCGGGGTCTCAACCCGGACGGCACGTCGGCCGGTCGGCTGGCGGCCCAGGCGCTGAGCCAGACCACGACGGGCCGGCAGGACCAGATGGCCGTCGCCGCGTCCCCGTGGGGCGAGGTCAGTGTCTGCTACACCGACGACAACGACGGCAACACCTTCGACCAGGTGGTGCTCGGTCTCGGGACGACCAACTCCACCTGGCTGATGTCCGCCGAGGAGCTGCGCCGGGTGAAGGCGCGGGGCGCGCCCAAGCTCGGCTGAGCGCAGGTGGTCCTCGGTCGAGGGCCACGTCCCGGCTTCCGGGCGTGGTCCTCGACCGGCCGTCACTCGATCCTGAGGGAGCAGGTCAGCCGCTCGTGGAGCACGAGGATGGCGAGACACACGGTGAGCAGCCCGACGGCGGCCATCGCGGGCAGGATCCGGGCGGCGGGCACCAGCAGGACCAGCACGCCGATCGCCACGAGCTGACCCGGTGCGGGGTGCACGGTCAGCCGGAGGAACAGGTACCGACCGGTGAGGTAGAGGGCCGCCCCGCCGAAGAGCGCCGCCGCCGCGGTCCAGCCCAGCGCCGGCCCGCCGAGGTGTTCTGGACCCGGCTGGTCCGGCACCCGTGCGAGGACCGAGTGGATCCCCAACGCGAAATAGACCACCCCGGCGACCAGCGGCAGGTGTGCCAGTGTGTAGGCGTCCGAGGCCAACTGCTGGCGACGCCGGGTGCGCTGGGGTGCCGCGATCAGTGCCTTCGCGGCAGCCGGCGCCGCGTCCACGAAGTACAGCCACCACAGGCACGTCGTGGCGGCGAAGCCGAAGACCGCGGCCATCAGCACCGCCAGGCTGATGGACGACGCCGCCGCGCCGGCGCCCGCGGAGAGCAGCGACTCACCGAGCACGATGATCAGCACCAGACCATGGCGTTCGGCGAAGTGCGACCCGCTGCGCACCTCGCCGAAGCTGGCGGCGGTGGCGATCCGGCCGCCGCCGAAGTCGACGAGGAACGCCACGGTCCACAGCACGGTCTGCGCGGTCCCGCCGAGCAGGGCTCCCAGGAACAGCGGTATCCAGGCGAGGGACGTCGACACCGCGAAGCGCCGCACCTGCCGGCGGTACTGCGGGTTGTCGGTCGACGAGTAGAGCATGAGGGCGAGGTGCAGCGCCCGTACCGCGGTGTAGGCGACGGCCAGGGTGAGCGGTGGGCTCACCGCGCCGCCCTCCCGCTGCCAGGCGTCCGGGATCACCAGGGCGGCCACGAAGATGGCGGCCATCGCCACGGTCATCCCGGCCCGCACCAGGCCGACGTCGGCCCGGACCAGGCTGCCCAACCAGGTGTAGCAGCTCCACGCGTACCAGAACCAGAGCAGCAGGAGCAGCCCCTGAAACAGGGTGAGGGGCCGGAGCGACTCCGCCATGAAGCCGATGAGCCGGGTCAGGGCGAAGACCAGAACGAGGTCGAAGAAGATCTCGAAGGTCGTGGCCCGGTGCGCCTCCTCCACCAGGACCGGCCGGGACCGGGGTACGCGGCTCATCGGCTCATCTTCGCCTGGTCAGCGCCGGGATGGCGGCCAACGTGTCAACCCCACGGGATGCGGCGAACGTAGAAATCTTTCGATTACGGCGGTTGACTTCGATGAAATGTGCCACAACAATCACCGTCAATATAGATATTCATCTTTGTCAACTCCCACGTCAGGAAGGAGGCACCCATGGCAGCTCTGCGAGGCGAGGTGTCGTGGTTCTGCTGCGGCACCGCCTGGGGTCCCTGCGGATCGGCCGGCGGCGGCGCCTGCGGCACCTGCAGATCGGGCAACTACCAGCACGCCTGGCCGAACACCTCGGACGCGTGCCTGGCCATCACCCGTCCGGACCGCTGCGGGGTGACCGGCATGAGCCGGCGCGGCTGCGGCTTCCGGCACTACACCACCAACCTGTGCAACGGCGCCCGGATCGGCACCACGATCGCGGACTGCGGTCCGCAGACCGACCTGTTCTGCGGCGAGAGCACCTGCTGCGGCTCGGCCTGTGGCAGCAACCGGATCATCGACCTGACGCCCGCCGCGTACAGCGCGATCGCCAGCCTCTCCGCGGGGCTGCGGCCCTGCTCCGTCGACACGGTCTGAACGGGGGCGTCACATGAACCAGACCCTGGATCGCCGACGGCTGCTCGCCACGGCGGCACTCGGCGGCGTCGTCGGGGCCACCGGCCTCGGCTCGCTGGCCCCCGAGGCGGCCTTCGCCGCCGAGCCGGCGACCATCGAACCAGGCGCGCCGGACCCGAACTTCGCGGAGGGCCGGATCAGCAAGATCTCCGGAAACCTGCTGCTGGTCACCGGCTCGGACACCGTGCTGCACGCGATCCGCATCACCGATGGCACGAGCCTGTGGAAGCTGCACCCCACCACGTTCGACCGGGTGGCCGTCGGCGACGGGCTGTACGCCCGCGGCGTCCGCCTGCCCGACGGCACGCTCGCCGCGGACTCCGTCTGGCTCAACATCGTCAACCTGCACGGGCACATCGCGGCGGTCGGCCGCAACGTGCTGCACCTCGACCACCAGGGGCGGCGGATCGTCGCGCACGTCGTACCGGACCGGTCCGCCGCGGTCTACAACGGCACCCCGGCGGTCAGCGACATGTCGCTGCTCCGGGTCGGCCGGCACGTCCAGGTGCTGGGCGCCTGGCACCCGGACACCAACGAGATCGACATCGCCGCCGTCTACGCCGCCGCCTAGCGGTACTCCGGGCGACTCGCCGTCCGTCGCCGCGTCGCCCGGAGTACGCACCCGAGGGGAAAAGCCATGATCGAAGTCATCGCGGCGCTGCAACCGCTGGTCGTGGGCGCCGTGCTCATCTGGTCCGCCCGCGTCAAGCTCGCCAGCCCGCACGCGGCGGAGGCCGCCAACCGGTCCGCGCTCGCACAGCTCGTCGGGCAGGAGCGGGCGCTGCCCGCGTACCGGCTGCTGGGCGGCGTCGAGGTGACCCTCGGCGCGCTGCTCCTGCTGCCGCCCGTGCTGCGGGTGGAGGCGCTGGCCGCGACCGGGCTGGCCGTCGCCTTCCTCGCCTACCTCACCTACGCCCGCCGGGCCGCCCCGACCTCCTCCTGCGGCTGCCTGAGCGCCCGGGCGACCCCGATCGCGGGGCGCAGCCTGGCCCGCGCCGGGCTGCTGGTGGCGGCCGGCGCGCTGGCCCTGCTGACCACCGACGGCTGGCTGTCCGCGTTGGCCGGGCAGCCGGGGGCCGGCGCCGCGGTGCTGATCGTCGAGGTGGCCGTGGTGGTGGCGCTCTCCCCGGAGCTGGATCGGTCCTGGCTGCTGCCGGTGCGCCGGCTGCGCGCCCGGCTGACCCACCCACTCCGCGGCGGCTCGGGCGTGCCGCTGCTCGCCACCGTGCAGCAACTCCAGCTCAGCGACGCCTACCGGCAGGTGGCGCCGCTGCTCCGCTCCGACGTGCGGGAGCACTGGGACGACGGCGACTGGCGCTTCGTCGGGCAGGCCGCGCGCTATCAGGGCCGCCTGGTGACAGCGGTGTTCGCCGTGCCGCTGACCGATCCAGACCCGGACGCGGTGCGGGTCGCCGTGGTCGACGACGCCACCGGGCACACCCTGCTCAGTCTCGCCGGCACGCCACCGGCCACCGCTCCAGAGCTCACCGTCGTCCCTGCCTGACCACCCGCCTCCATCCAACGCAAGGAGTGGTGATGACCGTACGAACCTCCCGCCGGGGTCGGCTTCTGCTCGGCGGCGTACTCGCCCTGGCCACCGCGTTCGCCGGGCCCGTCGTGGGCGCGCCACCGGCCGGCGCCGAGCCCGCCGGGACGCTGGCCGCCGCGTTCGACGCCGCCGCCGCGCGGTACGACGTCCCGCGCGACCTGCTGATGGCACTGGGGTACGCCGAGTCGCGGCTGGACATGCACGCCGGTGCGCCGAGCGCCTCGGGCGGCTACGGCCTCATGCACCTGGCGCACAACCCGCAGGTGCGCACCCTGGACGAGGCGGCCACGCTCACCCAGCTCAGTCAGGACGTGCTGCGCACCCAGCCCACCGCGAACGTCCTCGGGTCGGCCGCGGTGCTGCGGGCGTACGCCGATCAGGCCGGCCTCGCCGCCGCGACCCGGGACGACGTGAACGGCTGGTACGCGGCGGTCGCCCGGTACGGCGGTGCCAGTGACCCGTCGGTCGCGCGGCTCTACGCGGACACCGTCTACGACCTGCTGCGCGCCGGATTCAGCTCGGAGCGCGGCGAGGCGGTGGCCGGCCGCCCGGTCGCACCACAGCGGGGTGCCCTCGAGCGGGCCACGGTGCCCGGCGGGATCGGCACACTCAGCACCGACTACGGGCCGGCGGCCTGGGCGCCGGCCAGCACGAGCAACTACACGGTGGCCAGTCGACCCGGCAGCCAGGCGATCACCCGCGTCGTCATCCACATGACGCAGGGGTCGTACGCCGGCTCGATCAGCTGGTTCCAGAACCCGGCGTCCAAGGTCAGCGCGCACTACACCTTCCGCTCCTCCGACGGGGCGGTCACCCAGTCGGTGCGGGAGAAGGACATCGCCTGGCACGCCGGGAACTGGACGTACAACACCGAGTCGATCGGCATCGAGCACGAGGGGTACGTCGACAACCCGGCCTGGTTCACCGACGCGATGTACCGCGCCTCGGCCACGCTCACCCGCAGCCTCGCGAACAAGTACGGCATTCCCAAGGACCGCGCGCACATCGTCGGGCACGTCGAGGTGCCCGGCGCCACCCACACCGACCCGGGCCCGTACTGGAACTGGACCTACTACATGCAACTGGTCAACGGGATCACCGGCATCGGCTCCGGCACGGTGGACACGGAGGCGTCCACCCTCAACGTGCGCTCCGGCCCCGGCGTCGGTAATCCGGTCGTCGGCTCGGTGGCCGACGGCGCGAGCCTCGCCATCTACTGCCAGGCGGTGGGCAGCACAGTCACCGGCCCACACGGTACGACCGCCATCTGGGACCGGATCGGCACCAACCGCTACGTCTCCGACGCGTACGTGCAGACCGGCCACACCGGCTACATCCCGAACGTGCCGCGCTGCTGAGAGAGCACTAGCCGAAGAGCAGGTCGAGGTGGGCATCCAGCGCACCCAGGGCCTGCTCTTCGGTGTACTGCCCACCCAGCAGATAGACGCCCAGACCTTCCATGAGCGCCAACAGGCCGGCCGCGGCCACGTCGGCGTCGCGCGAGGGTAGGAGGCTGGCGATGAAGCCGGTCAGTTGCACGGTGTCCGCGCGCAGGCCGGGCGCGGCTGCCGGGCGGACCGCCGTGTACGCGAGGAAGGCCAGCGCCACCCGCCCGTCGTCGCGGGTCCCCTCGTCGAGCGGCAGCAGCGCGGCGATCATCGTGCGGAGCAGCAGCTTCGGTGCGGGGGCCGCGCCGAGTCGCGCCACCGCCTCGGTGACCCGGAGCTGGCTGCGTTCGCGGACGACGCTGAGCGCGAACGCCATCATCTCGTCCTTGGTGCGGAAGTAGTGCTGCACCATTCCGGCGGACACGCCGGCCTGGGCAGCCACGTGGCGGAGGCTGACGGCCTCCAGGCCCTGATCGGCGGCGACCCGCATCAACGCGTCCGCGATGAGCGTGCGTCGCTCCTGGTGGTCGACCTTCTTGGGCATGACCTCGATCGTTTCACAGTGGTGGTCCGGGAACCCGGCGGCGGACGGCGGTCACCGGCGGACGGTCCCGCTCGTCGGGGTGCCCCGTGCGCTGCGCAGGAGGCCGGCGGGGTCGTCCGCGTACAGTCGCAGCTCGTCGATCGGCTCGGTCCGGCCCTTGGGCAGGTCGAACGTCCGGGGTCGGCGCAGCCGGACGTCGACGCTGGTCTGGCTGCCGACCACGATGTGCAGCACCCGGCGCTCTCCCTCGTGCTCGATCTGGACCGACCTGCTGGAGGGCAGCGAGCGATAGCGCCTGCTCACCGCCTCGACGTCCGTCCACGGGATCCAGAGGTCGATGCCCGAGCCGAGCCGGACCCGCAGGCCCGTGTCACCCACCACGTGCGGATGGATGGTCAGGCTCGCGTAGAAGCCGAGCATCCAGAGCAGACCCCAGACGCCGAGGACGAGCATGATCCAACGGGCCGGTCGCCAGGGCACCACGTTGGTGACGATGAGGTCGAAGATCGGAATCTCCACGGCCGAGAGGGCGATGAAGATGCCCAGGATCGGCTTCACCACGCCGAGGTAGCTGAACGGGTCGTCGCCCGGGGCCAGCGGCAGTGGTCTGCGCCGCGCCCACACGTACAGGCTGCGCCACATGGCGCCCTCGGTCGTGGCGGCCCGCCGCAGCAGCGGCCACGCCTTCCGGTCGGTCATGATCGTTCTCCCGGTGGTGGGGTCGGGTCAGTGGAGGGTGACGGTGCCCGCGCCGCCGTCCACGGTGACGAGCTGCCCGGTGCGGATCGTGCGGGTCGCGTCGGGCACGCAGATGACGGCCGGGATGCCGTACTCCCGGGCCACCGTCGGGCCGTGCGCCATGATCGCGCCGGTCTCGGTGACCAGCGCCGAGGCGGTGAGGAACAGCGGGGTCCAGCCGGGGTCGGTGGTCGCGGCGACCAGGACCTCACCCGGCTCGAGGTGCGCGGTGGCGGGGTCGTGGACGACCCGGGCGGGGCCGGTCACCCGGCCCGCGGACGCGCCCACGCCGGCGCGGGTGCCGTCGCTGGCGGGCGCCGCCGGCAGGACGGCCTCGACGTCGGTGCCGTCGGAGAGCAGCGCCACCGGTACGGCCGTGCGGTGCAGCTCCCTGCGGTGTACGCCCCGGCGGGCGAGGACCGTGCGCCGGTGGTCGGCGGCGCCGTGCACCGCGGCGTGCACCTCGTCGAGGGTCAGGAACATGATGTCGTCGGGCTGCTCCAGCAACCCGGCACCGGTCAGGTCGGCACCGATGAGCAGCAGTTGCCGACGCGTCTCCCGCAGCGGGTAGAGCCCGGCGAACTTGCCGGCTTCGCGGAGGCCGGCCAGCGACCGCGCCCGTCGCAGCAGGAACCCGGCGATCCTGCCGCGTACCGGCCGTTGCCGACGGGCACGGGCGACCAACTCCACGAGTGCGGTCTCGGCTGCTGCCGCGGCCCGTTGGAAGCGCAGGTCGGGCGCCTGCTGTGGGTCGGTGACCCGCAGGTAGTTGGCGATGGCCGCGAAGACCGGTGTCGGGTCCTCGTCCCAGCGCGGTACGCCGAGATCGACCTCGGCGGCGCCGCGATGGCCGTAGGTGTCCAGGAACCCGGCCAACCCGAGGTCGGGCAGCGTCCCGCGCACATACCGTGCGGCCAGCTCGTCGGCTGGAGTGTCGAGCAGGAGTTGGCGGTGTCGAGCGGCTCCCTGGGCCAGCCGCCAGAGCGCGAGGTCCATCTCGATGGTGACGTTGTGCGGCATCCCGCCCAGTACGGCGTGGATCTCGTCGGGCCCGGCGGCGCCCTTCAGGAGCTGAACCGGTAGCGCGGCGGCGAGCATGCCGGCGACGATCGGCCAGGTGATGGCGTCGCTGCTGTCTCCGGCGTCCGGCGCCTGAACGAAGCGCAGCCGGTCCGCGGCGGTACGCAGGTCGCCCGGGGCCGCCGACCGGAGCCTGAGCTGCTCGATCGCCTCGAACATCCGGACCCGTGCCGCGTCGGGACGGGCCAGCGCGCGCAGGATCCCCACGACCGCGCGGCCGGCGGTGCGCAGGGATGCGACTCCCGCCGCGCCACCGGCGCTGCCGCCCGTCGTCGGTGCGAACCGTGGATCCGCCAGGACGTGGCGCATGACCGCCTGCGCCCGTGGGCCGAAGTCGACGGCCAGAAGCTTGACCAGTCGCCTGCGAGCCGTCCTGCTGCGTGCCAGCTCGGTCAGGTCACCGTAGAGGCGCCCCCCGATGTCGACGATCTCGACGCGGACACCGAGCGCGGCGAGCATCGCCGCGATCTGCGACCGCAGGGTGGACATGCCCATCGGGGTGACCGGTCGCAGCATGCCCTGCACGTGGCCGAACTCCAGGTAGACCCGGGGGAGGGGCTTCTCCGTGGCCGGCGGCAGGGGAAACAGGCTGGTGATCGGTCGCGACTGGAGCAACCACAGCGTGCCGGCCGGGTCGAGTGCCCACTCCACGTCCTGCGGGCAGCCGAAGTGACCTTGCAGCCGCTCACCCGTGGTCCGAAGCTCCGCGAGTTGCGCGGGCGTCAGGCAGCCCCGGTGGTCTTGCGTGACGCCGTCGAGGAGGTAGTGGTCCACCGTGGCCGCACCGTCCACCACCGTCGTGCCGAGGCCCGGCGCGGCATCGACGGCCATCTCGTCGCGGCGGCCGGTGACCGGGTTCGCGGTGAACAGCACCCCGGCCACCGCAGGGGTGACCATGCGCTGCACGACGACGGCCATCCGCACCGTCCGGTGGTCGATCTGGCGGGCCTCGCGGTACGCGGTCGCCCGCACGCTGTGCAGCGAGCCCCAGCATCTCTGGATGGCGTCGAACAGCTCGTCGACGCCCGTGACGTTCAGGACGGTGTCCTGCTGACCGGCGAAACTCGCCTCCGGCAGGTCCTCCGCCGTGGCGCTGGAGCGCACCGCCACCGGGCCCGCGCCGAGTTGCTCGTACGCGGCGACGATCTCCGTCCGCGGGATGACGCCGAGCCGGTGGGCCTCGGCGGTTACGCAGAACCCCGGGGGTACGCGTTCGCCACGTCGGATCAGCTCACCCAGCCCGGCGGCCTTGCCACCCACCAGCTCGATCAGATCGGTGGAAGCCTCGGACAGCGCGATCACGTGCATCGGGGCCTGCTCTCTACGCAATGCAGTTGCAATGCATCCCACCGTACCCGGTTGGCAATGCGACTGCAATGTCACCGCCGGGGGTGGTCGGCGAGGCGTTGCCGGGGTCTGCCATGCTCGGGACGGTGACGACCGGCCGCCCCACCAGAGCCCGTACGCACCGCCGCGTCCGCAGTCGCGCCGCTCGCGTACTCCTCTCGCTCGTCGCCGCCGTGGCCGTCCTCGGCATCGTCGCCGTGGTGGCCGTGCCGCTGCTGCGACCGGCGGGACCGCGTCCGCTCTTCCAGCTCCCGGTCACCTGCGGTGAGAGGTGGCAGCTCGGCACCTACCCCGGTCACGACGACTACGACGTCGACCTGTTCCCCACCGAGGGTGAGGCGTGGGGGCGGCCGGTGCTCGCGTCGTACGCCGGCGAGGTCACCGAGGCGGGCATCAACGGATCGTTGGGCGGGCGTACCCCGGAAGATCCGGACGGACCGCGCGGCCGCGGCGGTGGCTACTGGGTGAAGATCGACCACGGCGGCAAGTGGGAGACGCAGTACCTGCACATGCTCGAACCGCCGCTGGTCCGGGTCGGTCAGCGGGTCGCCCAGGGCGAGCAGATCGGGCGCCTCGGCAGCACCGGCGACTCCGGCGCGCCGCACCTGCACTACGAGCAGCGCCGGGGCTGGGACAAGGTCGAGACCTGGTTCGACGGGACGGCTTCGGGGATCACCCACGACGACCGCGAGTACACGGTCCGGCGGACGAGCGGAAACTGTCCCTGAGGACAGCGCCGTTCGCGTTTGCCCGACACGCCTCGGGGCACTGGTCTGGGTGGACAGTTCAGACGCAGGGAGGAGCTGGCGATGGCCAAGGGTGACGTCGACACCTACCAGGAGGACGGGCAGTGGAAGAACCGCCCGGAGGGCAACGAGCGGGCCACCAGCACGCATGACACGAAGGCGGACGCGCAGGCCCAGGGGCGCGACATGGCCGCCGACCGTGGAGTCGAGCACGTGATCAAGAAGCAGGACGGCACGATCGGGGACAAGAACACCTACCCGCGCAGCCGTGATCCACGGGACATCGAGGGCTGACAGCTTCCCGCGGACTGACCTCCTCGGCGTGCCGACGAGGTCAGTCCGCGTCAGCCCAGCCGGCGGCCAGGCGTGACCCGTGTCCGCTGTCGACGGGCGAGATACCAGCCGACCAGCACGACCAGCACCAGCAGCGCCACGATGCCGGTCGCGTAGGCGAGCCAGACCGGTCTCGGGGACTTCTCGACCGCCATGGGCGCCGCGACGGGCAGGGTGATCCGGCCCTCCGCCTTCCGTTCCACCAGCCCGCTCGCGAGGAGCACCTGTACGTCCCAGACGCCCGCGGGCAGGGACTGGTTGACCTCGATGCGGACCTTGCCGCTCTGGCCCGGCAGGATCGTCACGCCGTTGGTGACCTTGAACGGCCCGGCCTGGACCGAACCTTTGCTCAACGTAAGGCGTCCGGTCATGTCCAGCGCCCGCTCGCCGGTGTTGGTGACGTTCGCGGTGACCACGGGGAACTCGCCGATTCCGCGCTCGGCTGCCAGGTCGCCGATGCGGAAGTCGGTCGGCGGTTCGCCGCCCGGGCCGACGTCGAGGTAGGCGCGGATACCCACCCGGTGGACCTGCACGACGTTGCCGTTCTGCTTCGACCCGCTGGTCACCTGCGCCCAGATGGCGGCATAGCGCTCGCCCTTGGAAGCGTTCTTCGGGACGGCGATGTCCACCGCGACCGAATCACGCTCGCCCGGGGCGAGCTCGAGGGCGGCTGTCTTCAGCCTGATCCAGCCGCTGAGTTCGTTGCCCGTGCGGTCCTCGGGCACGGTGAAGGCGTCGTTCTCGACCGAGGCCGCCCCGGCGTAGAGCTCGATCTTCTGTGTCCCCGGCGAATCGTTGCGCACCTCGACCCGGCGGCTGATCGTCGCGCCCGGCTTGAGGTGGTCGATGATGTAGACCCGGGCACGGGGATCCTCCGCCCGGGCGGAGGGGATGTCCATCAGCCTGAGGTTGATCGCGGCGGGATCGTCCCCGGGTTCGTACCGCTGCTCCCGCGCGGCAACGGCTGGTGCCGCCGACGCCCCGAACGCTACGAGAGCGACCGAGGCCAGCAGCACCAGCCGGCCGAGCGGCTCAGACCACCGAATGTGTCACCGTCCCGGTGTAGACACCTTCCACGGTCCCGTCCGGCACGTCCACCAGCAACGTGGGGTTCCAGGTCGCGAAGTTGTTGCCGGTGCCACCCGTCTTGCTGAACGCCGTCTTCGGGGTGTCGATGACCACGGCCTGGGCTGCGGTCAACTGTCCCGGGGTGTAGGTGCCGGTGCCGGCCGTTCCGGTCGCCGGACCCGACCAGTACGAGACGTTGTCGGCCGGGATCGTCTCTCCGGAGGTGCCGCCGCCGGTGACGAAGTCGGTGGAGACGACGGTGACGGTCCAGTTCGGGGTGAGCGATCCCCGCTGGTCCAGCACGGTGACCGGGCCCAGTTGGCCGGAGATGGTCGTGCCCTCGACGCCGTTTCCGATGTTCGCCGTCGCGGGCACCGTGATCGAGAGGCCACCGGCGGCGTTGACGGTGAGGGTCACGATCGTGTCGCCCGTCGTGTCCGCGGCGGCCGGCCCGGCGAGGGCGGCGGCCGCGGCGAAACCGGCCAGGCCAGCGGCGAGAAGTTTCCTGCGCATCAAGTCTCCTTCATCCTGAAATCCCCCCATGGGATGCACTCAGGAGACTATGCGCGCAAACCGCCAAATACAGGATGAACCGGATGTTTTCCGACCTTGGGGGGAGGGTGGCGATTCCCGAGCGTGGCGAAGATCATTATCGGTGAAGTGCCTGCTCCGGGTACCTTCCGACCACGTGACCGCACACACAGTCCCGGTAAGCGCCGCAATCCGAGCCCTGCGTCCTGACGACATCCCCGCTGCCGCCGACCTGCTGGTGCTCGCCGCGGGCGATGACAAACGGCGCCGGCTGCTCGACCAGTTGGCCACCGTGGAGCCCGGCGAGATCCACCACGCCCTCGTCGCCGAGCGGTCGGGGCAGATCGTCGGCGCCGCCAAGCTCACCGCCGAGCCGGCGTTCCCGGGTACGGTCTCCGCGCTGGTGGCCGTGGCGCAGAACGATCGCGGGCGGGGGATCGGCACCGCCCTGGCCGCCGAACTGACCGCCTGGGCCGAGCGGCACCTCAGTGCGCAGCACGTGGTGACCAGCGCACTGCGCGATGATCTCGACGGCGGTCGGCGCTTCGCGCAGCGGTACGGCCTCGAGGTCACCCGCCACAGCGTCGGCTGGCGGTACGACCTCGCCGGACGCGGCGACGACCTCGCCGAGCGTGCGGCGTACAGCGGCACCGTCGCCGGCGTGCGGGTCCGCGTCACCGACCTGCGGGCCGAGGAGGCGACGATCATGGAGTGCATCGGCCGTACGCTGCCCGGACTGCCCCTGCCCGGCGCCGAGGGTCAGGAGGTCGACGTCGCGCAGTCCCGCCGGATGTTCCCCGACGCCGCCACCGTGTTGCTGGCCGAGGTGTGTGACGCGCCCGGCGAACCGCCGTGCGGGCTGACCGTCGTCACGCCGCAGGCGGACAGCGGAGACTGGTACACCGTCTACACCGGGGTCGCCGTGGAGCACCGCGGCCGGGGCGTGGCGATGGCGCTGAAGGCCGCCGCCCTGCTGGCCGCGTACGACTCGGGTGCCTCGGCCGTGACCACCCACAACGACGACGGCAACGAGCCGATCCTCCGCGCGAACCGGGCCTTCGGCATGCGACCCAGCGTGGGCTACTGGAGCCTGACCCGCCCGGCCGGGTGAAGGCGCGAATGCCCGGTCAGGCGGGCACCACGTACGGGAACTGGTCGGCGCGGGCCGCCTTCGTCACGTCCGGGGTGAGCCCCGAGGTCATGCCGGAGTTCAACACGAGGGAGAACATCACCTCGGGCGCGTTGTCGGCCATGGTGCGACCGTTGCGGGCCGCGAAACCGTAGTTCGCCGGCGTGCCGACCTGGTACGGCAGCACATCGGGGTAGAGCACGCGCGCCACGCTCCAGCCGTACGCCTGCGGATCCGGCGCGGTGCCGTTGGCCCTGACGACGCCCGCGACCGCCGAAGCGATCTCCTCGCCGTCCTCCTTGAGGTCCACGCTGGGGTGCCGGACGTTGGCCGGGTTGGAGAAGTCGGTGTCGGTGGGCCAGAAGACCGGCCACATCATGGGGTGGCCGGCGCGGTTGATCTGCCGCCACCCGCCCGCGTCGGTGGCCAGCATGGTGCGACACCAGACGCCGATCTGGGTGCCGTCGCGCAGCATCGGCTCGTCGTGCGAGACCTCGAGGACGATCGACTCGACGGTGGTGCCGGCGAAGCTGTTCTTGGCCTTGTCGGCCCGCCACGCCGAGTGGTCCACCTTCGCGCCGTTCTTGACCGCGCCGTTGATGGTCGCGAGTTCGTCGAGGTCGATGTAGAACGGGTCGGTGATCCGCCCGGCCCAGATCCGGACGTGGCCACCGCTCGACACCTCGCCGGTCCGACCCTCGACGATGGGAGTGCCCATCGCGGCGTCGTCGCGGGCGTCGGCCGCGGTCAGTTCGTACAGCTGGAGCGTCTGCTTACCGGCGCCGTCCGGTTCACCGAAGGTCACCCGGTAGGTCAGCTCCTCCTGGTCCCCGCCGTTGAAGTGAATCTTGATCTCATAGCGCGCCTCGGCGTGGAAGCCGCGCTTGATGTCGGCCTTCGTCACCGAGCTGTTGACGTCCATGACGAACACCGTGGCGCGGTCGCCGTTGAAGACGTACAGGTCGTCGATGAAGAGCTGACCGCTCTGCGCCGCGAGGGGGGTGTCGAGGTGGTGTGACATGAGACTCACTCCCGGATATGCCGGACTTATTGGACTAATCCGAACATAGCGGTGTCGGGTGTCCGCCTCCTCCCATCGGCCGAATCCGTGCGGCGGCCGGGCCTCCCGCTGAGCGCCCGTACCTGACGGTGGGCCGCCCGAGACCTTCCGGGCGGCCCACTCGCTGGTGGTGGTGCTGGTTGGTGGCGCGTCCTCAGATGCGGGACCATTTCTGGTTCGCGGCGCCGATGCAGTCCCACAGGTGCAGCTTGCCGCCGTTGTTGGGATTGACGTCCCGGACGTCGACGCACCGGTTCGAGCTGAGGTTGACCAGGTCGCCCGAGCCGTTGAGGGTGAAGCGTTGCGCGGGGTTGCCGTTGCAGGAGACCAGGTTGACCTCGGTTCCGTTGGCGGTGCCGGCCCACGCGGGGTCCATGCACTTGCCCATCGCGCGGACGGTCCCGTCGGTGGCGAAGGTCCAGGCCTGCGCGGCGCTGGTGTTGCAGTCCCAGATCTGCAGCTTGGCGCCCTCGACCGGGTTGGCGCCGGGGATGTCGATGCACCGCCCGCTCTGTGCTCCGCGGAGCCGGCTCGTGCCGCTCGGCGGCGGCTCGCCTCCGCCGCCGGAGGTGTAGCTGGACACCCGGACGTAGTCGACGAGCATCTGTTGCGGGAACTGCGTGGAGCCGTCCGGGTAGCCGGGCCAGTAGCCACCGACGGCCACGTTGAGAATCATGAAGAAGGGGTGGTCGAACACCCACCGGTTGCCGCCGAGTCGGGCCGGGTCGACCCGGTGGTACTGCACCCCGTCGAGGTACCAGGTGATCACGTTCGGCTCCCAGTCCACCCGGTAGGTGTGGAAGCCGTCGGCGAGCGGCCCGCCGAGGCTGCGGCTGCCGGTGATGCCGCCGGAGCCGGAGTAGCCGGGCCCGTGCACGGTGCCGTAGACGGTGTTGGGCTCGCGGCCGATGTTCTCCATGATGTCGATCTCGCCGGCGTCGGGCCAGCCGCCGCCGGTGCCGAGCATCCAGAACGCCGGCCAGATGCCCTGACCGCGAGGAATCTTGATCCGGGCCTCGAACCGGCCGTACGTCTGGCTGAAGGTGGCCGCGGTCAGCAGCCGCGCGGACGTGTACTGGCAGCGCCCGTAGTGGCACTGGTAGTTGGCGGGGTTCTCCCGGCGTGCGGTGATGACGAGGTTGCCCTGGCCGTCGTGCACGGCGTTGCTCGTGCTGTTGGTGTAGTACTGCTGCTCGTTGTTGCCCCAGCCGCCACCGCCGATGTCGAAGCGCCACTTGCTCTGGTCGACCGGCGCGCCGGCGGCGGAGTTGAACTCGTCCTGCCAGGTGATCGGCCCAATGTCGGCCGAGGCCCGGTCGGGCTGCGCCGGATAGACGAGTGCCGCGGCGGTGGCGATGAGGGTGACCGCCGCGAGGACGAGTGGTCGGAAGCGGGAGGTGGGACGGGCTGTGAACACGGGAGGCTCCTCAGCGACGAGGTGGCGGAGGCTTCGATCCGACGATCTAGGAGAGCGCTCTCTTAAACGAAGGATGTCGATATAAAGGCATTGTGTCAAGAGTGTTTCCAATACGACGACACGCCGTTGCCGCCCGATCCCGCTAGGTCGCCGGGTGGCTGGCCAGCACGCCGTTGTGAATGGCGAGCCTCCCGCCGCTCGCCCCCGCACTCCGGCAGGCTCGCTGCGGTACGTCCACCCGTTCTGAGGCGGTAGCTCATGCGCAAGTGGTTGCCCCTGGTGGCGATCTCGTTGAGTACCTTCATGCTGCTGGTCGACCTGACCATCGTCACCATCGCGCTGCCGGCCATGGCCAGCGGCCTGCACTCGTCGTTCGCCGCGTTGCAGTGGACCATCGACATCTACGTCCTGGTGCTGGCCGCCCTCCTGCTGGCGGCCGGATCGGTGTCGGACCTGCTCGGCCGCCGACGGGTCTTCCTCGCCGGCCTGCTCCTTTTCGCCGTCGCGTCCCTGGGCTGCGGGCTGGCTACCGACCCCGGCGTGCTGATCGCCGCCCGAGGGGTCCAGGGGATCGGGGCCGCCGCCATGTACGCCACCAACGCCGCCCTGCTCGGCACCACGTACACCGGTCGGGACCGGGCCCTGGCCTTCGGCGTCTGGGGCGCGGTCAACGGTGCCGCCGCCGCGGCCGGGCCGATCCTCGGTGGCGTGCTCACCGAGCACGTGGGCTGGCGCGCGATCTTCCTGGTCAACATCCCGTTCGCCGTGCTCGCCGTGCTGATCGCCGTCCGGTCGATCGTGGAGTCCCGCGCGGCAGGCGGCCGGATGGACCTGCCGGGCGCCGGTCTCTTCACCCTCGCGGTCACCCTGCTCGTCTACGGCCTGATCCGCGCCGGCGAACACGGTTGGACGGATCGCGGCGCGATCGCCGCCTTCGTCGCGAGCGCGCTCGCCCTGCTGGTGTTCCTGCTGGTCGAGTCGCGCCGGGCCGATCCGATGATCGACCTGAGGCTGTTCCGGCGGCCGTCGTTCACCGCCCTGATGGTGGGCGGGGCGGTGCTCACCGCGTCCGCGTTCGCCAACCTGATGTTCGTCTCGCTCTGGGCGCAGTCGGTGCTGGGTCTGGAGCCGGTGGCGGCCGGACTCGTGCTGACCCCGCTGGCGGCCGTCTCGTTCGTCGTCGCCGGCGCGGGTGGGCGGCTGCTGCACGGTGTCGCGCCGCAGTGGGCGATCGGCGTCGGGCTGTTGCTGGTCGGAGTCGGGACGCTGCTGTGCATGCTGATCGGCCCGAACTCCACCTGGACCGCGCTGATCCCAGGGCTCAGCGTCACCGGCATCGGGGTGGGGCTGGCCTCACCGGTGCTCGCCTCGGCGGCGTTGAGCGCGGCGCCGCCCGAGCGTGCCGGCATGGCCAACGGTGCGATGAACACGTTCCGTCAGCTCGGGTTCGCCGTCGCCGTACCGATCTTCGCCAGCGTGGCAGCCGGGCAGGCCCGCCCGGTGCTCGTCGACAGCGGCCTGTTCGGCGATCCCGGCCAGGCGGCGATCCGCCTGACCGGCGGCGGCTCGGAAGCCCTGCTCGCGCAGGCCCCGACGGCCGTACGCGCGGCGGTCGAGCACGCGTTGCGCAGCGGGTACGCCGCCGGCCTGGACCGCATCTTCCTGTTCAGCGGGATCGCCGCCTTGGTCGTCGGCGCGGCGGTGCTGCTCCTGGTACGTGCGCCCGCCCGGCCCGATCCGGAGCCGACCGGGAGACCCGTCGCGGCATCAGCGCCGGGTGCCTGAGCCCGCCGGGACCGCACGCCGAACGGGCGTCCGCCAATGGAGGTCGAATCGACCCTTCCTATTGCCGTGGAGCGTCCATCGGGGACAGGATGACGAGGCTCGCTGGAAACGTCCCCGTAACCTGCGGGCTACTGGTCTCTGTCACAAGGAAGTGGGAGTCAGTCATGAGCGACGTCTCGACGGCGCTGGGTTCGCGCCTCTACCCGGACCTGGTCGAGCGAGGTGGCCTGGCCCCCGCGCTCGTCGACACCGCGGCCCGCCACCAGCTCGACCTCGGCCGGGTGACAGCTCCCGAGCAGGGCCGTGCCCGGTTCACCTGCGCCGAGCTGCACTCCGACCAGGGCGTGGTCTGCATCGGGCTGGGCTCCCAGGCTCGATACTTCATGATCGACATCCGGGTCTCGGACGAGGTCCAGGCCCGGGGCGACGTCATGGATCTCGTCCAGGTGGCGCACGTGGCTGCGGCCTGGCGGGCCGGGCTGACCCTCGCCGAGCTGACCGCCCGGTTCCCGTTCATGGAGGAGATGAAGCACCGCCCGGCGCCGGTGGCCCAGGTCAGCTGACCCGTGCGGGCGGGCGGGCCCGTCAGCAGCGCAGCCGGGGCGGCAGCGGCGCGTCGGTGCCGGCGTCGCGATTCAGGTAGGTGGACTCGGCGAAGGCGAGGAAGCGTTCCGCGTCGGCCGCACCGGAGACCAGACCGAACGAGACGCGGACCGCGCCGCCGGTCGGCAGGCCCAGTTCGCTCAGGTACTGGTCGATGGTGTCGACCCGAGCGAGTAGTCGTCGACGCACCGAGCCCGGGCTGATCCCGAACGCGCCCTCGCCCGCGCCGGGGTTGCAGAAGCAGCCGGTACGCAGGGAGAAGCCGGCCGCTGCGGACTCGCGCGCCACGAGCCGCTCGTCGACCAGCGACCCATCGGGATGACGGAAGTTGAACGTCACCGTGCCGCCCCGGCCCTCGCCGGTCGTCGGCCCGTACACCTGGACGAGGGGTTGACCGGTGCGGTGCCGCAGCGCGGTCAGCCGGCCCAGCAGCCAGTCGGTGAGCAGGCCGACGCGGGTGTGCACGAGGTCCACGCCGATCCCGTCGAGCCAGCGCAGCCCGAACTCCACGTCGGGGATGCTCAGGAAGTTGAGCGTGCCGTCCTCGAAAGCCGACTCGTCGTCCATCGACCGGTGCCAGTCACCCTGTACGCTGACCGCGCGGATCGTGCCGCCGGCGAACCACGGCCGGCGCAGCCGGGCCAGCGCGTCGCGACGGGCCAGCAGCGCGCCGACGCCGGTGGGGTAGCCAAAGAGCTTGTACCAGCTCAGGCAGACGAACTCGGGCCGGACCACGCTGAGATCCAACCGGTTCGTCGGTGCGAACGCGGCGGCGTCGAGCAGCACGTCGTACCCGTGCTGGTGGGCCAGCTCCACCCAGCTCAGCGGGTGCTGTACGCCGGAGAAGTTGCTCTGCGCGGGGTAGGCGAACAGCCCCCGAGCACCCGAGCGACGTCGACGGCCGGCCAGCCCGCCCCGCCCGGCGGTCAGCACGGCGACCAAGTCCGATTCGGCGACCCGGAGCTCCGGCCCGGTCAGCGGAACGTAGCGCACCGGCGCTCCGTCGGCCCGGGCGTACTCGCGGATGCCGTTGACCGAGTTGTGATTGTCCCAGGTCAACACGAAGGGGGCGGCGCGGCCGAAGCCGTACGCCTCGCCGACCAGCCGGCAGGCGCCGCTGGCGTTCGGGGTGAAGACGACCGCGTACTCGGACGGGTCGGCACGGAAGAAGTCGAGCACCGTACGCCGGGCCGACTCCACCAGCGAACCGGCCGCCTCGCTGGTCGGGCTCTCCGAGTGCGGGTTGCTGTACAGGCCCGCCAGCAGTCGGTCGCGGTGCGCGTTGACCTGGGCCTGCGCGGCGACCCCGGACCCGGCGTAGTCGAGGTAGACCTGGCCCTGCTGGTCGAGGTGCCGGTATTCGGTGGCGCGCAGGTCGTCGATCCGCGTCGTGTCGGAGTATCCCGGCAACGCCGTCGGCGTGACATCCACCGGGTCAGGCCGCACGGCGAGCCTCCCGACGCGCGAGCACCGCCCAGGTCGCCCCGAGGAAGAGCACCACGAACCCGCCGAGCACCAGCCAGTTCACCCACACCGGCCGGGAGAAGCTGTCACCGTACGTGCTCAGCAGTGGTGGGCCGAGCGGGGAACCGCCGTCGCGCCACAGCCGCTCCACCCCGGCCGTGTGCCCCAGACCCTCGAATGCCCACCGGTTCGACATCGCGTAGCTGAGCCACTGGCCGCCGGTCGCCATCGCGGGCACCGGCAGGATCGCGCCGACGAACAACACCTGCGGAAAGCAGAGCATCGGCAGCATGAGCGTCGCCTGGGCGGCGTCGGAGACGGCCGCGGAACACAGCAGGCCGAGGGCGAGCGCGGCCGCCGAGGAGAGCAGCAGCGTCGCGTACAGGGCGGCGAAGTCCGAGCCGCCGACCGGCGGCAGCCGGTCGATGCCGCGCAGCACACCGAGCAGGGCCAGGTCCACCAGGGCCAGCAGCGGCAGCAGCACCGCGACCTTCGCCAACAGGTACGGAACCAGCCGGACACCCGCGAGGCGTTCCCGCCGCAGGATCGGCAGCTCGGTGCAGATCTGGAGCAGGCCGTAGGTCAGCCCGAAGAAGAAGCCGCCGAACGCGATCCAGAACAGGATCATCACGGTGACGGTGGGGCTCGGCTGCGCCGGGTCGAACGCCCCCGGGCGGAAGAGCAGCGCGAACATGCCGAGCACCATCAGTGGCGAGCCGAGCAGGATCGCCAGGGTCAGCCGGTTCCGGGCGACGATCTCCGCGTTGCGGGTGGCGAGGACGGCCCACTGGCGTAGCCGGCCCACCGGCCGGGACGCTGGCGTTCGAGCGCCCGGGTCGGCCGCCCGGGTCGGTGCTCCGGCGTCGCGGCGTGCCGCGTACCGATCGGGCCAGCTCGCCTGGTCGGTCTCCTCGTCGAGGCGCAGGTGCACCTCGGCGAGGGAGCGCAGGCCGAAGAACTGCCGAGCGTCGGCCGGCGTGCCGGCGAACGCCAACCGGCCCTGGCGGGTCAGCACGATGACCCGGTCGCAGCGGTCCACGTCGGTGATCTGGTGGGTGGTGAGCACCACCGTGGTCCCTGTGTCGGCGAGCGTCCGCAGCGTCCGGAGCAGATCCACGGCGATCGCCGGGTCCAGCCCCGAGGTCGGCTCGTCCAGGAAGAAGACGCCCGGCCGGGTGAGCAACTCGACGGCGATGCTGGCGCGCTTACGCTCACCGCCGCTGAGCCGGCCCACCGGGACGGCGGCCCGCTCGCTCAGCCGCAGGTCGGCGAGCACCTCGGCGACTCTCCGGTGCACCTCGGCCGGCGTGGTCCCCGGTGGCAGACGCAGCCGGGCCGCGTACCGCAGGGTGCGGTCCAGGGGCAGCTCTCGGTGGATGATGTCGTCCTGCGGGACGAACCCGATCGTGCCCAACGCGGCGGTGCCGTCGGACGTCACGGTGCCCACGCCCGGTCGCCGTATCCCGGCGAGTGTCTCCAGCAGGGTGGTCTTGCCCGCGCCGCTGGCGCCGATGATGGCGACCACCTCGCCCGGCGCGATGGTCAGCGAGACACCGTCCAGGATCTGGCGCCCGCCTCGGACGTGCTGGCCCAGGCCGCTGGCCACGATGCCGACGCCGGCACGCGGGGGAGACGTCGTCTGCTCGGTCGTCATGTCCACTGTGCCCGATCCGGTTGAAGGGTGGTCCACCTCGACATCGTGCATCGCCGATGCTACGTCGACGGTGTGACGACCCGCGCTGGGCCGACCGGCCGGGGCGCGTCCTCAGTCGGTCGTGCTCCGCGCCTCGGCCGGCACCTGGAGGAGGCCCAGGCAGTTGCGCCACAGCATCTCCAACTGGGCCGGGTCGTTGAGCAGCTTCGCGAGCAGGACCAGCCCCTCGATCTGGGCGACGATGGCCCGGGCGGCCTCCCGGGTGTCGACCGACGGCCCGGCCTGGCCGCGCTCCTTCGCCTCGACGACCACCTTCTCGATGAGGTCGATCTGCTCCGCGAAGATCTCCTGGAGCCGAAGACGGATCTCCTCGGCCTGGTTGCTGAGCTCGAGGGCGAGGTTGCCGAAGAGGCAGCCGACGACCAGGCCGCTGTCCTTCTGTCCGGCGTGCTGGACCTTCTGGGTGGCCTCGAACAGATCCCGCAGTCGTTGCAGCGGGTCGCGCCTGCTGCCGAGCAGTCGCTCCCAATCCCGGCGCTGGGCCGCCCAGTGCTCGTCGATGACGGTGCGGGCGAGGGCCTGCTTCGACTCGAAGAAGTAGTAGAAGCTGCCCTTCGGCACACCGGCCGTCGTGCATATCTCGGCGACGCCCAGCGCCGAATAGCTACGCTGATCGAGCAGTGTGGCGGCCGCCACAAGAATCTTGTTCCGTGCGTCACTGGTGCGTCCCATGCTTTGACGATACACGACCGGTCGGCTAGCTTTTTGTCGACCAGTCGTCTACTGGCATCTCCGGTTGGGCCGCCCAGGCCCGGCCACCAGGGCTCCGGCCAGACAGGAAGTGGTTTACGTGGGTACCAACCAGGGCCAGAAGGTCGCCGTCATCACCGGTGCGTCGCAGGGCATCGGCGGCGGGCTCGTCGAGGCGTACCGCAAGCTCGGGTACGGCGTCGTGGCGAACTCGCGCTCGATCGGCGCGACCAGTGACCCCGAGGTCGTCACCGTCCGCGGTGACGTCTCCGACGCCGACACGGCGGAGCGGGTGGTCCAGGCGGCCCTCGACCGTTTCGGGCGTATCGACACCCTGGTGAACAACGCCGGCGTCTTCATCGCCAAGCCGTTCACCGATTACACCGACGAGGACCTCGATCTGGTCACCAAGATCAACGTCAGCGGGTTCTTCCACCTCACCCGGCGCGTCCTGCCTCACCTGTTGGCCGTCGGCGGGGGCCACATCGTCACCATCACGACCAGCCTCGTGGACCAGCCCAACGCGAACGTCCCGTCGGCACTCGCCTCGTTGACCAAGGGTGGCCTCAGCTCCGCGACCAAGTCCCTGGCCATCGAGTACGCGGGTCGGGGAGTGCGGGTCAACGCCGTCGCGCCCGGCATCATCAAGACCCCGATGCACCCGATCGAGACGCACGAGGCGCTCGCCGGCCTGCACCCGGTCGGCCGGATCGGCGAGACCAGCGACGTGGTCGACGCGGTCGTCTTCCTCGAGAACGCACCCTTCGTCACCGGCGAGATCCTGCACGTCGACGGTGGCCAGAACGCCGGTCGCTGACCCAACTCGGAAAGAGGATCAGACGGTGCCGATCGTCAACATCCAGATCACCCGCGAGGGCAGCACACCCGGCGCCACCGCGGCGACCGCCGAGGAGAAGGCCGCGCTCATCAAGGGCGTGAGTGAGCTGCTGCGTGACGTCCTCAACAAGCCGATGACGTCGACCTTCGTGGTGATCGACGAGGTGGAGACCGAGAACTGGGGCCGCGGTGGCCTCCCGGTCGACCAGTTCCGCCAGCAGCAGAGCAGCCAGTAGCCCAGCGCTCCTACGGGCCGGCCCGGTGCGGCATCCACGCCGCATCGGCCGGCCCGGGCCCGTTTGTCCCTACCGAGCCCGCGACGTACGAGCCTGACTGGAGTCAGAGGCCGAGCGGCCCCGGATCGGTCGCCAACTCCCGGAACCGCTGCCGCGGATCGGGCACCAGCCGTCGGGTCGACAGATCCAGCAGACCACCCACACCGGATACCCGGGCCACCGGGCTGCCGTCCGCGAGGGTGTAGTCCTGCTCGATCTGGAACACCTTGCCCTCGCCCCAGTGGAACTGGCAGGACACGTCCACCTCGTCCCCGCCGCGCAGCTCCCGCAGGTACTTCAGGTTGACCTCCAGGGCGACCGGTCCCACGCCGGCGGCGAGGAGCCGGTCCTGCGCGATGCCTGCGGCGCGTAGGCACTCCCATCGGGCGTGCTCGCCGTACTGGAGGTAGACGGCCTGGTTGAGGTGGCCCTGGGTGTCCAGCTCGTAGCCACGGACGGTGATGCGAACCCGGAACGGATCTCCCATCCACCGAGCGTATCGGTGACGGCCTCGCAGGCGGTCGGCCGCATTAGGTCACATCCACGACGACGATTCCCTAGGATGACCACAGGCCGTGCGGAGCGACGGGAAGCGGGCGCCGGGACATGACGTACGCGATGGGTGTGGTGCTCTTCGCCCTCGGCATTCTGCTGTCCCTCGTCCTGCACGAGGCCGGGCACATGGGCACCGCCCGGATGTTCGGCATGAAGGTGACCCGGTTCTTCGTCGGCTTCGGCCCGACGCTGTGGTCGTTCCGGCGGCGTGAGACGGAGTACGGGATCAAGGCCATCCCGGCCGGGGCGTTCGTCAAGATCGTCGGCATGACCCGACAGGCCGACGACGTCGACCCGGCGGACGAGCCGCGGGCCATGTGGCGATATCCGGTGTGGAAGCGCACGATCGTGATGTCCGCCGGTTCGATGACGCACTTCGCCCTCGGCGCGCTGATCCTCTGGGGCCTCTTCGCGTTCGTGCCGCTGCCGGACGTGGCGAAGTTGCAGTCGGAGCCGGTCCAGGTCGGGTCCACCTCGCCGTGCGTCCAGACGAGTTGGAGCGTCGACCCGGCCACCAAGACCGAGCGGCAGTGCCGGCCCGGTGCGGACCCGGCCAGCGCGGCGGCTCAGCTCGGGCTGCGGCGTGGGGACGTCATCACCGCGATCGACGGTCGGGCACTCCGCGGCTGGGACACCATGACGGCCGCGGTCCGGGCGGCCGGCGGCCGGCAGGTCGAGGTGAGTTTTCTCCGGGACGGGCAGCACCGGACGGCGGCGGTCACCCTGCCGCTGGCCGAGCGGGTCCGGCTCGACGTGGTCCGCGATCCCAACCGGTCGATCGAGGACATCACCCCGGCCGACCTGGAGCAGGTGGGCGTCCTCGGGGTCACCCCGATCGTGCCGACCAGCGCGGCCGGGCCGGTTGTCGCGTTGGGCCGGGCGGCGGACCAGACCGGTCTGATGTTCACCAACACCCTGCACTCCCTGCAGCGGGTCCCGGAGAAGATCCCGGCGCTGTGGGCGGCCGTGACCGGCGGCGAACGGGACCCGGAGACGCCGATCAGCATGCTGGGGGCGAGCCGGATCGGCGGCGAGCTCTCCGACCGCGGCGAGTGGCCCACCTTCTTCCTGCTGTTGGCCGCGTTGAATTTCTTCATCGGGGTGTTCAACCTGCTGCCGCTGCTGCCCGCCGACGGTGGACACATCGCGATCAGCTGGTTCGAGTGGGCCCGTTCACTGCTCTACCGGCGGCTGGGCCGGCCGGATCCGGGCCGGGTCGACTACGTCAAGCTCATGCCACTGACGTACGTCGTGATCCTGATCTTCGCGGGTTTCACCCTGCTCACGTTGCTGGCCGACATCATCAACCCGATCACGCTGCCCGACTGACCGTCGATCCCCCGGGGGCGACGCGGCGCTGGTCGGGGCTGGCATGACTCCCGTTCGGGCCGGGCGGACCCGGGCGAGGCGTGGGTCACATCAGGGCCACCGGCCCGTCATGTCCTCGATGCCAACGTTGTCGGGCGGGCTCCCGGATCATGGACGGTCGATGGCGGAGAGCGCTCTATCCGGATACTCTGCCACCGGCCCCAGTGGGTTGTGCCTGGTGGTGGCCTGGCGGCGAGTGGTCGGGGTCGATAGGGGCCCGGTGGCCGGTCGAGTAGGCCGGTGGGGCGGTCACGGGGTGCCGCGAGGGGCCCCGGGGGCCGCTGTGGCGGGCGAACACTGCGCTACATCGATATTACCGGATTGTTACATTTTCAACAGGCCCTCGCCTTGCGGATGGCCCGCTCGCCGCAATACGTTGCCGTCAACAACAAAACCGAGTGAAGGTTCAACCTTCCGGAGGCACCGATGACGTTGGCGAGGTGGTACGAGCGATGAGCGACGTGCCCATCCTCCTTGAGATGCGATCCATCACCAAGGAGTTCCCCGGAGTCAAGGCCCTCTCCGACGTCAACCTGGTGGTTCGCGCCGGCGAGATCCATGCCATCTGCGGCGAGAACGGCGCGGGCAAGTCCACGCTGATGAAGGTCCTCAGCGGGGTCTACCCGTACGGCACGTATGACGGCCAGATTGTCTACCAGGGTACGGATGCCCGGTTCGCCGACATCCGCGCGAGCGAGAACGCCGGGATCGTGATCATCCACCAGGAGCTCGCGCTCATCCCGGGGATGTCGATCGCCGAGAACATCTTCCTGGGTAACGAACCGCGCAAGCGGGGCGCTATCGACTGGAAGGCCGCGAACCGGATGGCGCTGGACCTGATGGCCCGGGTCGGTCTCGAAGAGGACCCGGACACCCTGATCAAGGACATCGGGGTCGGCAAGCAGCAGCTCGTGGAGATCGCCAAGGCGTTCGCCAAGGACGTGAAGCTGCTCATCCTGGACGAGCCGACGGCCGCACTCAACGAGGCCGACTCCCGGCACCTGCTGGACCTGCTGCGCGGCTTCCGCTCGCGTGGCATCACCTCGATCATGATTTCGCACAAGCTGAACGAGATCGAGGCGATCGCCGACCAGATCACCATCCTTCGGGATGGCAAGACCGTCGAGACGCTGGACGTCAAGGCGGACGGGGTCGACGAGGACCGGATCGTGCGGGGCATGGTCGGCCGCGAGCTGAGCAGCCGGTTCCCGGACCACACTCCGAAGATCGGTGAGGTCTTCTTCGAGGTCCGGAACTGGAACGTCCGGCACCCGATCTCCGCCGAGCGGCAGGTCTGCAAGAACGAGAGCTTCACGGTGCGCCGCGGCGAGATCGTCGGCTTCGCCGGGCTCATGGGCGCGGGCCGCACCGAGCTGGCGATGAGCGTGTTCGGCCGCTCCTACGGCGTGTTCGAGTCGGGCACGATCATCAAGGACGGCAAGGAGATCGTGCTCAAGTCGGTGGCGGACGCGATCCACCACGGGCTCGCGTACGTCAGTGAGGACCGCAAGGCGATCGGCCTCAACCTGCTCGACGACATCAAGACGTCGACGGTGGCCGCCAAGCTGTCCAAGATTTCGCACCACGGCGTGCTGAGCGAGGTCGAGCAGTACCAGGCGGCCGAGGCGTACCGCAAGGAGTTGCGGACCAAGGCCCCGACGGTCGACGAGGGCGTCTCCAAGCTCTCCGGCGGCAACCAGCAGAAGGTCGTTCTGGCGAAGTGGATGTTCACGGACCCGGACCTGCTGATCCTCGACGAGCCGACGCGCGGCATCGACGTGGGTGCCAAGTACGAGATCTACGGCATCATCCAGCGACTCGCCGACCAGGGGAAGGGCGTCATCGTCATCTCCTCGGAGCTGCCTGAGCTGATCGGGCTCTGCGATCGCATCTACACCGTGTTCGAAGGCGCCATCACGGGCGAGATCGCCCGGGCCGACGCCACCCCGGAAACCCTCATGAAGCAGATGACCTCGACGAAGAAGATGGCCACACGATGAGCCGATTGAAGGACCTTCAGAAGAACCTGTTCGGAGGAACCACCTCCAACGCTCGCCAGTTTGGAATGATCTTCACTCTGGTGGCGATCGTCCTGATCTTCCAGATCTGGACCGATGGACTGACCCTGCGGTCGGACAACCTGATCGCGCTGTTCCAGCAGAACTCGTACATCCTGATCCTGGCCATCGGCATGCTCATGGTGATCGTGGCGGGGCACATCGACCTCTCGGTCGGCTCCATCGCCGCGTTCGCCGGCATTCTGGTCGCCAAGTCGATGGCCGAGTGGGATCTGCCCTGGCCGGTCGCCATCCTGTTCGGCCTGGCGATCGGTGCCATCATCGGCGCCTGGCAGGGCTTCTGGGTGGCATACATCGGAGTACCGGCGTTCATCGTCACCCTGGCCGGCATGCTGCTCTTCCGCGGTGGCAACCAGTTCATCGGCAACGCGCAGAGCATCCCGGTGCCGGAGGGCTTCCGGGAGATCGGCTCCGGCTTCCTGCCCGAGTTCGGGCCGGACACCGGCTACAACAACGCCACGCTGCTGCTCGGCCTGGCCGCCGCGATCGCCGTGGTGTGGCGCGAGTTGCAGGCACGCAAGACCCGGCGCGCGATGGACGCTGATCCGGCGCCGATGTGGATCTCGATCCTGCGGATGGCCATCATGGTCGGGGTGATCGCCTTCGCCTCGCTGCGCTTCGCCAGCGGTCGCGTCGGCACCAGCTTCCCGATCTCCGGTCTCATCCTGCTGGCCCTGGTCATCGCGTACTCCTTCTACACCCGCAACACGGCCGGTGGCCGGCACATCTACGCGGTGGGCGGCAACTCCCGGGCGGCCGAGCTGTCCGGTGTGAAGCTCAAGCGGGTCAACTTCTTCGTCATGATGAACATGTCCGTCCTGGCTGCCCTGGCCGGCATGATCTTCGTGGCCCGTTCGCAGGCATCCGGCCCGCAGGACGGCAACGGCTGGGAGCTGGATGCCATCGCCGCGGTCTTCATCGGTGGCGCGGCCGTCGCCGGCGGTATCGGCACCATCAGCGGCTCGATCGTCGGTGGTCTCGTCATGGCCGTGCTCAACAACGGCCTCCAGCTCCAGGGCGTGGGCACCGACAAGGTCCAGATCATCAAGGGCCTGGTCCTGCTGCTGGCCGTCGCGATCGACGTCTACAACAAGAGCCAGGGCCGGTTCTCCATCATCGGAAGCCTGACGCGACCCTTCCGGCGCGCCGACTCCGGTCCACCCGCCTCACCGCCGGACGCGGAGCGCGAGCCCGCCAAGGCAGCGGTGTCCGGCTGACGGCCACCGACTTTCCACCCCGTCTCACATCACTCAGAAAGGCAAGTCCCCTCATGCGTAAATTCTTCGGCACGTCGGTGGTGGCCATCAGTGCCGCTGCCATGCTGGCCCTCGCCGGCTGCGGCTCCGGCCGTGACGGCGACTCCGGCACCAAGGGCGAGGCCGCTAAGGGCTTCGCGGCGAACTCCCTGATCGGTGTCGCCCTTCCGGCCAAGACCTCGGAGAACTGGGTCCTCGCTGGTGACCTGTTCACCAACGGTCTCAAGGAGGCCGGTTTCCAGGCTGACGTGCAGTACGCCGGCGCGTCGACCACGGTCGCCGACCAGCAGGCCCAGATCACCGCCATGACCACCAAGGGCGCCAAGGTCATCGTCATCGGCGCGACCGACGCCGCGCAGCTGGCGACCCAGGTCGCGGCGGCGCACGCCGCCGGTGCCAAGGTGATCGCGTACGACCGGCTCATCACCAACACGCCGGACCTCGACTACTACGTCGCGTTCGACAACTTCAAGGTCGGCCAGCTCCAGGGCCAGGCCCTGCTGGACGGCATGAAGGCCAAGAAGCCGAACGGCCCGTACAACATCGAGCTGTTCTCCGGCTCGCCGGACGACAACAACGCCGGTGTCTTCTTCAACGGCGCGATGAGCGTGCTCAAGCCGGAGATCGACAAGGGCACCGTCGTCGTCGCCTCGGGCCAGAAGGAGGTCAAGCAGACCGCCATCCAGGGCTGGAAGGCCGAGGGTGCGCAGGCCCGCATGGACCAGCTGCTGACCTCGACGTACGGCAGCAAGGAGCTGGACGGCGTCCTCTCCCCGAACGACACCCTGGCCCGCGCGATCCTGACCTCGGTCAAGGGTGCCGGCAAGCCGACCCCGATCGTCACCGGCCAGGACTCCGAGGTCGAGTCGGTCAAGTCGATCGTCAAGGGCGAGCAGTACATGACGATCAACAAGGACACCCGCAACCTGGTGAAGGAGACCATCAACATGGTCAAGGCCCTCCAGGCTGGTAACACCCCGCAGGTGAACGACACCAAGTCCTACAACAACGGCAGCAAGGTCGTCGACACGTACCTGCTCCCGCCGGTCGCCGTCACCAAGGCGAACGCGGCTGAGGCGTACGCCAACGACCCGAAGCTCGCGCCGCTCACCAAGTAAGCACCGCGAGGTAGGCAGCAACGCCGATGGGTCCCGGATCTTCTCTTCCGGGACCCATCGTCGTCCTCGCACCCCCGCACCACCACCCGGCACCGATCCGGAAGGAGGTCTGACCGTGGAGACACCAGTACGGTCCAGGCCAGCCGGCGTCGGCCGCAACGCCGAATCCCCGCTGCCGTCGGTACCCGGCGTCAGCCAGGAGGAGATCCGGCGGCAGAACCTCGGCGCCGTCCTGCGTTACGTTCACCTGCACGGGCCGACGTCCCGGGCCGAGCTGACAAGCCGGCTCGGCCTCAACCGCAGCACCATCGGGGTCCTCTCGGCCGAGCTGGTCGCCAGCGGCCTGGTCACCGAGGAGGCACCGACGACCGCCCGCCGCGCCGGCCGCCCCTCGCTGGTGGTCAGCCCCCGTTCCGACCGCGTCTACGCGCACGCGCTGAGCATCGACGCGGGCCGGCTGCGCGCCGCCCGGGTCGGCCTCGGTGGGCGCATCCTCGACCTGCGCGAGGTCGACCGGCCCGCCGGCATGTCGGCCGTCGACGCCGTTCGGCCGCTGGCCGACCTCGTCCGTGACATGGAACGCTCCGTCGCCGCCGAGACCCTGCTGGTCGGTGGGGCGGTCGCGGTGACCGACACCACCCGGGACCCGGACGGCAAGATCCGGATCGCCAGCGTCGACGAGACCCTCGGTGCCGCGCTCGATGCCGAGTTCACCGACTGCCCGGGCTTCGTGGCCGGCGACCTGGCCGACATCGCTGGCCTCGCCGAGCACGTCCGGGGCGTGGCGGCGGGCATCGACGACCTCATCTACCTGCACGGCGATCTCGGCATCAGTGCCGGCATCATCGTCGGCGGTCGGCTCGTGATCGGCCACCGCGGCCACAGCGGCAAGGTCGGCCACATGGTGGTCAACCCGAACGGCCTGCCCTGCGGGTGCGGATCACGCGGCTGCTGGGAGACCGAGATCGGTGAGGCCGCCCTCCTGCGGCACGCCGGTCGGGACCCCGGCGAGCGCGAGGCGGTGGCCGAGGTGCTGCGTGCGGCGGCCGACGGCGACCGCACCGCCCGGGAGGCGGTCGAGCAGGTCGCCGACTGGCTCGGCTTCGGCGTGGCCAACCTCGTCAACGTGGTCAATCCGGACGCCGTGGTGTTCGGCGGCTCGCTCCGGGACATCTTCACCGCCGGCGCGGAGACGGTCCGCCGTCGTCTGGACGCCATGCCGCTGCCGCTCTCCCGTGAGCACCTGCGGCTGCGGGCGGCGGCACTCGGTCGCGACGCCGTCCTGATCGGCGCCGCCGAACTGGCCTTCGACAAGCTGCTGGCCGATCCGCTGAACGTCGGCGTCCTGGGGCAGGCAGCGACCACCGACGACCCGGCGCGGCCGGGCGCCCGGTGACACCTCGGTGACCTGACCGAACCCCGCGAGACAGCTCAGGCGCGCAGGGGTGGGGTACCGCGCTATCCGGGCCATTCCGGGTCGTGGTGCCCTACGCTTCTGGTGCGTGACGGGTGGTTCCTGGAGGCGGCACGACACGGGCGCGACCGTGCTCCGCAACGGTCGGCGCGGGCGGACGTGACCGATCCGGCCCGTACGCCGGGCGGTGAACGGCCGCCGTCCGGCCGGCTCATCAGTCTGAGTGACGCGGTGTTCGCGATCTCGATCACCCTGTTGGTCCTCGAACTCCGTCCGCCGGCGGACACCGAGCACCTGGCCCGTGGGCTCATCGAGCTGTGGCCCTCCCTGCTCGCCTACGTCATCAGCTTTCTGCTCATCGGCGAGATCTGGGCGGACCACCACCTGCTGTACCGGCAGATCGTCGTCCATGACCGAGTGCTGCTGTTCCTCAACACGTCGTTCCTGATGAGCGTGGCCTTCCTGCCGTTCTCCACCTCCGTGCTGGCGGACGCCTTCAGGGACGGTCAGGGCGAACGAGCGGCGGTGGTGTTCTACGGCCTCTCGTTCGGCGTCGGCTCGGTTCTGTTCAACGCGATCTGGCTCTACGCCAGCCATGGGCACCGCCGGATCCGGCCCGGTCTCGATGCGGAGGGGGTGCGGGCGACCACCCGGAGCTTCCTGCTTGCACCCTTGCTGAACGCCGCTGGCGTCCTCGTCGGCGCGATCGTGCCCACGCTCGGACTGCTCTTCTATGTCGTGCTGGTCCCGGTGCTCTGGCTCCCGACGCGAAAAGTGAGTCTGGCGCCGGGGGAGTTGACCTAACGGGCACTCGCGCCTCACCTTGTATGCGGTACTGGTTGGAAGTGCTACATTTGTGTGGCAGTTAGCCGGCGGGCCGCCCTGTGGGCGTACCCCGTACCCGACCGGAAAGAAGTGAATCGATGATCGTGCGCGACAAGCTGTACATCGGCGGAGCCTGGGTCGACCCGGCGGATCCCCACCTGCTCGACATCCGCTCGCCCCACGACCAGTCCCTGCTGGGCCGGGTGGCCCAGGCCACCACCGCGGACATCGACCGGGCGGTCGCCGTGGCTCGGACGGCGTTCGACCACGGCCCCTGGCCGCACACCACCCCCGAGCAGCGGCAGGCCGTCATCCAGCGGCTGAACGACCTGCGTGAGGCCCGCGCCGACGAGGTCGCGGCAGCGATCTCGGCGGAGAACGGCTCCGCCCTCTGGTTCACCCGGATGGGCCAACCCTTCCTGACCCGCCAGGTCACCGCCTATCTGAAGGCGGCCACCGAGCTGGGCTGGGAGGAGACCATCGAGCCGAGCGACCCCACCGCGCCCTACGACACCATCGTGCGGCGCGAGGCGATCGGCGTGGTCGCCGCCGTCATCCCGTGGAACAGCCCGTTCTCCGCGGCCACCGCCAAGATCGTCCCGGCGTTGCTCGCCGGCAACACCGTCGTGCTGAAGGTGTCGCCGGAAAACTCGATCAGCATGATGCTGCTGGCGGACCTGTGCGCCGAGGCAGGGCTGCCCGAGGGTGTCCTGAGCATCCTGCCGGCCGACCGGGAGACCAGCGCGCACCTCGTCGCGCACCCGGGTGTCGACAAGATCTCGTTCACCGGGTCCACCCGCGCGGGGCGGCAGATCGCCTCCACCGCCGGCGCGCAGCTCAAGCGGGTCAGCCTGGAGCTGGGCGGCAAGTCCGCCGCGGTGATCCTGGACGACGCGGACCTACCGGCCGTGGTGCAGGGGCTCCGGTTCGGCTCGCTGGGAAACAACGGCGAGGCCTGCATCCTGCAGACCCGCATCCTCGCGCCCCGCAGCCGCTACCAGGAGGTGGTCGAGGCGCTGACCAGCCTGGTGGAGTCGTTGAAGGTCGGCGACCCGTCCGACCCGGACACGTTCGTCGGCCCGATGATCCGCCCGGACCAGCAGCAGCGGGTGATCTCCTACATCGAGCTGGGCATCGCGGAAGGCGCCCGCCTGGTCACCGGCGGACCGAGCGTCCCGGCTGGCCTGGAGCGGGGCAACTACGTCACGCCCACGCTCTTCGCCGACGTCGACAACGGGATGCGGATCGCCCAGGAAGAGATCTTCGGGCCCGTCCTGGCCGTCATCGCGTACGACGACGAGGACGACGCCGTACGGATCGCCAACGACTCGGAGTACGGCCTCTCCGGGGGCGTCTGGTCGGCCGACACCGAGCGGGCCCTGGCGGTGGCACGTCGCATCCGTACCGGCACGGTGACCATCAACGGCTCGCCGATGAGCTTCGACGGACCGTTCGGCGGTTACAAGGCCAGCGGCATCGGTCGCGAGTACGGCATGGTCGGGCTCAGCGGATACCTCGAGTACAAGACCGTCACCCGTCGGCGGTGAGCTGGACGTACCGGAAGTCCAGCCGGTCGCCGTCGAGATGACGTCGCTCGTCGACGCGGTGTCGGGGGTCGCCGTTAGGCTCGGCGGCGTGATGCACCAGCTCGATCGCACGCAGGCGCGGCGGATCGCCGTCCGGGCCCAACTGTTGGCCGCCCCGCGACCGACCGACCTGCTGACGGTGGTGCGGCAGCTGACGCTGTTGCAGATCGACCCGACCGCCGCCGTCGCGCCGAGCGCCGACCTGGTCGCCTGGAGCAGGCTCGGCTCGTCATACCAGCCAGCCGATCTGCAGCGGGCCCTGGAGCGGGACCGGACGCTGTTCGAGCACCAGGCGATGGTGCGGCCGATGGCCGACCTGGGGCTCTACCGGGCCGCGATGGCCGCCTGGCCCAGTCACGAGCGGCAGCGCGAGTGGCTACGCCGCAACGACTCGTTCCGTCGCGACGTGCTCGACCTGCTCGGCCGCTCCGGGCCGCTGCTCTCCCGCGACATCCCCGACACCTGCGTGGTGCCGTGGCCGTCGTCCGGCTGGACCAACAACCGCAACGTCACCCAGATGCTGGAGTTCCTGGTCAGCCGCGGTGAGGTCGCGATCGCCGGCCGGCAGGGCCGCCAACGCCTCTGGGCCGTGGCGGAGCGGGTCTACCCGGTCGACACGGCCGTCGTCCCGCTCGAGCAGGCGCAGCGGCTGCGCAACGAGCGGCGGCTGCGGGCGCTGGGCATCGCACGGGCGAAGACGACGATCGTCCCGGGGGAGCCGGCGGACGTGGGCGACGCCGGTGAGGCGGCGGTCGTCGAGGGCGTTCCGGGTGTCTGGCGGGTGGATCCGACCGCGCTTGGTCAACCCTTCTCGGGGCGTACCGCGGTGTTGTCGCCCTTCGACCGGTTGGTGCACGACCGGGTCCGTCTCGCGGAGCTGTTCGAGTACGAGTACGTGCTGGAGATGTACAAGCCCAAGGCCAACCGGCGGTGGGGCTACTTCGCGTTGCCGATCCTGCATGGCGACCGGCTGGTCGGGAAGGTGGACGCCACGGCGGACCGCCGGCGCGGCGTTCTCGCGGTGCACGCCATCCACCAGGACGTGCCTTTCACCCTGGCGCTGACCCGGGCCGTGCACGACGAGCTGCGCGACCTCGCGGCCTGGCTCAAACTGACCGCCGAGGGCCTGCGCTGATGGGTGATCGCCGGGTTCCGTGGCCCCGGCGATCACCCGCCGTCGATCAAGCGATCCGACGCACCCGGCGGACGGCCAGGTAGAGCAGGATCAGCGCGAGAGCGACGAAGACGCCCGTCTCGATGGTCTGGAACAGCCAGAACCGGTCCGCCGGCTGGTACAGCTCCCAGTTGTACGCGCCCGGCCCGATGCCCAGCTCCTCGCCGCAGGCCTTGCCGGTCGGGCCCTTGCCACCCGGCGGGCACTGGATCCGGGTGTCCTCCGCCACCATCGTCCCGTCGGCGTTCCGGATGCCCATGGAGAGAATCCAGTCGCCTCGGCTCAACTCCGGTATCCCTTCCCCCTCGATCGGGAAGGTCTGGGTACGGGCGGGCTGGTAGTGCGGTCGGGCCAGGATCGCGACCGCCGCCCGTACGCCGACGTACCCGGCCAGGGTGATGCCCATGGCGGGCAGCATCCGTTTCCAGACGGTGCCGGCGAAGATGCCGAGCGCCACGGCGAAGAGGGTGTAGCCGATCGGGGCGATGCCCTGCAGGTCGAAGACGATCATGCCGAGCCGGCCCTCCTGGGTGGCCTGTGTCAGCGGCTCGACCCACCAGGACATGCCCAGGCCGTAGCAGACCGCGAGAAGCACCGCGGCCGCGCCGACCAGCCCGAACTTCACCAGCGCCCACCGGGTCCGGCCGACGCCCTGGGTCCAGGCGAACCGGTGCGTGCCGTGCTCCACCTCGCGGGCGACCAGCGGAGCGCCCCAGAACAGGCCGACCAGCACCGGCAGGGTGATCAGCAGCACCGCCACCAGGTTCAGGCTGCCGTACTGGTTGGTGAAGCGGTGGAAGCCCGCGTTGCAGGCGTTCGCGGCCGCCTCGCTGGTCGCGACGGGGCGTATGCACTCGGCGAGCCCCAGGTCGGCGAAGGTGTGCCGCATCGAGAGGCCGATCGGCACCATCAGGGCGGCGAGCGCCACGAACCCCAGCAGGGTGAAGAACGCCAACTTGCGGTGCTGTCGCCAGGTCAGCCAGATCATGCCGGCACTCCCCACTCGCTGTGACTGGTCTGCGTGTTGCCGTCGGCCAGGTAGGCCAGGACGACGTCCTCCAGGCCGACCTCGCGGACGGTCCAGGCGGCATCGGTGACCGGGCCGTCGGTGCGGACCAGCAACGTGGACTGTCGATCGGTGTGGCTGGCTCGGACGACGGCGGCGACGCCCCCGATCGGGCCGCCGTCGTGCCGCGGGCCGACCAGCTGCCGGTGCTCGGCCACCAGGTCGTCGACCGCGCCGCCGAGCTGCACCTGGGCGGCGTTGAGCACGATCAGGTAATCGCAGACCCGCTCCAGGTCGGCCAGCAGGTGCGAGGAGAGCAGGACAGTGGTGTCACCGTCCGCCACGCTGCCCATCAGCGACTGGAGGAACTCCCGCCGGGCCAGCGGGTCGAGGCTGGCGACCGGCTCGTCGAGCAGCAGCAAGCGGGGCCGTTTGGCCAGCGCCAGCGCGAGCGCCACCTGGGCCCGTTGGCCGCCGGAGAGCTTGCCGACCGGACGGTCCGGCGGTATGCCGAGCTGCGCCAACCGGTTGCGGGCCAGCGCGGCGTCCCACCGCCGGTTGAGCTTGCCGCCGGCGGTGACCAACTCCGCGGCGGTGAAATCCCGGTACAACGGGGTGTCCTGGGCGACGAACCCGATGTCGGCCAGGCCGTCCGTGTCACCGTACGGCGACCTGCCGAAGACCCGTACCGCTCCCGCGTCGGGCTTGAGCAGCCCGACGGCCAGGTGCAGCAGCGTGCTCTTGCCGGCGCCGTTCGGCCCGACCAGCGCGGCGATCCGGCCGGCCGGCAGGTGCAGCGAACAGTCCCGCAATGCCCAGGATCTGCCGTACCGCTTGCCCAGCCCGTCGGCTTCCAAGACCATGTCCATCCTCTGTCCTCTCGTTCCGCTCGCTGCCGCGCTCATGCGGGCTCTCTCTGCGGGGTGTCGTCGCCGAGGGTGGCCCGCAACGTGGTCTCCACCAGGGCGATGACGTCCTCGGCAGTGAGGCCGGCGGTCCGCGCCCGGTGCAGCCACGCGACCAGGTCCTCGCGTAGTTCGGCCTGGTTGGGCAACGACGCGCCGGCCAGGGTGCGCTGCACGAATGTGCCCACCCCGGGTCGGCCACCGACCAGGCCCTCGATCTCCAGCTCCCGGTACGCCTTCAGCACCGTGTTCGGGTTGATCGCCAGCGACTGCGCGACGTCCCGGACCTTCGGCAACTGGTCGCCCGGCACCAGCAGGCCGACCCGCAGCGCCTGTTTCACCTGCTGCACGAGCTGCATGTAGGTGTTCACCTTCGACCGGCTGTCCAGCACAAACTCGATCACTCGAGATGATCCTCCCCTGTTGTCCTACGACAGTAGGACTAATAGACAGCTTCACCGGGAGCCCGCCCCCTGTCAAGGGCATCCCGGCGATTCGACGGCGTGGCTCGGGCGGGCCACACGTTGGCACCGGCGGGCCAGCCGGCCGGGAAGGGGAGGGGCACGGCATCCGTCCGGACGGGGAGGTGTTCGATGGTCACCAACGAACTCGTGGCGCCAACGGCGACGCCGTTGCAGATCGCCCGAGCCCGAGGCCGGGTACGAGGCCGGCTGATCCTGCTCGGCCCGGCGTTCGTCGCCGCCGTCGCCTACGTCGACCCCGGCAACTTCGCCACCAACTCCGCCGCCGGCGCCCGCTACGGCTACCTGCTGGTCTGGGTCGTGGTGGTGGCCAACCTGATGGCCATGCTGGTGCAGACGCTGACCGCCAAGCTGGGCCTGGCCACCGGGCGCAGCCTGCCCGAGCTGTGCCGGGAACGACTGCCCCGCCCACTGAACCGGGTGATGTGGGTGCAGGCCGAACTGGTCGCGATGGCCACCGACCTGGCCGAGGTGATCGGCGGCGCGGTCGCCCTGTACCTGCTCTTCGGCATCCCACTGCTGCCCGGCGGGATCATCATCGGCACCGCCGCGTTCGCCGTGCTCGCCCTGCGCTCGCGTGGCTTCCGGGCCTTCGAGGTCGCCATCGCCGTGGGGCTCGGCGTCATCGTGCTGGCCTTCGCCGCCAACCTGCTGGCCGCCGGCTCCGACCCGGGCTCCGCCGTGGCCGGCCTGGTGCCCCGGCTTCAGGGCACCGACAGCGTGCTGCTCGCCGCCGGCATCCTCGGCGCCACCGTCATGCCGCACGTCATCTACGTGCACTCCGCGCTGACCCGCGACCGCATCCCCGCCAGGAACGACGCCGAGCGCCGTACCCTGTTCCGCGGCCAACGCGCCGACGTACTGCTGGCTTTGACGGCGGCCGGCGCGGTCAACCTCGCCATGCTGCTCATCGCGGCGGCCAGCTTCCGCGGCGGCGGCCCGGCCGGTGCGGACAGCCTCGAGGGCGTGCACGCCGGGCTCGGTCAGACCATCGGCACCACGGCCGCGTTCGGCTTCGCCATCGCCCTGCTGGTCTCCGGGCTCGCCTCCACCAGCGTCGGCACCTACGCCGGTGAGGTCATCATGCAGGGCTTCCTACGCCGCCGGGTCCCGCTGCTGCTGCGCCGGCTGGTCACCCTGATACCCGCGCTGGCCGTGCTCGCCATCGGGCTCGACCCGACCCGGGCCCTCGTGCTGTCGCAGGTCATCCTCAGCTTCGGCATCCCGTTCGCGCTGGTCCCGGTGGTCGCCTTCACCCGGCGTCGTGACCTGATGGGCAACCTCGTCAACCACCCGCTCACCACCGCGGCCGCGTCCCTGGTGGCCGCCCTGGTCGTCGCGCTCAACGCTTTCCTGCTCTGGCAGGTCGTCGCGGGCTGAGCCCGCCGGGCAGCTGGGCTGGCTCGGTCACGTGCGGCGGCCCTCGTCGCGGGTCGGGATCTCCTGGCGCTGTTCGAGGGCGTCCGCCGGGTTGGCGTCCTCCGGCAGCGACGTCACCTCTTCGAGTGTGCCCGCGGGCAGGGCGCCCTGCTCGGCCAGGTCGGCCTCGGCCGCCTCCGGGTCGACGTCACCCGACACCCGGTCCGGCGGGCCCACGTCGAACGCGTCCTGCCGCTGCTCGAGTGCGTCCGCCTCCGGCGGAGGCAGCGGATCACTCTGCTCGTCCCGGAACGTGCTCATCGCAGCCTCCTGTCCGACGGGTGTCGACGACACCGCCCGGCCACTGCCTACCCGGCGTAGTCGCCGGCACGCCTCCTACCCGGGCGCACCGTGCGCACCCGCCCAGCGCGCCGCTCAAGATCCGTACAACGTCAGGGAAAGTGCTGCCTCCGCGACGCCTGACGCAGCACGTTCCCTGTTCTGGCGCGGATCTTGACCGCAAGCGCGGCCGCGCGGGCGCCCCCGCGCGGGCGCCCCCGGGCGGAAATCCTCGGCGATCAGTCAACCTGTTGCCCGGAGCCGTCGTCCTTGGATGCGACGGAAGGAGAGCCTGTGCGGTGGAAGAGACGCTTCGAGGGGTTGGACATCCTCGTCGCTGAACGCGGCAGTTCCCTGCTCGCGACGGCGGTGCTGCTGACCGGCAGCCGTGCTGGCGGCGAGGACCTGGTGCAGGGGGCGCTGGAACGGCTGATGCGGCACTGGCATCGGGTGCACGGTGACAAGGAGGGCTACCTCCGGCGGACGTTGTACAACCTCGCGGTGGACCAGTGGCGCAGCCGCCGACGCCGGCCGGAGGTGTTGACCGCTGTGGAGCCACCCGGACAGCCGGATGGCACCGACGCTCTGCATCTGCGTCAGGCGCTGGTGCAGGCACTGGCCACGCTGCCGCCCCGGCAGCGGGCCGTGCTGGTGCTGCGCTACTGGGAGCAGTGCACCGAGGCGGAGGCCGCCGAGATCCTCGGCTGCTCGATCGGCACCGTCAAGTCCACCGCCTCCCGGGGGCTGACGCGCCTCCGGGAGGTGACCGCCGCCTGGACGGTCGACAACGTCCCGGCCTCGAACGGAGTGAAGAGATGACCAACGACATCGAAGAGCAGTTGACCAGCGGGATGCGCCAGGAGGTCGCCGGCGTCGCGTTCGGCTCGGACGTGCTGGGCGCGGCGACCCGGAGGCACGGTCGGCGGGTCGCGCTGCAGCGCACCTCGTACGCCGCTGGTGTGGTGGGCCTGGTCGGGGCGCTGGCCGCGGCAGTGCTCATCGGCGGGCCCGGCGCCTCGACGCCGGGCGGTGACCCGGCTGCCTCCGCGTCGGACAGCAGTTCGCCGTCGGCCACCGGTGACACGCCGCAACTGCAACTGGCCTCGGCGGTCACGGCCAGCGAGAACGTCAGTTACCGACTGAAGATCACCACCGGCAGCAAGGAGGACCCGAACGCCTGGGGGACGGCGGAGGGCGCCTGGGATCCGGCGCGGTCCACCGGTTGGCTGACCACCCAGAACCCGGGTGGGGTGGGCTACTACCAGCGGATGGTCGACGGCACGTTCTACGTCGGCTCGAGTGGCTCGACGACGTGGAAGCAGGAGCCGAACAACGGCAACCTGGAGTACGCCGACGCCCTCGGTGGTGCGACCGGCGCGTCGGCCGACCCGAAGGAGCTGTTCGCGGCTCTGCGGGAGGCCAATGCCAAGGTCACCAAGACCGGCGCCCGCACCTACCACTTCGAGAGCACCCGGACGTACGACGACAAGTACGCCGCCGGCACCCGGACTCTGGTCGGCGACGTGACCGTCGGGGCGGACGGTCGGATCGCGAAGGTGAGCTACCTGGCCACGGACACCTCGCGGGTCAAGCCCGGGGTCAAGAGCCCCAAGGCCGGGCTCACCCTCAAGTCGGATCACCGGCTGACCCTCCAGCTGTCCGACTACGGAGTCCCGGTGCGGGTGGAACGACCGAAGAACGTGATCGTCGCCCGCTGAGCGGAGCGAACCGTGCTGCCCGCCGTGTCCCCGCGGCGGGCAGCACGTCGTACGACGTCAGGCCCCCGGCGTCGAGCCGGTGCGGCACAGACCCGAGGTCGCGCCGCGCACCGTGGTGGCGGCGCCGAGGTCGACCGGTGCCGGACCGCCACCGGAGCAGGTCAGCGAGCCCACCTGGCTGCCGGCGAGGATCGGCGCCGTCGCGGTGGCGGCGCCGGCCAGGGTCAACCGGCCAGCCACCCGCGCGCCGACCGCCGTGACATGGTCGGTGGTGCCGGTCAGCGTCACCGCACCACGCACGTCGGTGTTCAGCAACTCGACGGCGGTGGCGTCGGTCGACAGCACGCTGCCGGCGATCGAGGAGCGCTCGGCGACCAGGGTCGCGCCGGGCCGGACGGTGACCCCGCCGGACACGGTCGCCCCGCGCAGGCAGGTGGCACCGGTGGTGATCACCAGCGGGCCGGCGTGGCGCCCGGTGACCACGCTGGTGCAGGTGGGTGGCGGCGGGATCAGCGTGGCCACGAAGCCACGAGCCGCGCCGACGTTGCCGACCGCGTCGATGCCCCGGTATTCGATCGTGTGCCGGCCGTAGCCGGGGGTCCGCTCGGCGAACGGGGACACCGACATGCCTCCCGAGCCGAGGTTGCCGTAGACGAGGCCGTCCACGTCGGTGCCGGTGGCGGTGAACAGGAACGGCGCCCCGGCGTCGGTGGGCCAGCCGTAGTAGTTGTGCCAGCCGTCGCCGTCGAGCCGGAACTCCGAGGTGACCTGCCCGGCGCCGTCGTCGGTGCCGGTCAACCCCATCGTGAACGGGCCGTTGTAGACGTATTCGGTGGGCCGGCCGGGCCGGGTGACGGTGAGCAGGGGCTCGGAGAGGGCGTAGTCGACCTCGGGACGGGTCGCGTCGACCGTCCAGGTGCGGGTCGCCGTCTCACCGGTCACCCGGTCGTGGACGCGGGCGGTCACCCGGTGGGAGCCCCGCGACAGGCGCAGCGGCGCCAGCGCAAGGTCCCGGTCGCTACCGGCCTCGGCCACCGGCCGACCGTCGAGCGACCAGCGCACGCTCGGCACCCGGTCGGTGGGCTGGGTGGTCCGTACGTACACCACGTCCTTCGCGCCGACCGGACGGTCGGTCGCCGTGGAGTCGGTGATCTCCAGCGGTGCCGTTTCCGGTGGGGTGCGCACGCCGGTGTCGACGGTCCAGGTGCGGGCCTGGGTCAGGGCGGGCGAGCGGCGGACCACCGGGTCGCGGACGAACGAGGTCGGATCGGTCACCGTGGCGGTGACCGTGTGCCGACCGGGAGCCAGCCGCAGCGCCCGCAGATCCAGGTGACGGGCATTTCCGGTACGCGGCACCGCCCTGCCGTCCACCGACCAGGTGACGGTCAGTGCGTGGCTCACCGGGTGCAGAGTGTCCACCCAGAGGACGCGGTCCGCGCCGACCGGCTGCTCGGTGGCGGTGCCGCCCTGCACGATGCCGACCCGGCCGGCGATCCGCTCGGTCATTCGCTCCCGGCCGACCTGGTCGAAGTAGAAGCCCAGCGACTTCATCATCGAGTGCCGGCTCGGTCGCCAGATGCCCCGCTGGAGGTACTGGCCGCCCTCGTAGCGGCCGATCTCACCGCCGGCCTCGCTCGGCTCGCCGAGCCAGCGCCACCACTTGGCCTGGGTGGCCCGCATCTCCTGCTCGGTGAGCACCGTGTGGTGCACCGACGAGGGCTCCGGTCCGTCGTACGTGTCGCCGGGAACCCCGCGCGCGTAGTAGTCGTACTCGTCCTGCAAACCGCCCAGCGAGTGCCCGAGCTCGTGTGGGCTGATCAGCGCGGACAGCGCGTTGCCACCGGAGGCGGTGGCGTTGCTGCCGCCCGCGCCGCCGTAGGTGCCGCTGTTGGCCAGGGCGATCAACTGCCGGTTGCCCGGGTTGGTCCCGATCGCCAGATCGGCGTACGAGTTCGCGGCCACGCCGTCGACCGCCAGCAGTCGCTGCACACTCGCCGGGTTGCAGCCGCCCCAGAAGCCCATGTCCAGTGCGGTGTCCCGCTGCGGATCGGACAGGCCGGGGTCGCAGTCGACCCCCGACTCGGCGGAGACGATCTCGACGGCGTAGACGTTGAAGTAGCTGCGGTACGACTTGAACGGCTCGATCGTCCACAACGTGTTGAGGTGCCGCTCCACGTGTGACCGGAAGGTAGGCAGGTCGGCCTCGGTGTAGCCGTCGCCGAGCAGCACCAGGTTGAACCGCTTCGCCGGGTCACCGGTGACCTGGATCGGCACCACGGTGGCGCTGCCCACCGGCGCGGCGGCAGCCGGTGTGGCGACCACCAGCCCCGCCACGAACATCGCCGCGACGCACAAACTCGCTCTGATCCGCACCCTGCGCCCCCTCCGTCAGCCGGGCGGCCCGGTCGACGGCCGAACGCCGAGCCCGGCCGGGGCCGACGTCCGCGCCTGCCGTTACCGCGGTCACCTGGGACCGTACCCGGGTGCCGGCCGGCACATAACCCTTCACCGGCCGGCACTGGTCCTCAGTGGACGTCGACGCTGGTCGGCGCCAGGAGTGCCACCACCGCGTCCAGGGTGTCGGGGTGCCCGGCCAGCAGCGCCGAGCCGGCGCTCGGGCCGGCGACCGGCCGCCACCCGCCGGAGAAGCCGAGCAGCGCGGCGACCGCGTCGGTGGCCTCCGGGTGGGTGGCCAGCAGCGCGCCCGCCGGCCGCAGCGCGTCGGTGACGGGAGCCGCCGGTGCGGCGGGCGGGGGCGCCACCCACGGCGGCACCCAGGAATCCAGCTCGGGCAGTGCCCCCGGGAAGGTGCGCCCCGCCTCGCGGATGAGCAACGGCACCAGCTCCGGACCCTGATCGCGCAGCGTCGTGATCAGGGTGGGCAGCCAGGGCAGCAGCACCGGATCGGGGAGCCGGGCGAAGGCGGTGGACATCGTCTCCACCACGAAGGGCGCCAGCCCGGGCGCCGGCTCCAGCGCGTGCACGAAGCCCGACAGGTAATGCGGGAAGGCCGGCACCACCAGCGGATTCGCCAGCAGCTCGGCACACCGGGCCCGCAGGTCGGCCAGCGGCAGCAGGCCGAGCTGGTGCCGGGCCGCCCAGAGCAGAGCGACCTTGGCCGGCGCAGTCGGGTGCGACTGGGCGACGGCGAGCTCCAACTGAGAACGGTCGCAGCCCAGGGAGAGCGCCAGGCCCTCCATGGAGAACAGGAAGCCGAGCATCGCCCCGACCTGGCGGACCTCGGTCTCCTCCGCCGCGATGGCGGTCGGCAGCAGCGTGCAGTAGTGCGCGTACCCGGTGGTCACGAACGCCTCACACCACGACGGCAGAGCCGGCTCGGTGGCCCGCTGGTGGGCCAGCAGCCGGCGGATGCGGCGCAACACCTCCGGGGCGTCGTCGACCGTACGCTCGGCGGCGAGCAGGACCACCGCCCGCTCGCCCAGCTCGTCGACCAGGCGCGGGCTGTTCAGCAGTCGGATGGCGTCCTCGACAGCGGCCAGCGCACCGGCCGCGGTGGCGTCGGGGCCGCGGACCGCACGGCGTAGCCGCTGCTCCAGCACCTGCTCGACGGTCACCCCCTCGTAGCCCAGCTCGATGAGGGCGCGCTGGTCGCGGCCGAGGGCCAGGTCCCAACTTTCCTGGATGGAGCGGTGCCCGAGCCGCCGTTCACCCATGATCGGGCGGACCGTGCTGGGTGGCAGCAGGTGCCGCAGCATCCACAGCAGGTCCGAGCAACCGGTGAGCTCGGGTTGGGCGCGCAGATCCAGCAGTGCCCGCTGGATGGTCCGCTTCTCCAGGTCGAGGCCGAGCGGCTGTAGCCGGTCGAGTACGTCGCGGGCCAGCGGCGGCAGGGCGTCGTAGCCGACCTGACCGACCCGGTCCCCGCCCAGCAGGATCTCGCAGAGCCGCGGGACGTCGCGCCGGCCGGGCACCACGTCCTTCTCGATGCAGGTGACCGCCGCGTCGGCGAAGTCGTACGGGGTGGGTCGAGCGCGATTGCGCAGGGCGGCCAGCAGGACCGAGGTCTCGAAGACGGCGATCGCGTCGGCGGTGCTGGCCAGGTAACCGTTGCGGCGGGCCAGTCGGACGATGTCGACGCACCAGCCGCGCAGCTCGGCCTCGTCGAGGCCGTCCAGGACGGGCGGCCCGGCGAGAAAGTCGGTGAGGCGGTCCGCGACCGGCCCGGTCGGAGACGGCACGGCGGTGGGCGGGGCGGCGGAACGACCCCGCCGGCCACGGGCCGAGGTGCCGCGCTGGCCGTCCAGCCGGAACGGGGTCAGCCCGTTGCGGCTCACCGCCTTCGTCCAGGTCGCCGCCGCGATCGAGACCGAGCCGGGTGCCAGGCCGAACTGCGCCTCGATCGCGGAGTGGCTGGACGGGATGAGGCCGTACCGCCAGCTGGTGGCGGTGCGCGGGGTGATCTCGAAGGCCGGGGCGTCGGAGTCGAGCCCGAACTGCTCGACCCGGCTCGCGGCGTGGAACGCCCCGCAGACGTAGAGGCAGTCCGCGGGGTCGACACCGGAGGCGGCGAGGTGCTGACGCATCCGGGTCCACATGTAGCGCTCGCGGTCCTCGTCGCGGTCCAGTCGATCCGAGCCGCTCGGACGCAGCCGCCGGAACAGGCTGCCGATCAGCACCATCACCTGTCGGTAGGTGTCGTGGTCGGCGTCGGCGAGCGGACGTTCGACGTACTGGTCCCACCACTCCGACCAGTGCCGCACCTTGCCGTGGTGCAGCAGGTACGCCTCCAGCTCGGCGAACCGGGGCCGGAGGTCACCGATCTCCACGCCGACGGCGTCGCCGTGCAGAGCGGCCTCCTCGCCCGCCGAGCTGGTCTCGCCGTCGGCGGCTGGCTTGTCGCGGGGCGTCCACTGGAAGACGTGGTCGGTGGAGCGGTCCACCAGCACCAGCTCCACGCCCGGTGTCTCCAGCGCGTACGCGATGGCCTGGTATTCCGCCGAGGCCTCGGTGACCGGCGCGACCACGCTGAGTGGGCCCCAGTCGGCGGGGAAGTCGGCCAGCTCCGAGGCGAAGGCCTGCACGGCGACCGGGAGGCGGCAGTTGCGCAGCTCCCCGAGCAGCGGCTGGAGATCCTCACACAGCTCCAGGTAGATCACCCGGGGCTGCTTCGCCCGCAGCCTCCGCACCATGGCCAGCCCGGACGCCGGCGAGTGGTGGCAGACCGGGAAGATCTCCAACCGCTCGCCGAGTGCGCGGTCGACGTCATCGACGATGCCGGCGAGGATCCCGGCCAGCGCGTCGGGGGAGCCGGCGAACTCGGCGACCGCGTCGGTGAGCTGCCCGCGCAGCGCGCCGAACGGACCGGCGACGGTGGGTGCGGTCACGAGAGGGACGCGATCGCCTGGCGACCGCCGTCGAGGAAGCCCGCCCAGTCGTCGTCGGCCTTGCGGGCCCGCGGCTCCACCACGCCGTGCAGGAACTTGTTGAGGATCGCCAGGTCCTCTGGGCTGCGCCGCGCCAGCGACCCGACCAGCGACCCGGCGAGCGTGGCCGCCCGCAGCGTACGGTCGCCGAAGAACTGGCTGTGCAGGATGGCGTCCTCCAGGACGCCGATCTGCTCGGCGGTGGACAGCGCCGACTCCAGCTTCTCGTCGTCACTGGTAGCCGCCGCCGCACCGGCGCGCAGGTCGGCGAAGCTCTGCAACAGGATGTCCAGCAGGGTGGGCGGCACGTCCAGCTCGATGTGGTGCCGGCGCAGCAACTCCTCGGTGCGGAAGCGGACGATCTCCGCCTCACTGCGCTTGTTGGTCACCACCGGGATGCGGACGAAGTTGAACCGCCGCTTGAGCGCCGAGGAGAGGTCGTTGACGCCCCGATCGCGGCTGTTCGCGGTGGCGATGATCGAGAAGCCGGGCTGGGCGAAGACGATGTTGTCCTGGTCCAGCTCGGGGATGGCGACGTACTTCTCGGAGAGGATCGAGATCAACGCGTCCTGCACGTCGCTCGTGGAGCGGGTCAGCTCCTCGAAGCGGCCGACCACGCCGCGTTCCATCGCCGTCATGATCGGCGACGGGATCATCGAATCACGCGACTGGCCCTTGGCGATCACCATGGACACGTTCCACGAGTACTTGATGTGGTCCTCCGTGGTGCCGGCGGTGCCCTGCACGACCAGGGTGGAGTTGCGGCAGATCGCGGCGGCGAGCAGCTCGGCCAGCCAGCTCTTGCCGGTGCCGGGATCACCGATCAGCAGCAGACCGCGATCCGAGGCCAGGGTGACGATGCTGCGCTCGACGAAGCTGCGGTCACCGAACCACTTCTGTGGGATCTCCCGGTCGAGGCCGTCGGCCCGTTCGGAGCCGAGCACGAACAGCCGGACCATGCGCGGGCTCAGGCGCCACGTGAACGGCTTCGGGCCGGTGTCGACCGACTCGAGGAAATCCAGCTCGTCGGCGTACGTGACCTCGGCGGGGGCGCGCAGCATCTCGGACATGAGGGATGGGTCTCCTAGGTGAGGAAGTTCTTGAGTTCGACGACGAGTTTGCGGATGTGACCGGAGATGACCGGGGTGCCCAGGTCCTTGAAGCGCTGGCGGAACCAGGGGTTGACGCTCTGCTGGCCGGAGCTGCTGACCGAGCCGACGGGAATGACCCGGACACCCGAGCGGTGCACCGCCGTGAGGCCGTCGAACAGTGGCTGGGACCGGTCGAACTCGTAGAAGTCCGAGATCCACACCAGCACGGTCTGTTTCGGTTCGACGATCTTCGGCCGGGCCAGTGCCAGCGCCACCGGACCGTCGTTGCCCCCACCGAGCTGGGTGCGCAGCAGCACCTCGAAGGGGTCGTGCACCCAGGGGGTCAGGTCCAGCGCCCGGGTGTCGTACGCGATGAGGTGGACGTCCACCTTCGGCAGCCCGGCGAAGATCGACGCGAGGATGGTGCAGTTGACCATCGAGTCGACCATGGAGCCGGACTGGTCCACCACGACGATGAGCCGGGCCGGCGTGGTGCGCCGGGCGGTCTGCCGGTAGTAGAGCCGGTCGACGTAGAGCCGCTCGTCGTCCGGGCTCCAGTTGGTCAGGTTCTGCCAGATGGTCCGGTCGAGGTCCAGATTGCGGAACACCCGCTTGGGCGGCACCGACCGGTCCAACGTGCCGACGCTGGTCTGCTGCACCTGTGTCCGCAGCACCTCGGCGACCTCGTCGACGAAGCGTCGGATCAGCGCCTTGGCGTTGGCCAGCGCCACCCCGGAGAGGTTGGCCTTGTCCCGGAGCAACTGCTCGATCAGCGACATGCTCGGGGTCAGTTGGCTGGCCAGCGCCGGGTCGGCCAACACCTCCCGCAGGTGCATCCGCCGGACCAGATCGCCCTCCAGGCCCGCGAGGGTCGCGCCCAGTCCGGTGCCCTGCCGGCGCAGCTCGCCGGGCGCGCAGCCGAGCGCCTGCTCGAACCAGCCGGCGTCGGACTGCCAGCGGGCGAGTTGCCCGGCGCTGACCGACCCGGACCCGGTGGCGAAGACGTTGAGTAGCAGCTTCGAGACCAGCGCCGCCCGGCGGACCTCGGCCTCGCCGGGCCGGTACGACCCGTCATCGGCCAACCCGGCGTCGCCGTCATCGGCCAACCCGGCGTCGCCGTCATCGGCCAACCCGGCGTCGCCGTCATCGGCCAACCCGGCGTCGCCGTCATCGGCCGGGCCGACAGCGGCATCGTCGCCGGCAGCGCCGGCATCGTCGGCCGAGCCAGCAGCGGCATCGTCGTCGCCGGAGTCGCTCGCGAGCAGCCCGCGCAGCTCGGCGGCGAGCGTCGGGAAGCGTTGCACGATGGTGTCCACCGAGACCGCCGGGTCCAGCACTGCCGCCGGCAGCCCGAGGTCGTCGACCACGGCCATGCTCGCCGACTCCAGGGTGGCCTGCTCGTCGCGGTCGAACAGTCGGGACAGCAGCCGCCAGTAGAGCACCTGACGGCGGTTGGCATCGGCAAGCCCATCGGTGGGAACGATGTCGGTCATCGCCGCAGCAACCGGCCCGCGCGCTCGCGCAGCACGGCCACGGCGTCGCCCGCCTTGGCCTCCTCCTTGGCGACCTTCGGGTCGGTGACCCCGGACGCCCAGTCGCCGTTGTGCGCCTGCACCGGCCGCCGCTTGACGGTGGCGGTCACCGCCAACGGCTGCACCAGCCAACGGTCGCCGTCCCACCGCAGCAGGCCCAGGCAGGCCGACGAGGCGGCGACCAGCTCGGCGGTGAGCGGGCCGGCCGCCGGCAGCCGGTCCACGGCGAGCGCGACCGACTCACCGTCCAGCTCGATCGTGAGCCCGCCGCCCTCGTCGCGCACCGGGTGGCCCTCGAGGAGCACCGGCTCGGCGATCGCGGTCGGGTGCCGGTCCAGTGGGGCGATCGCGAGCGCGCTCGCCGAGGGCAGCAGCACCCGGGCGGTGGCGAACGGGTCGGCGGGCTCGTCGAGCTGGACCCGGTCGTCGACCCAGCGCAGGTCGCCGCCGTGCAGCGGCAGGTCGGTGACCGTCAGGGCCCGCCGCTCGGTCAGTGCGGTGAGCAGCAGCGGGTGCGTCGACAGCAGCCGCCACACGGCCGGACCGACGATCGTGTCCACCTTCGCGGCGGCGACCGAGGTGCGGACCAGCCGAGCCGATCCGCCGTCGGCCGGCTCCAGGACGGCGTGCAGTTGGACCTGCACGGCCGTGTCGTGCGCGTGCACGTCCACGCCGAGCGGCAGCAGCCGCCCCGAGACCAGCGGAACGTCGTCGGTCGCCGGCGCACCCTGGGCGAGCAGCACTCCCCGGGCCCACAGGTCGGCCCAGCGGCGAGCCGGCACCTGCGCCATGGTGGCGACCGGCACGCAGGCCCGCAGCTCCCCGGCGAACCCGTCGAGCAGGACCGCGAGCCGTCGCAGCTCCGGGACGACGAGGGCGGCCTCGACGACGGTGCCGGCGGCGGAGAGCAGCTCGTGGTCGACGCCGCGCCAGCCGGTGACCGCCACCTCGTGCCACCAGGCCTGTGCCCCGGCGAGCGCGGGCGACGCCTCGGCCGGGCCGCCGCCGGTTGCCGGCCACGGTGACCGGGCCCGGCCCAGAACCGCGTCGAGCTGCCCGAGCAGTGCGTCGTGTGCCGCGCCGAGCAGTGCCGAGCGCGCCCCGGCCAGCGCGGCGAGATGCTCGGCGGTGACCGCACCGGCCGTGACCGCGTCGACCGCGGTGGCCACCGGGTCGGCGAGCGGCGTGCCGGCCAGCGCACCGGCGAACGCGGCCAGTGCCGCCGCGTCGCGGTCGCCGACCCGACCGAGGCCGTTGGTGAGGGCGTCGTCGAAGCCGGTGACCACCTCGAGTGCGTCGGCCAGCCCGGCCGGCGCCTCGCGCAGCTGCGCGACCTGCGTGCCCCGCATCAGCGACCCGCCCCGGTGGCCGGGAACCAGTGCAGCTCCGGCAGCGTTACGGTGCAGGCCGGCAGCTCCAGGTAGGCCAGATGGCGCAGGAAGCGACTGAACACCACGGCGGCCGGGGTCGGCTCGGCCTGGCCGTTCAGGAGGGCCAGCAGCTCCCGACCGGTGGCCAGCCCGTCGCCCACGTCGACCCGCAGGTAGCGGGCGACCCGGTCGACGCCGTACTGGATGAGGGCCTCGTCGGCGAGCGCCTGCAGGTGCTTGCAGGGCGCGCCGCGCAGCCCGCCGCAGGGCCGGTTGTTGTTGGTGCTGCAGTGGTAGGCGTGGGTGCCGGCGGCGACCGACGAGACGTAGACGCGTTCGACGTCCGAACCGCTGGAGACCACCCCCTGCAACCGCCCGTCGGCCAGCTCCACGAAGGGCACCTTGGCCAGTTTGCGGGGGCGGGCCGGTGGCACCACCGCCAGCACGCTGCGCCGCCGCCACTCGGCTCCGTCGGCGTCCGTCACGTCCCGCCCTCCCGCTGTCGACAACCCAGGCTGCCGCGCACACCAACCGGTCCCCGGGGCGCCGCGACGACACGATCATGGACCACGGGTACGACAGATCCGGACCCGGCGCGTCGGACCGCTGGCGGCGTCTGGGCGACCGTTCGGCGCAGCCAGCTCGGCGTTCGGCTCGCGCCCGCGCCCGACCTGCCCAGACCACCCAACACATCGCAAAGCATCGATGCAAACGTCCAGCTGCGGTCGCCGTTTTCGGCGGGCGGCGCCGCCACCGGAGTTCCTGGACGACCAGCGAGGAGAGGGATCGACCATGCGATGGAACGCACGACGAGCCGCCGCCGGCGGCTTTGGGCTCGTCCTCGGCGCCGTACTGGCGCTGGCCCAGGTCGCACCCGCGCAGGCGGAGTCGAACGGCGGCGTACGGGTGATGCCGCTCGGTGACTCGATCACCGACGGGTTCAACGTGCCCGGTGGGTACCGGATCGACCTGTGGCAGCGGTTGGCCGCTGGCAGCTACACGGTGGACTTCGTCGGCTCGGGCTTCAACGGGCCGGCCAGTCTCGGTGACCACGACCACGAGGGGCACTCGGGCTGGCGCATCGACCAGCTCGACGCCAACATCGTCGCCTGGATGCAGGCCACCAACCCCCGCACCGTGCTGCTGCACATCGGCACCAACGACGTGAACCAGAACTACGACCTGGCCAACGCGCCGGCCCGGCTCTCCGCGCTGATCGACAAGATCAGGGCCACCGGGCCGGAGGTGGAACTCTTCGTCGCCACCATCACCCCGGAGACCGATGCGACCCGGGAGGCGCGGGTGCAGGCGTACAACGCGACGATCCCCGGGATCGTGGCGCAGAAGGGGAGCCGGGTGCACCTGGTCGACATGCACTCGGCGCTCACCACCGCCGACCTCGCCGACGGCGTCCACCCCAACGCCGCCGGGTACGACAAGATGGCCGCCCGCTGGTACGCCGCGCTGACATCGGTGCCCGGCAGTCTGATTCCGCTGGGCGGGCCTCCGGTGGGCACGGCGGTCAGCCTGGTCAACCCGAACTCCGGTCGCTGCCTGGACGTCTCCGGCGCGAGCACCACGGCGGGCACCCAGACCATCATCTGGGACTGCCACGGCGGCGCCAACCAGCGCTGGACGCGTACGGCCGCCGGTGAACTACGGGTCTACGGCGACCGCTGCCTGGACGTGGCCGGTGGGGCGAGCGCCGACGGCACCAAGGTGCAGATCTACACCTGCAATGGCACCGGCGCCCAGCGCTTCACCTTCCGTACGGACGGGGCGATCGTGCTCACCGCCGCGGGTAAGTGCGTGGACGTGGCGTCGTCCGGCACCGCCAACGGCACCAAGGTCCAGCTCTGGACCTGCAACGGGACCGGCGCCCAGCGCTGGACCGTGCGATAGCGACAGGTCCGCCACGGTCTCCGGTGGCGCGGGGTCACTCGACCAGCGCCACCGGTGACCGCTTCCGGCGGGGCTCGGCGGCCAGCCCCAGCGCCAGCAGCGCGCACACCGCGCCGACCAGGAAGAGCAGCGACGCGACGGGCTGGCCCAGCCACTCCCAGAGGGGGTGCCACGCCGGGTGCGGCTCGTCGAGGTGGTGCCGCAGCAGCTGCGGCGCGGCCAGCGGCACCGGCAGCCACCACAGCACCAGGGCCACACCGAAGAAGAACTTCGCGGCACCGTCCCCGCGGCGGCCCTCGGTGCGTCGGCTGGCCCAGCCGAACACCAGGAAGGCGACCATCGCACCCAGCAGCGTGCCGAGCGCTCCGGTGGGGGCCGCCAGCGGCGGCGGCGCGCGGTGCAGCTCGACCGCCAGGTAGGTGGCGTCGGCGTTGGTCTGCGACGAGATCGAGGCGGTCAGGACGGTGTCACCACGACGGGCGCGCAGGTCGGTCTGTGTGATGGCCAACGGCGTGGCACACACCTTGTCGGCGCAGGTGATGCCGCCGGACACCTCCGGGTCGTACACCTGCCAGCCGGACGCCGTCAGACGTTGCCGGGCCACCGCGACGATCTGTTCGGCGGGCACCGGCGGCGCGCCGAGGGCGCCGGCACCGGTGGCGCTCTCCTGGTATTCGCCGCCGTCGCCGAGTAGCACACTCCGGACGTTGCCCAGGGTCAGCGGTTGCCCGTAGACGACGAAGAGCGCGGGCGGGACGTCGAGGTCGCCGAGGTCGTGCCCGGGGAAGACCTCGGCCAGGATGGCGCCGGCCTCGGCCCGGTCGGGTTGCGGTCGGGAGGTCTCCCAGGCGGCCCGGCTGGCCAGCGCGCCGGTGAAGAGCCCGCAGATGACCGAGGCGAGCACGGCCCAGGCGACGACGGTGCGACTCCGCGGGCGGCCGAGGCGGCAGCGCAACCCGGCCCGGACCAGGTCGACGGTCTCCCGCGCGGTGGGCCGCGTGCGGCCCGGCGGCGCCGTGTCGAGCAGGAGCCCGACCACCTCGGGCGTCCGAGCCTGCCGCCAGTCGCGGGGATAACAGCGCAGCAGCCGCCGGTACCGGCGGGCCAACGAGGGGTCGGTCGGCGGCATGGCCATCCTTCGGGTCCGGAGTGGAGTCAGGCGGGGCGGGAACGCAGGTGCCGCAGCCGCGCCTCGGCGGCGGTGGTGAGGTGACGGAGCCGCGCGGTCTCCCCGTCGACCGCGGTGAGGACGAGGAACGTCGGCTCACGCATTCCTGCCATGTCCGCACTATAGATAGATCATCGATACATGGGCAAGGATCGGTCGGGTCCCCGCCGATGGCCACCGTCGGTGGCCGGGATCGGCCAGGATGGGCGGGGCGGCCGGGTCGCGGCCGCGACGAGGAGAGGCACGGAATGCGGGTACGCGGAACGGTGACGCGGGGCCGGGGCGTCCGCGCGGGATCGGTGGTGACCGCCCTGCTCGGCGGGGTCGTGACGCTGGCACCGGGTGCGGCGTTGGCCGGGGCTCCGGGGGCCGGGGCCCCGGTGTGTCAGGTGCGCGACGAGCGGCTCACCGAGATCTCCGGAATGGTCGCCACGGACGACGGGTACGTGCTGGTCAACGACGGCGCCGACGACGAGTCCCGCCGCCGGATCTTCTTCCTCGACCGACGCTGTGCCGTGGTGCGGACGGTCGCCTACCCCTCCCGCCCGCGCGACACCGAGGACCTGGCCGTCGCCCCGGACGGCACCATCTGGGTCGCCGACACTGGCGACAACGACCGCACCCGGGAAACGGTCGCCGTGTGGCGGCTCGCGCCGGGCGCGGACCGGCCGGTTCTGCACCGGCTGGCGTACCCGGACCGGGCGCACGACGCCGAGGGGATGCTGCTCGACGCGACGGGCCGACCGGTGATCGTGACCAAGGGAGGCAGCGGCACCGCCATCCTGTACGCCCCGACCACCGCGCTGCGGCCGGGGGCGACGACGCCGCTGGCCATGCTGGGGCAGGTGAAACTGCCGGACTCGACCACCAGCAACCCGTACTCCTTCCTCGGCCGGGGCGTGGTCACCGGCGCGGCGACCGCCCCGGACGGGCGCCGGGTGGTGCTGCGCAGCTACGCCGATGCCTTCGAGTACGACGTGCCCGACGGTGACGTGGTGGCCGCGCTGACCACCGGCACCCCGCGGATCACCCCGCTGCCGGACGAGCCACAGGGCGAATCGATCACCTACAGCCGGGACGGCCGATCGCTGCTCACCATCTCCGAGACCGCCGACCAGCCCGCGGGCACCCGGCCGGCGATCCTGCGCTATCCCGCCACCACGGCGACGGCCACCACCTCGCGCCCGGCGGAGCCCACCACCCCGGTCCCGTCGACGTCCACCGCGACCCGTCCGGCACCAGCGGACGCGAGCGACGCGCGGGACCGGATGTGGCCGGTGGCCGCCGCGGGCGGCGGGACGCTGCTGGCGCTGGTCGGGCTTGCCGGCGTCCTGGCGTGGCGGCGCTCGGCCCGACGCTGACCGATCGGGTACGCAGCGGATCGCCGTGTCGCCGGCCACGGTGCGGCCCGAGCCCTCGGCGCGGTACGGCAGGATGAGCGGATGTCCGTCCTGTCCACGCTGCGCTGCCCTGTCGTCGCCGCTCCGATGGCCGGTGGCCCGTCCACTCCGGCGCTCGTGACGGCCGTCTCCGCCGCCGGCGGGCTGGGTTTCCTGGCCGCCGGGATGATCGGCGTCGACCGACTGGTCGCCGACGTCGCCGAGGTCCGCGCGAGTAGCGACCGCCCGTTCGGGGTCAACCTCTTCCTGCCCGACGCCGGCACCGTCGACGAGGCAGCCATCCGGGCGTACGCCGACCGCCTCGCCCCGGAGGCCCGGCGGCGCGCCGTCACCCTGGGTGAACCGTCCGGCGGAGACGACGGGTACCCGGACAAGCTGGCCGCCCTGCTCGCGGACCCGGTCCCGGTGGTGTCCTTCGTCTTCGGCCTGCCCGACCGGGCCGCGGTGGCCGCCCTGCGCGAGCGGGGCACCGAGGTGTGGGCCACGGTCACCCGTCCCGCCGCGGTCACGGCCGCCGTCGAGCTCGGCGTGGACGCCGTGGTGGTGCAGGGTGTCGAGGCCGGTGGGCATCGCGGCGGGCTGCCCGACGACGACGATTACGGGCTGCTGCCGCTGCTTCGGCTCGCCGCGGAGTGCGGCCGGCCGCTGGTGGCCGCCGGCGGCATCACCGACGGTGCCGCGGTGGCGGCCGTACTGGCCGCCGGTGCCGCCGCCGCGCAGCTCGGCACGGCGTTCCTGCGCTGTCCGGAGGCGGGGAGTTCGTCGCTGCACCGGGCGGCGGTGGCCAGCGGGGCGCCGACCGCGCTGACCCGGGCGTACACCGGCAAGCGGGCGCGTGCCGTCGTCAACGACTTCCTGCTCCGGCACGACGCGGTGGCGCCGGCCGGCTACCCGCAGGTGCTGCACCTGACCCGGCCGCTGCTCGCCGCCGCCCGACGCGACGAGGACGCCTCGACGGCGAACCTGTGGGCCGGCCAGGCCCATCCGCTCGCCCGGGACGTGCCGGCGGGCCAGGTGGTCGCCGAGGTGACCGCCAGCGCTCGGGCCGTCCTGGCGGCGGCGGCCGAGCGGTCGACCCGCTGGGGCTGACCAGGCCATCGACCCCGGCCCGGACCGGCAGGGGTCCCGTGCGGGACGGACGCGGCGCGAAGCCCGTAGAGTCGCGCCGTGATCGAGATCGGCGCGCAGGTCGACCTGTCCCACCCGACCGACCGGGTCTGGCTCGCATTGACGGATCTGGGGCTGCTCGGTCGGTGGTTCGCCGAGGCCGAGATGGTCGCCGGCGTGCCGGACCGGCTGCTGTTGCACACGGCGGGTCTGCCGGGCTTCGACACCAACGTCGAGGTCGAGGTGACCGAGCGGCAGGTGCCGGAGCTGCTGGCGATGCGCTGCGACGAGGCCGGTCGGCTCACCGAGCTGACCTGCACCGTCACCGCCACCAGCCAGGGCTGCCGGCTGGAGATCCGTGAGGTCACGAGCCACGGCTCCTGGCCCGCCGAGCAACGTGAACTGCGCGAGCAGCAGCTCCGGCAGGCGCTGACCGTGCGACTGCCGGCCATTCTCGACTGGCTCGCCTTCCAGCAGGTCGACCTGCGCCGGGGAGAGGGTGGCCTGACGGCCGAGCTGCCGCTGGTCGGCGCGTTCCGCAACCCCGCTCGGGCTCCCCGTCGACGCCGCCTCATCGTCGCGGCGGCCGCGGCGGCCGTGCTGGTCGCGGGGCTGGCGGCGTGGGCCACGCTGCCGGGTGAGTCGAACCATGCCGCCCCTCCGGCCGCTCAGCCGCTGCCGAGCGTCACGGCCACCGGGTCCACCGGTACGCCGAAGGCGACGGCCTCGCCGCGCCCCTCACGAACCACCGCCTCCCCGACCGCCCGCCCGAGCCGGACCCCGACGGCGAAGCCGTCGAAGACTGCCACGCCGGCCCCGCCACCGCCGCCGCTCGTCGCCCGCTACGACACCGACTCCACCCGGCTGTTCGGCTACACGGGCGAGGTGGTGATCGACAACCCGGGCGGCGCGCCGGCGGCGAACTGGGCCGTGGTGGTCACCCTCGCCGACGGCAGCAGCATCGACGACGTCGACGGCGCCGACTGGCGGAAGGACGGCCAGGCGATCACCTTCACCGGCCCGGCCGTGCCGGCGGGCAAGTCGCAGACGTTCCGCTTCGACGTCCGCGACAGCCGACCGAAGGCCCGGGAACCGGAGGGCTGCGCGCTGGGCGGCAACCCGTGCACGGGCCTCTGACGCGTCGGCCGGCGCCGCCGGCCGCGTCCGCCGGCCTCCTGCACATCCCGGGAGCGGCCTGACCCGGGATCGGGCGACCGGCCGGTCGTCCCTAGGCTGGCCGGCATGGCACTGCTGCACCGGGCGACGCTGCGCCCCTCGAAGTTGGAACTGCTGGCGAGCTGGCTGCCGGGTCGACCCTGGTACCAGGGGCCGGCCGACGCCGACGTGGTGACCCGGGGCTCCTACCGCTTCGACGACCCGGCGGGCGAGGTCGGCCTCGAGACGATCCTCGTCGGCGTCGCCGACGGGCCGGTCCACCAGGTGCCGCTGACCTACCGTGGCGCGCCCCTCGACGGCGCCGACGAGTGGCTGGTCGGCACCACCGACCACGCGGTGCTCGGCCCACGCTGGGTGTACGACGGCACCGCCGACCCGGTGTACGCGGCGGTCCTGGCGCACGCGATCCTCGGCGGCGCGGGTCAGGCGGAGGAGTACTTCGAGGTCGACGGTCGGCGCGAACCGCGCGAGCAGAACATGACGATCGCCGGCAGCGGCGCCGGGGATGCCGGGATGCCCGTGGTCGGGCCCGTTCGGCGAGTGGTCGACGGAGACGCCGCGCTGATCATCACCGACGCCGTCGAGCTGGTCGTCGTCCGTCGACCCGTCGAGGGGGCGGTCGGGGCCGAGGGAGCCAACCTGAGCGGCACCTGGAAGGGTCAGCCGACGGCCGTGCCGCTGGCGTACGCCCGGGTGCGCTGACGTCGCGTCACGGGACACACGGCGGCGGGCGGCCCGACCAGGTCGGGCCGCCCGCCGCGTTCACCACTGAGCCGGAGGCGGTGGCGGCGAGACCGGCGGCCGGTCGTCGCAGGTGATGGTGTTCGGCAGCAGCCACGGGGCCAGCCAGCCTCCGTCGTTGCCGCCGAGGTCGGTCAGCGCGAACTCCGAACCGGCCGGGGTGAAGTGGAACGACCCGCAGTTGTTGACGCCGACCGCCCCCACGTTGCGGGCGTCCACGTTGGCGAACGAGGCCGACCCGGCGGCGCGTGCGCTGACCACCGAGGTCCCGGTGCCGTCGACCCGGATGTCCCGGAACCGCACGTTGTTGATCGAGTACAGATCCTTCACCGGCCAGTCGCTGACCAGCATGATCGCGTTGTAGGTGTTGTCCAGGTACGCGTCGCCGACCACCTCGATGGTCGCGTCGATGCTCCTGTCCAGCGCGAAGAACCAGATGGCGCCGAGCCCGATGTTCCAGTTCAGCTCGTACGTGCCCGCGCGGGCGGTGGTGTTGTTGGTGATGTCCAGGCGACCGGCGAACGGTAGCGCGCCGAAGCGGGCCCCCACGTGGATGCCGCTGCCCTCACGGACCGGGTCGGCGATGAGGTTGTGCGAGACGGTGTTGTCCGTGCCGCCGTAGATGGCGATCCCGTTGGCCAGCGTCGGGGACTGCACGGTGTTGTGGTCGAACGTGTTCCGCGCGTTGGCCGTCGTCTCCGACCACATCGCCAGGCCGTCGTCGCCGGTGTTGCGGACGAAGTTGTGCGCGACGAGCGAGTCGGTGACGCCGATGTGGAAGTTGAGCGCGTCCGCGATCTGGTCGACGATGATGTTGTTGGTGACGCGCACGTTCGTCATCGGCCCGTCGAACCACAGACCCACCTTGGTGTGGTGCAGGTAGAGCCCGTCGATGGTGGAGTCGCTCAGCGCCCCGCCGATCCCGTTGACCTGGTCGGTGTCGATGCGCTCCCGTACGTCGCCCTCGATGGCGAAGCCGGACAGGTGCACGTTGTGGCTGCCGCCGTCCGCGGCGTCGCGACCGTAGAAGCCGACCCCGGTGTGCACCGAGCCGTCCGGTGCCGGCGTCGGCAGGGCGACCTCGCGGCCCTTGATGATCGTGTACCAGCTGCCGGCGCCCTCGATGGTCACGTCGTCGACGATGATGTGCCGGTTGACCTGGTAGGTGCCCGGCGGGATGTACACCTTCAGGTGTGCGCGCTTGGCGAAGGCGATGGCCCGCTCCAGGGCCGCCGCGGAGTCCCGTCGGCCGGTGGGGTCGGCGCCGAAGGCCAGCACGTTCGCCGCGAGCAGCCGGACGTGCGGCGGTGCGACCAGCTCGGAGTCGAGCAGGTCGATGACGGTCCAGGCGGCGGCACTACCGGCCGGCGCGGTGAGCCGGATCCGGTCGCCGGCCCGGTAGGTGCGCCCGAGCAGGAGTCGCTGCTCGTCGTAGAAGTGGGTGGGCCGGAACGGCGTGCTGATGGTCGGGTACGGGGTGGTGGCCGACGGCACGCACGAGCACTCGGTGATCCACCAGTCGGGGTGCAGCAGCCCGGCCGTCGGGTCGTTGGAGAACGGGTACTGGTTGTAGAGCCACGAGTACTGCGACGTCAGCGTCATGCTGCGGACGTGCCTACCGTTGACCGCGACCCCCAGCGGCGCGGTGATCCCGCCGCCCTGCGGCGCGTCCGGGATGCTGTACCGCACGTTGATCGCGTTCGCCGCGCTGGGCAGGACGAACTCCACGTACTCCCCGGGGGTGAGCCGGACCGCCCGGCGGCCGGAGGCTTCCGCCGGCAGCGTGTACGCGGTCCGGTCCGGGCCGATGACCTCGCCGGTGGTGCGGGCGTTCTCCGCCTCCTGCTCGACGAAGTCGACGTCGGCGCCGCGCCCGGCGACCAGCGCCGGATCGAGGGCGGCCCGGGTGACCACCGGTGCCGCGCCGACGGGCGCGGCTGGGCCGGCGACGGCCACGGCGGGCCCGGCGACCAGCGTGGTGATGGCGGTCGTGAGGGCAAGTGTGCTGGCGACCGTCCGGCCTGGACGCCCCCGCGCCGGCATGATGCTCCGAAACATCGGTGACACTCCTCATTGATGGTGGTGGGAGGTCCGCCCGGCGCTTCCGCGACGCCCGGCATTGATCTGCATGATGCAGCACCGAACACCGCGCTGCAAGACACCAATCGAGTAACGAAAATAAACGACAAAGAGGCCGCAAGAACTGAACGGCTATTGGACCCAGGTGGCGCGCGTCGTCTGCACCTGCCCAGCTCAGGTCGGGCGTAGGCTGACCGGCGTGGATCAAGAAGACCGGATCGCCCTTTTCCTCGACTACGAGAACCTCGCGCTGGGGGCCCGCGACCACCGTGGCGGCGCGGCTTTCGACTTTCGTCCGATCGCCGACGCGTTGGCCGAACGAGGGCGGGTGGTCGTCCGTCGGGCGTACGCCGACTGGTCGTACTTCGACGAGGATCGCCGGATGCTCACCCGGTCCCACGTCGAGCTGATCGAGATCCCGCAGCGGATGGGCGCCTCCCGCAAGAACGCGGCCGACATCAAGATGGCCGTGGACGCGATCGAATTGGCCTTCGAGCGCGACTACATCTCGACCTTCGTGATCTGCAGCGGTGACAGCGACTTCACTCCGCTGGTGCACAAGCTGCGCGAGCTCAACAAGCGGGTCATCGGTGTCGGGGTCGAGGGGTCGACCTCGGCGCTGCTCCCGCCGGCCTGCGACGAGTTCCTCTACTACGACCGGCTGGAGGGTCTGGACATCCCGCCGACCCGCAGTCAGCGCGTCCGACCGGCACGGCAGGCCGGCCCGGAGCAGCGACCGCCGGAGCGTGAGCCGGAGCCAGAGGAGGAGCGGCCGACGGGGGAGGAGGCCGGTCGGGACGTGGACGCCCTCGCCGTGCAGGTCGCCCAGACGGTGGCCGGGCTGCAGGGCAGCGCCAGCGGCGAGGTCACGGCCTCCCGACTCAAGCGCACCCTGCTGCGCAAGGACCCGACGTTCAGCGAGTCCGACTACGGCTTCCGCACCTTCGGGGAGCTGCTGCGCCACCTCGCTGGGCAGGACGTGATCGAGTTGGCCGAGGGCCCCGCCAAGGGCGACCCGGAGGTCTCGCTCCCCGAGCACGGTGACCGGGAGGTGGCCTTCGGTCTGCTCCGCGGCGTGGTGGCGGACCTCGGCAGCGCCGGCAACCCGGTGGCGCTCTCCGGGTTGAAGAACCAGCTCCGCCGGGCCCGGCCCGACTTCAGCGAGAAGAAGCTCGGCTACCGCAGCTTCCTCCAATTCTGCAAGGCCGCCGCCACCAGTGACGTGGTCGACCTGCGGTGGAGCCCCGAGGCCGACGACTACCTGCTCACCACCGCGGGCTAGGCGCCGACCGCGGCGGCCATCGACCTTCGTCGAGCGGGAGCACCGGATGAGCCCATAGGGTGGACGGTGGGGCTGCCCCGAGGGCGAGGTGAGGGTCGGCATGTCGGGACGTGGCGAATGGACACTCGTCGGCCGCGACGACGAGCTGAAGACCATCGAGGCCGTCGTGTCGGCGCACCTGCCCGGGCTGGTGCTGGTCGGTGACGCCGGGGTGGGCAAGACCCGGCTGCTGCGCGAGGCGCTGACCCGGGCTGCCGAGGACGGCGTGGAGTGCCACTGGGTCTCCGCGACCGGTGCGGCCCGGTCGATTCCGTTCGGCGCGGTCTCGCACCTGATCCCCGCGCCGACCCGACCACGCGCCGACCCGGTGGGGCTGGTCGTCACCGTCGAACGTGACTTCGCCCGGCGCGGCGGCGGCCGACCCGTGCTGATCGGTATCGACGACGCGCACCTGCTGGACGAGCCCTCGGCCGGGCTGCTGCACCAGCTCGCCGTGCACGGCCTGGCGGTGGCGGTGGCGACGGTCCGAGCCGGTGAACCGCTCTCCGACGCCCTCACCTCACTGTGGACCGGGTCCGGCCGGCGGATGGAGGTCCGGCCGCTGCCGGCGACGGCGGTGGACCACCTGTTGGACGAGGCCGCGCCGGGGCCGCTCGACGCGATCAGCCGCCGACGGCTGCGGCAGCTCGCCGACGGCAACCCGCTGCTGCTACGGGAGCTGCTGGCCGACGCGCTGGACACCGGCGGGTTGCGCGAGGCGCGGGGGGTCTGGCGCTGGCGTGGCACCGCGTCGGGCAGCCCTCGACTGGCCGAGCTGGTCAGTGCCCGGCTGCGGGCACTGGAACCGGCCGCCCGCCAGGTGCTGGAGGTGGTGGCCTGCGGCGAGCCGCTCTCCCTCACCCTGCTGGAACGCGTCGCCGACCCGGCCGCCATCGAGGCCGCCGAGCGCAGCGGCATGGCGGTCGCCGAACGCTCCGGTGCCCGGACCGCGCTGCGGATGGCGCATCCGCTCTACGGCGAGGCGCTGCGGGCCAGCATGCCGGCCAGCCGGTCCCGTACGGTGTTCGGCCAGCTCGCCGACGTACTGGCCAGCATGCCACTGCGCCGCCGGGACGACGCGCTGGTCGCCGGGGTGTGGCAGCTGCGCTCGGGCAGCATCCGACACCCGGCCATCGCGCTGGCCGCCGCACGGCAGGCGATCGACCGGTACGACATCGACCTGGCCGAACGGCTGGCCCGGACGGCGTACGACGCCGGACAGGGCTGGGAGGCGCAATGGCTGCTGGCCCGGGTGCTGCAGTACCAGGCCCGCAGCCAGGAGGCGTTCGACATGCTTCCGCCCGCTCCGCCGACAGGCAGTAAGCGCCTGGCGATCTGGGCGATCACCCGTGCCGGGCTGCTCTACTGGGGCCTCGACCGGATCGACGAGGCGCACGAGACGCTGCGGGTGGTGCCGGCCGACTCGCCGGGCCACGACCTGACCGAGGCCACCCGGTCGTGGGTGCTGTTCTACGACGGCCGTTGCCAGGCGGCGCTGGACGTCGGTCAGGCCGTGCTGGCCCGGGCCGACACCGGCGTCCGCGCGGCGAGCTGGGCGACCATGGGCGCCGCCTCGGCGGCCGGGATGCTCGGCCGGCTCGGGCTCGCCGAGGAGCTGGCCGAGCGGGGTCGGGCGGTGCTCGCCGCCGAACCGGAACCCATGCCGTGGAACGAGGCCCAGGTCGGGCTGGGCCTCTGCTACGCCCGGTACGCGGCGGGCGAGCTGGCCGGGGCCGCCGAGCTGGCCGACCACGGCTACCGCGCCGCGGTGCCCAGCGACGCGCGGGGGATGGTCGCTGTGTGGGCCGGGTTCCGGGGGATCATCGCCAAGGCGCAGGGGCGGCTCGACGCCGCCGAGGCGGACCTGCGCGAGGCCATCGCGCTGGTCGAGGAGAACGACCAGTACCACCTGGTGCGGACGTACTGGGCCGAGCTGGCCGGCGTCCGCGCGCTCCTCGGTGACCTGCCCGGCGCCCGCCGCTGGCTGGCCGCCGCCGACGCCCGGGAGCGGACCGCTAACCGGATCTTCCACTCCTGGGTGGAGCTGAACCGGGCCTGGGTGGAGGTGGCCGAGGGCGACCTCACCGCGGCGACTCGTACCGCCCGGCACGCCGCCGACCTGGCCCGGGGCAGTGAACAACCCACCATCGAGGCGGTAGCGCTCTACGAGTGCGCGCGGCTGGGCGCGCCGGAGTCGGTGTGGGACCGGCTGGTGGGCCTCGCCGACCGGTTGGGCGGGCTGGCGTCGACGCTCGCCTCCGCGGCGGGTGGGCTGATCCGCGAGGACGGGCCGACCCTGGAGACGGCCGCGGACGATCTCGTCGCCCGTGGGCACACCCTGCTCGCCGCCGAGGCGCTCGGTGCGGCCGCCCAGGCGTACGCCCGTCGGGGCCGGCCACGGCTTGCGGTGGCCCAGCGGGCCGCGACGCTGGCGCGGGCCTGCGCGCCGGCCCGTACGCCGCTGCTCACCTCGACCGCTCCCGGCGCCGAACAGGCGTCGCTGACCCGGCGGGAGCGGGACGTGGCGATGCTCGCCGTGACCCTGCCGAGCCGCAGCATCGCCGACCGGCTGGGGCTCTCGGTCCACACGGTCAACAACAACCTGGCCCGGGTGTTCGCCAAGCTGGGCGTGCGCAACCGCCGTGAACTCGCCGTTGTGCTCGGCCACGACGGCCCCGACGGTACGTCGGACAGGTCACTGGGTGCGATCCGTCCTCGACACTAGGTAAGCGCGACTGATCTACCGGGTTACCGCACCCCTGCCTACCGTGCGGTAACACCTACCGGTGCACATCAGTCCCTGGAGGACGGCATGACCCACCTTGACCCGAGCGGGCCTCCAGGCCCGCGACCCACCAGGTCACCACATATCCACAATGCCTTCTTCGCCGCCGGGGTGGCGGTGGCGGTGGCGGTGCTGACCGCCGTGATCGCCCCGACCGCGAACGACGCTCCACCTCCGGCGGCGGCCAAGCCCGAGGCGGTGTCGTACCAGGCGCCCCCGTGCACGCGGGAGTTGGAGGGCACGACCTGGCTGCTCGATCCCTGCGTCAAACCGGGCGCGAAGCTCCCGGTCGAGGTCGAGGCCCGACTCGCGCAGATCCGTACCCAGAATGCGGAGGCGGCCGAGGACTGCCCCGACCCGAGCGCGTCGCCGTCCGCGTCGACCCCGGCGTCACCCACGCACGAGACCCGGCCGCCGGACACGTTCCGTCCGGTCGCCGAGCGTGCTCCGGTCGCCACCGAGACCGCACCCGAACCGACCGGCACGGCCCCCACCTCGACGGCCTCGCCCTCCGGTACGCCCTGCCCCTCGGACAGCACGTCGCCCTCGGGCAGCGCGTCCCCGTCGGACAGCGCATCGCCGTCGGAGAGCGCGTCGCCGTCGGACAGTGCGTCCCCGTCGGAGAGCGCGTCGCCGTCGGACAGTGCGTCCCCGTCGGAGAGCGCGTCGCCGTCGGACAGCGCGTCCCCGTCCGAGAGCGCGTCGCCGTCCGACAGCGCGTCGCCGTCGGACAGCGCGTCCCCGTCCGAGAGCGCGTCGCCGTCGGACAGCGCGTCCCCGTCGGAGAGTTCGTCCCCGTCGGGCAGCGCGTCGCCCTCGGACAGCGCGTCCCCGTCCGAGAGCGCATCGGCGTCGCCCAGCGGCTCCGACGAGCCGACCGACCCGACCGACCCGGGCGATCCGCCCGATGGGCCTGGGGGGCCGACCTCGCCGCCACCCCCGCCGCCGACCGGCTGCCCGGCGGTGAACGGCAACGCCACCCTTGTGGACGCGAACAAGGACCGGATCCGCTGCCGCGAGGTGCAGACGGTCGAGGACGATACGGTGCTCACCGTCACCGGTGATTCGGTCAGCTCGTCGCACCACCAGTTCGGCTACGGGTTCATGGGCCCCGGCTGCCCGAACACCTCCTTCGACGACCGGGGCATGCCCGGCAACAACGGCGTCTACAGCTACGCCCGGCGCTACTTCGACATGAACGGCAGCATCGTCGACTACGACAACTACGCGCGCACCGGCTACGGCACCGGCGACATCATCTCCGGCCGAGCCGGGCCCGACGCGTGCGGCAACGCGTGGGCCCGGGTGGCCAGCCCGCTCGGCCTCGCCACGGCCCGGATCGCCAAGGCCAAGAGCGACAAGCACGACGCGTACCACGTGACCACCGGCGGAGTGAACAACACCAACTGGACCACGGTGTTGACCCGGCTGGCCAAGTGCCGCGCGTACGAGTTCGCGGCGGAGAGCCTCAACCCCACCGGCCTGTTCCGCTTCGAGTGGGCTTCCCCGGGCGGCAAGGGCGGCATCATCACGAATGGTGGCGGCTGTAACTTCTGGCTCGACCTGCCCGTCGGCGAGGACTACTACATCAACGTCGGGGTGCCACGCTACGACGGCCCGAGCCAGTACGCCGGCGTCACGGCCGACGCCACGGCGATCGTCAACTCGTTGCTCGCGGCGGGGGCGGACAAGGTGGTGTGGATGCTCTACTACGACATCACGCCGGCCAACATCGACATCGGCAACTACGGCTGGATGCAGCTCAGGACGCATCTGCCGGAGGCGCTGCTGTCGTACATCCCACCGCAGCCGGTGTCGATGCTGCAACCGCTGATCGATCCGCTCTGGGTGGGCACCGTACGGGGCGTGATCAGTGATCTCAACTGGGCCATCCAGCTCGGCGTGCCGTTCGACCCGGCCGTCCGGGTGGCGCTCCCGCCGCCGTTCACCCCGGGTGACATCCAGGTCACCGCAGAGGGTGGCTCGCCGCACCCGAGCCCGTCGGGGCAGGACAAGTTGGCCAACGCCCTGGCGGGTGTGTTCAACAACATCTGATCCATCGGCTGATCCGTCGCTCAGCACAGGGAGGAATCGCCTCGGCGGTTCCTCCCTGTCGGCCGGGTGGCCCGAAGTGTGACTGAATTGCGGCTATCGCCCCAGTACCGGCCCACCTGCGCCGTACCCCCGGCCGAAGAATTGCTATACGGTCGGCGAATGATGGTGGAGGAGCACTGGTGGAACGGGGACACGACCCCGCGCGGGCGTCGGGACGTGTACATCCGTACTGACGGAGATGGTTGGGAGGTTCGCGCGCAGATCGGTGGCGCGTCGGGCCGCGAGCGGGTGCAGCAGTGCCCCAGCCGGGCCTCGGCGGCCATCCTCGCCGACGCCTGGCGCGGCACCCACCCTTCCTGGCGCGAACTGAAGCGCTGATCCGGCACCGGGCCGGGCCGGCAACGCTCCTGGGCTCCAGCCCGTTGCGGTCGCCGGCCGGCCCGGCGCTCAGCCTCCCCACCGAGGGCGACCGGGTCCGATCAACTACTGACGACACACTGATCCAGGCCGAGCCGTCTGCCCGTGTTCCTCGCGTTACGCGGGGTACACCCGCTGCAGGCAGGTTCGCGTCCGATGGAGGTCGGCCATGTCGCAGGGTCCCGACGAGGACAATCCCAAGATCGACGAAGAGGTGCGGAGGGCCGAGCGCCAGCTCGCCAAGCTCACCAGCCGGTCCGACGACGACGCACTGACCGACGACGACGCCCGAGTGCCGGACGACGCGCTGACCGACGACGCGCGCACCGGGCAGGACGCCGGCTAGGACCGATCCGGGCGACACGACGCCATCGTGTTGCCCCCTTTGCTCTGCTTCAACGGACGCAACAGAAAACGGTCCCGGCTGTTGCGTGGGGTGAAGCAGAGCAAAGGACGCGTGCCGGGGTCGGTCCCGGCGCCCGCTCGAGCGGGCCGCTGCGGGTCACGCGGAGACCGGGAGCACCGTGCCCTCGACGGCCGACCGGTGCGCCAGCTCGATCAACTCGACGGTGGCGACCGAGTCCGACGGGTCCACCGGCATCGGTGCGCCGTTCCGCAGCGCCGCTTCGACCTGCTGGTAGAAGCTCTGGTACGAGCCGGCTTCCGTGCGTACCGGACGCAGGTCACCGTCGACGCCGAGCTGGCCGTACCGCTCCGGCGGGACCTCGCCCCAGCCCTCCTGGTCCGGCCGGCCACCGTCGTGCAGTGCCGCCTCCTGCACGTCCAACCCATAGCTGGTGTACGCGGCCCGGTCGCCCAGCACCCGCAGCCGCGGCCCGAGCTGCCCGGTCACCGCGCTCATCCACAGGTGCGAGCGGACCCCGTTGGCGTGGGTCAACGCCACGAACGCGTCGTCGTCGACCAGGGCGTCCGGTCGGCGGCGGTCCACCTCGGCGTACACCCGGTCGACCGGGCCGAACAGCTGCACCGCCTGGTCGATGAGGTGGGCGCCCAGGTCGTAGAGGGCGCCGCCCGCCTCGCCGGGACGGTCGCTCTCGCGCCAGCCCGCCTTGATCGCCGGGCGCCAGCGCTCGAACCGGGACTCGAAGCGGGTCACCCGGCCCAGCTCGCCCGCGTCGACCAGCCGGCGGACGGTCAGGAAGTCGCCGTCCCAGCGCCGGTTCTGGAACACCGTCAGCGGCACTCCCCGCTCGGTCGCCTCCTCGACCAACGCGCGGCCCTCCGCCGTGGTCGCGGCGAGCGGCTTGTCGACGACGACCGGCAGGCCGGCGGCGATCGCGGCCCGGGCCATCGGCACGTGCTGCCGGTTCGGCGTGGCCACGACGACCAGGTCGAGCGCGTCCGGCGTACGCCACAGCTCCTCGGCGTCGTCGACCAGGCGGGCCTCCGGGTGCTGCTGCCGGGCCTGCTCGCGCCGCTGCGGATCGCGGGTCATGATCGCGTCCAGCCGCAGCCCGGGTGTGGCGGCGATCAGCGGGGCGTGGAACACCCGACCGGCCAGCCCGTATCCCAGCAGACCGACCCGCAGTGCCTCCGCCATGCCGTAACTCCCGTCGTTGTGGTCCGCGCCCAGGTGACGGCGGTCCTGGCGGTCGAATCTACGCCCCGCCGGGATCGGCCCGTAGGTAGGTGAGCACCGCGAGCACCCGACGGTTGGTGTCGTCGCTGGGCGGTAGGTCGAGCTTCAGCAGGATGTTGCCGACGTGCTTGCCGACCGCCGCCTCGGTGACGTACAGGCGCGCGGCGATCGAGGCGTTGGACCGGCCCTCCGCCAGGAGCGCCAGCACCTCGCGTTCCCGGGCGGAGAGTGCCGCGAGCGGGTCGCGGGGCCGGTGCAGCAACTGCCGGACCACGTCCGGGTCGATGGCGGTGCCACCGGCCGTGACCCGACGCAGCGTGTCGACGAACTCGGTGACCTCCGCCACCCGGTCCTTGAGCAGGTAGCCCACCCGCTGGCCGTCGCCGCTGTCCAGCAGCGCCGCCGCGTACCCGGTCTGCACGTACTGGCTGAGCACCACGACCGGGAGCTGCGGCCGCTCGGTGCGCAGCTCGACCGCCGCGCGCAGCCCGTCGTCCCGCCGGCCGGGCGGCATCCGGATGTCGGTCAGCACCAGGTCCGGCTGGTGTACGCGGGCCGCCTCCAGCAGCTCCGACGCCGAGCCGACGGCCGCGCACACCGCGAAGTCGAAGCGGGTCAGCAGCGCCACCAGGCCCTCGCGCAGCAGCACCTCGTCCTCGGCGACGACGACCCGGGTCACGGACGGCATGGCAGCTCCACCCGGACCAGGGTGGGCCCGCCGGGCGGGCTGGCCAGCAGCAGCCGGCCGTCGGCGGCGGCAACCCGGTCGGCGAGCCCGGTGAGGCCGGTGCCCCGGGCCGGGTCGGCACCACCGCGGCCGTCGTCGGCGACCTCGACGACGAGATCCTGACCGGCCCGGGAGAGGTGCACCTCCGCGCGGGTAGCCTCGGCGTGCCGGGCGACGTTGCCCAGCGCCTCGGAGACCACGAAGTAGGCCGTGGTCTCGACGATCTCCGGCAGCTCGCCGTGGAGGTCGGCGCGTACGGTCACCGGAAGGGTGGCCGCGTCGGCCAACTCCCGGACCGCGCCGGCCAGGCCCAGGTCGGTGAGGCTCTGCGGCCGGATGCCGTGCACCAACTGCCGGAGCATCACCATCAGCCCCTTCGCCTGGTCGTGGGCCACGGCCAGCGGCCGGGCGGCGGGGGAGTCCTCGGGCACGTCCAGCCGGGCCAGGCCCAGCTGAAGGGTGAGACTGGTCAGTCGGGGTTGTGCGCCGTCGTGCACGTCGCGTTCGATCCGCCGCCGTTCGGCCTCGTATGCGCCGACCAGCCGGGTCCGGGACCGGGCGACCTCGCGCAGCGCCGCCGCGTCCACCGGCCAGGCCAGCAGCCGTCGGGCCACGGCGGCCTGGACGGCGGCGAGCAGCCCGGCCGCGTAGCAGAGCACCGGGATGAGCAGCACACCCGCGATCGCGTACGGGATGGCCTCACCGGGCGTGTGCACCGTCCGCCAGATCACGACGGGCTGGTGGGCGTCGCCGGCCAGCCAGGGGCTGGTGACCATCCCGAGGTCGAGCAGCACCAGCAGCAGGAGCACCCAGTACGCGATCGGCACGATCCCGCCCAGCCAGAACGCGTACGCCACCTCCCGCCAGCCGGCGGCGGTGCGGTAGCGGGCGGCCAGGCCCGGCCACGGCGAGGCGGGCAGTTCCCGGCCGTCCACGAGGCCGAGCCGCCACCGCTCGACGGCGGCCAGCGGGAAGCTCGCGATCGGTGCCAGCGCCAGCAGGGTGAGGCTGGCGACGGCCAGGAACAGCATCAGCGCGATCCCCGGCGGTCGGCCCTGCCGCACGCCGTTGACGGCCGCCAACAGGGGTGCGCCGACGACGAGCAGCCCGACGCTGAGTACGCCGGCGATCGGCACGGTGCTGAGCAGGTAGACCAGCGCGCGCCAGGGCCAGGAGGAGATCAACCAGCGGGGGCGGCGCAGCGCCTCGGCCAGGTGGCGGGGAGGTTCCGGGGTCATGCCGCAGACGCTAATCGCCGGCACCCGGGCCGACCCAGCCGAACAGATCCACTTCCGAGGTATGCCCAGCCCTACCCCCACCACCCGGACACCGACCGTGGCGGTCGCGACGAGACGGGTGTGGCCCGGCCGCAAACGGGAAGGACCGGGCGGCACGCGACCCGCGTGACCTGTGCTGGCGGCGGCAGGAGAGACATGGGTGCCAGAACCTTCGTGGTGGTCGGCGGTACCAGCGGGCTCGGCCTCGCGGTCGCCCGGCTGCTGGTCAACGAGCACCGGGTCGTGGTGCTCGGCGACGTACCGGCCGAGGTCGCTGCGGCGACCGACGAGTTGGGATGTGCCGGCGCGGTCTGCGACGTGTCCTCCCACGAGCAGGTCCGAGACGCGTTCGCCGAGGTGGTGGACCGGTACGAGACGATCGACGGCGTGGCCGCCTGCGCGTCGATGTGGGCCGGCGGGGACCTGATGGACCTTCCCGTGGAGCACATCCGGCGGGCCGTGGAGATCAACGTACTGGGCCTCACCTACCTGCTGCGGGAGGTGCTGGAGCACCTGCACCGGCAGGGCTACGGGAACGTCGTGTACATCGGCGCGCTGGCGCTGGCCGCCCCCCGGCCCGGCATCCCGCTGTACCGGGCTACCAAGAGCTACGGCAACAGCCTCGTCGATTCGCTGGCCGAGGCCCAGCACAGCAACCAGGTCAAGGTGATGCAGCTGCATCCCGGGCCGATGCCGACCCGCCTGCAGGAACGGGTCGGCGCCGAGTTCCTGGACGAGGTGTACGCCCTGCCCGAGCAGGTCGCCACCGAGGTCGTCCGGCTGCTGCTGCTCGCGCCCGACGATCTCTACGTGTCCGGCGAGCGCGTGCTGCGCGCGGACGGGCGGTGGTGAGCGCCGCAGCCGGACTCGCCGACCGTCCGGCCTCGGCGTGGGCGCCGTTGCGGACGGCGGTCTACCGCAACCTGTGGCTGGCCCTGCTCGCCGCCAACATCGGCACCTGGATGCAGACGGTCGGCGCACAGTGGCTGTTGATCCACCACTCCAACGCCTCCACCCTGGTGGCCCTGGTCCAGACCGCCAGCCTCCTGCCGGTGTTGCTGCTGGCGCTGCCCGCCGGCGTGCTGGCCGACAGCTTCGACCGCCGACACCTCCTGATCTCCGTGCAGCTCTTCCTGGTGGCGGTGGCGGTGGTGCTGGCCCTGCTCACCCTCACCAACCGGATGCCACCGGCGCTGCTGCTCACCCTCACCTTCGCGTTCGGGGTCGGGCAGGCACTCACCCTGCCGGCCTGGGCGGCGGTGATCCCGGAGTTGGTGCCGCAGGACCAACTGCGGTCGGCGTCCGCGCTGGGCTCGATCAGTGTGAACATGGCGAGGGCGGTCGGGCCGGCGGTCGCCGGCGTGCTGATCTCCCGGATCGGTGTCGCCCCGGTCTTCGCGCTCAACGCCGTGGCGTTCCTGATCTTCACGTACGCCCTGGTCCGCTGGCGGCCCAGTAACGCCCGCGCGGTCGAGGTGCCCGAGCGGTTCACCGCCGCGCTGCGCGCCGGTGGACGGTATGTGCGGCACTCGCCGTCCGTACGCCGGCTGTTGCGCCGCGCGCTGGTCTTCGTGGTCCCGGCCAGCTCGATCTGGGCGCTGCTGCCGCTGGTGGCCAGCCGGCGGCTCGGTCTCAGCTCCGGTGGGTACGGCCTGCTGCTGGCCGCCCTCGGAGTGGGAGCCATCGCGGGTGGCCTGCTGCTGGCCGGCATCCGGACCCGACTGTCGGCCAACCAGTTCCTGCTGGTCGCCGGGGTGCTGTTCACGGCCGCGCTGGCCGTGGTCGGCACGGTACGGGTGGTGCCGCTGGTGCTGCTCGCCCTGCTGCCCGCCGGGTTGGCCTGGGTGACGGTCCTGGCCAACGTGAACGCCGAGATGCAGCTCTTCCTGCCCAGCTGGGTCCGGGCCCGGGGGTTGGCCGTCTACCAGGTGTTCTTCGCCGGTGGGCAGGCGGCGGGCGCGCTCCTCTGGGGCGTGGTGGCCGAGTTTGTCGGACTGGTCGCCGCCTTCCTCGTGGCGGCGGCGTTGATGCTCATCGGCACGGTGACCAGTCAGATCTGGCCGCTGCCCGACCTGCGGTCGGTCAACCGGGAGCCGGTGACCTACTGGCCGCAACTGCACCTGGCGCAGGAACCGGATCCCCGGGTGGGCCCGGTGCTGGTCGTGGTGGAGTACGCCGTTGCGTCGGAGCGGGCACAGCGGTTCCTGTCGGCGATGGACGTGGTGCGCGGCGCCCGGCAGCGGACCGGCGCGATGCGCTGGGGGCTGTTCCGGCCCGCCGAGACCACCGACCGGTTCGTGGAGGTGTACCTGGTGCCGTCCTGGGACGAACACCTGCGCCAGCACGGCGGCCGGTTGACCGGCGAGGACCGCAAGGCCGAGGAGCGGGCCCGGGAGCTGGCCGACGGGGAACCGGAGGTGCGACACCTGGTGCCGGCGGCCGCCGGCCGGACGCTGACCGACGACCGCGAATCGCTGTGATCAGCCCGGTCGCGGCTCGGTGTGCGGGACCACTGACGGCGGCCGGCTGACCGTCGGGCGGGCCGGCGGGGCGGCGTTAGGATGGCCGCACCATGGCGAGTGAGCGCAAGGCGACCGCGGACCCGGCCCGCAGCCTGGCCATCCTCTGGCGCACCCGGGAGCCGACCAGCCGCAGCGCCGGGCCGGGGCTCAGCGTCGACCGGATCGTCCGGGCCGCGATCGCCGTGGCCGACGCCGAGGGCCTCGACGCGCTGACCATGCGCCGGGTCGGCGAGGCGCTGGGGGTCGGCACCATGTCGGTCTACACCTACGTGCCGGGCAAGGCCGAGCTCGTCGACGTCATGATCGACACGGCGTACGGCGAGATGCCCCGTCCCGCCGTCGCCGGTGACTGGCGGGCCCGGCTGGAGCGGATCGCCCGGGACAATCTCGCCCTCTACCAGCGTCATCCGTGGATGCTGCGGGCCGAGACGACCCGACCGGTGCTCGGCCCCCACCTGCTGGGTAAGTACGACCACGAACTCAGCGCGGTCGCCGACATCGGGCTCACCGACGTGGAGATGGACGCGGTGCTCACCCTCGTCCTGGGGCACGTGAAGAGTGCCGCGCGTGCCGCGTCCGAGGTGGTCGACCTGGAGCGGGAGACCGGCATGACCGACGGCCAGTGGTGGCAGTCGCACGCGCCCTTCCTGGAGACGTACCTGACGGCCGACAGCTACCCGACCGCCGCCCGGGTCGGCACCGCGGCTGGTCAGCAGCACGGCGCCGCGTACGGGCCGGAGTACGCCTTCGAGTTCGGCCTGCAACGTGTCCTCGACGGCATCTCGGTCGTGATCGCCGAGCGGTCAGCCGCCGGTCGACCGGGGTAGCCCGCCCCGCCGGTTGACCGACACCGGCCCGGGCCCGGCCCTCCGGGTGGTACGACTGGGGCGGCGAGGGCACCTGGGGGCCGGGAAGGATGGCGATGGGGCAGGGGCGGCCCGACATCGTGGAGTTGCGGGTGCACGGCGTGTCCGGGGCGGGACCGGAACGGGTGCTCGACCGGGCGTACGTCCAGCAGGTCGCCGGCGACCGCAGCAGTGGCTTTCACCGCACGGCGCCCGACCACCCCGACGACCGCGACCCGGACGGGGTGACGCTGGAGGCGTACCGCTGGGGTGATCTGACCTCGGGCACCGTGGCCCGGACGCTCTCGCTGGTCTTCCTCCTGCCGTTCATGCTCAGCAACCTGGCGCTCTGGATGCGGCCGGTCGGTCGGCGCAGCGGTCCCGGGGTGACCGTGCTGTGTCGGCTCCTCGCGCTCAACCTGACCGTGCTGTACGTGTTGGCGATGACGGGTGTCGCGCTCGACCTGTTCGCCTGGCGGTGCCTCGGCTCGGCCCGGTGCCCGGCCGCCGCGATGGCGGGGCTCGACGGCCGGACGGTCGGGCAGCGCCTCGCCGCGCTGGCCCTGCTGCCGCTCGCCGCCGTGGCGTTGCTCGTGCTCCTCGGCGCCCGCCGGAGCAGTCCGTCCGGCAACCGGCTGTGGACCATCGAGCCTCTGGTGGGACGGCTCCGGGCGATCCACGTCGCCGCCGCGCTCGCGGTGCTGGACCTGGTGCTGCTCGCCGCGCGTACCCATGACGGCCGGACGGCCTGGACGACCGTGCTGCTTGCGGTCACCGGGGCGGTGCTGCTCGTCTGCGTCGGCCTGCTCGGCGCTCCCGGGCTGCTGGACCGGGCCGCGACCGCGCGGATGTCCGGCCGGGCTGCCGGCGTCGCCCGTGCGGCGGCGTACGGCCTGACCGTGGCCACCCTCGTCACCGTCGCCCTGGACCGGCGCGGCTGGCCGTCGGCGGCCGGGCTGCCCGGGCACGATCGGATCGCCGCCACGGCGTTCCTCGCCCAGATGGCGTTGCTGGTCGCCCTGCTCGCGCTGGTGCTGTGGCACCACCGTCGGGGAGACCGGCGCTCCGCGCTGCCGCACGGCCTGGGCGCGGCGGTCATCGCGGCCGTCGCGGTCGGCCTGGCCGGGGCGCTCTCCGCCGATCTGGTCTACCGGGCCGAGGACCTGCTCGACGGCGGCAGCACCGGTGGGCCGCCGCTGGGGCCGCGCTGGGCGATCCTCGCGTTCTTTCTCCACGTGCTCGGGGCGGTGCTGCTGTGCGGCGCGATGACCCTGCTCACGCGGCGCCGCCGCTGGCGGGCCGCCGCGGCCATCGCCGCCCGGGACTTCCCGGCGGCGCCCCCGGCCGCCGCCGGGCAGCTCCGACGGGTGACGAGGGCGATCGCCCGCGCACGGTTCACGGAGTGGGTGGGACTGCTCGCCGTGGCGTACGCGGCGCTGGCGGTGGTCGGCCTGGCCACCAGCGTGCTGGGTCTGTCCGGCCGTCAGCCGGAGGAGTTGGCGCGTCGTCTTCTCGGGCTGCCGGCCGGGTTCGTCACCGTCAGCCTCGCGGTGGGCAGCTACCTCGTCGTCGGCGTGGTGCTCGTCCTGCTGTTGGGTGGGCTGTTCGCCTACCGGGCGGCGTGGTTCCGCCGGTACGTCGGGGTGCTGTGGGACCTGGGCACGTTCTGGCCCCGGGCGGCCCACCCGTTCGCGCCCCCGAGCTACGCCGACCGTGCCGTGCCGGAGCTGGCCGACCGGATCACCTACCTGGCCGAGCGGCACGCCGGGGTGTTGCTCGCCGGGCACAGCCACGGCTCGGCGCTGCTCGCCCTCGCCGTGCTGCGGCTGCCACCGCAGGTGCGGCAGCGGGTCGCGCTGCTCACCTACGGGTGCCCGATGGACCGCCTGTACGCCCGGCTGTTTCCGGCGTACCTCAACGGCAGCGTGTTGCGCGAGGTGGGGGAGCGGGTCGGGTGGCGGTGGCTCAACCTGTGGCGGGACACCGACCCGGTCGGCGGCTGGGTCTTCGCCGCCCACCGGCCCGGCGACCCGCCCCCGACGACGGACGACCCGGCCGGCCGAGTGGACCGGCGGCTGCGGGACCCACGGGACGTGCTGCCGCCGCCGGGGGCGCGCCGGCCGCCGCCGCTGCGGGGGCACCAGCCGGCCGAGTCCGACCCGGAGTTCCGAGCGGCGGTGCGGGAACTCACCGGCCGGCTCCGCGACCAGGGTGGTGCCTGAGCGGTCGGCCCGTCCTACCGGGTGAGCAGGGCGCGCAGCGCCCGGACCACGTCGGCGGGGGCCTCCTCGGCCATGAAGTGCCCGCAGGTGACCGTCTCGTGCGCCAGGTCTGGTGCCCAGGCCCGCCACAACCCGGCTCCGTCGTAGCCGAGCGCCGAGCCCCAGTCCTGCTGCAGCACGGACACCGGCATCCGCAACTGACGGCCGGCCGCCCGGTCGGCGCTGTCGTGCGTGACGTCGATCCCGGCGGACGCCCGGTAGTCGGCGACGATCGAGGTGATCGCGGCCCGGGAAGCACGCAGGTACGCGGCCCGCACCTCGGCCGGCAGCGCGTCCGCGTCGCGGGTCCAGACGTCCAGGAAGTGGCCGAAGAAGGCGTCCGGGCTGGCGCCGATCAGCTCCTCGGGCAGCCCGGGCGGCTGTGCCATCAGGTACAGGTGGAACGCGACGGCGGCGGTGGTGCCGTGCAGCACGTCCCACATGTCGAGGGTGGGCAGCACGTCGAGCAGGGCGAGGTGGCTGATCGCCGCCGGGTGGTCGAGGCCGGCGCGGAACGCGACCAGGGCGCCCCGGTCGTGCCCGGCCAACGCGAAACGTTCGTGGCCGAGAGCACCGGCCAGCGCCACGATGTCGGCGGCCATGGTGCGCTTGGCGTACCCGTCGCCGTCGGTGTCGTCGGGCTTGTCGCTGTCGCCGTAGCCCCGCAGGTCGGGGCAGATGACCGTGTGGTCGGCGGCCAGGTCGGCCGCGACGTGCCGCCACATGAGGTGGGTCTGCGGAAAGCCGTGCAGCAGAACGATCGGGCGGCCGGAGCCGCCGACGGCGGCGTTGAGCGTCACGCCGTCGGCGACGGTGACGCGCCGGTAGTCGAATCCGGTGATCCTGGGCTCCACGGAGAACCTTCCTGGTGTGCGGGGCTTGGCTGGGGCGGTGGCCCGTCGCCGTCGTACGTCATCGAGCCTGCCCGCCGGTGATCAGCAGCCGGTCAGCGTCCGATCAGTGCCGACGAGCCGGGGCGTCCCCGCGGGCCCGCCTAGATTGGTGCCATGACCAGGCAGCCGACGGCAGCCACGGCGGTGACCTTCGGCGTGCTCGGGCCGGTGACCGCCGCGACCGACCGTGGCCCGGTCCCGCTCAAGGGCCCGCGCCAGCGATCGGTGCTGGCCCGGTTGCTGATCGCCCGAGGCCGGGTGGTGCCGGTGGACCGGCTCGTCGACGACCTGTGGGAGGCGCCCCCGGAGGGCGCGTTGGGCGCGATCCGGACCTTCGTGGCCGACCTGCGCCGGGCCCTGGAGCCGGACCGGTCGCCCCGGCAGCCGCCCCGGCTCCTGATTACCGAAGCACCGGGGTACGTGCTGCGGGCCGCGCCGGAAGCGGTGGACGCCGAACGGTTCGAGGCCGCGGTCGGCGAGGCGGGACGCCTGCTCGCGGCGGGACGTCCCGCGCCGGCCCTGGTCGACCTCGACTCGGCACTCGGGCTCTGGCGGGGGCCCGCGTACGCCGACTGCGCCGGGGAGGTCTGGGCGGTCGCGGAGATCAACCGACTGGACGAGCTGCGGATGCTCGCCGTCGAACGCCGCGCGGAGGCTCTGTTGGCGCTGGGCCGGCCGGATGAGGCCGCCGCCGACCTGCCGGCGCACCTCGCCAGCCATCCGCTGCGCGAGGACGCCTGGCGACTGCTGGCGATCGCCCGGTACCGCTCCGGTCGACAGGGCGAGGCACTGGCCGCGCTGCGCAGAGCCCGGAACGTGCTGGTCACCGAGCTGGGTGTGGACCCGGGGCCTGAGCTGCGGCGGCTGGAAGCCGACATCCTGGCCCAGGCGGCACACCTCACGCCGTCCGTCGAGCCCCAGGGCGCTCCGGAGCTGACCGTCCGAACGGACGTGGCGGTGCCGGCGCGTCCGTTCGTCGGCCGTGCCGCTGAGCTGGACCGGCTGCGGCGGGCAGCCGAGGCCGTCGTCCGACGTGGGCGACCGGCGCTCGCCCTGCTCAGCGGGGACCCGGGGGCCGGTAAGACCGCGCTGGCCGAGGCACTGACCCGGTGGCTCACCGCCGAGGGCTGGCGGGCGGCGTGGGGTCGCAGCCCGGAGTACGAGGGCGCACCGGCCGCCTGGCCGTGGACGCAGATCACCGACGCGCTGGCGGAGCCAACCGACCCGGTCGTGGGCACCGATGGTGCCGGCGATCCCGCCGTGGCCCGATTCCACCGCCACCGCGCGGTGGCGTCCCTGGTCAGCGCCGTCGCCGAGCGGGGGCCGGTGCTACTGGTCCTGGACGACCTGCACCGCGCCGACGGGGACACCCTGGACCTGTTGACCGCGCTGCTCACCGGCCCGCGACCGGCCAACGGGCCGGTGCTGATCCTCGCCACCTACCGGGCCACCGAGATCAGCCCGGAGTTGACCGCGGCCCTGGCTCGGGCCGCTGGACTGGAGCCGGTCCGGGAGTACCTCACCGGCCTGTCCGCGCAGGCGACCGGCGAGTTGGTCCGGGCCGTCGCCGGGGCGGAGCAGGACCCGCACACCGTGCGGCTGATCCACCAGCGCAGTGGCGGAAACCCCTTCTTCGTTCGGGAGCTCGCGCAGCTCTCCGCGGACGAGGGCACGGCGGCGCTGGCGGCGGTGCCGCCCGGGGTCCGCGACGTCATCCGGCACCGGCTGGCGCAGCTTCCCGAGCCGACCCGGACCGTGCTGCGGCAGGCCGCCGTCCTCGGCCGGGACCTCGACCCGGGAGTGCTCGGCACCCTGGCCGGCGACCCCACGACCGCGTTGGACGCCGTGGACCGCGCGTTGCAGGCCGGCTTCCTCACCGAACAGGAGTCGGCCGGGCAGCTGCGCTTCACCCACATCCTGGTCCGCGACACGCTCTACGCCGACCTGTCCGCGCCGCGCCGCGCCGCCTGGCACCTGGCGGTGGCCGAGGCCCTGGAGGAGCGGCGGCCCGCCGATCCCGCCGCGCTCGCCCACCACCTGCTCGCCGCCGGTGGACCGGCCGCCGCCGGTCGCGCCGCACCCTATGCGCGTGCCGCCGCCGAGCTGGCCGAACGGGCCGGCAACCCGCACGAGGCGGCCCGGCTGTGGGGGCAGGCGATCGACGCGTACGACCGCGCCGGCGGGGCCGACCGGCGTGCGCGGTTGAGCGCGGTGCTCGGCCTGGGGCGCGCGCTGGCGGTGACGGGCCGGCTGGTCGAGGCGCGACGGCGGCGGGCCGAGGCGATCGACGACGCGGAGTCCCTCGGCGACCCTCGGCTGACCGGGGAGGTGCTGGCCGGCTTCGACGTGCCCGCCGTCTGGACCCGCAACGACGACGACCGGCTCTCCGGGCGGATCGTCCAGGCCGCGGAACGCGCCCTGGCCGCGGTCGGCGCGCGCGGCTCGGTGCAGCGCAGCCGACTGCTGAGCACCCTCGCGCTGGAGCTGCGTGGCACCACCACCGACCGTGGTCGCCGGGCGGCGGACGAGGCGGCCGCCATCGCCCGCACCACCGCGGACCCCGGGCTGCTCGCCTTCGCGCTCAACGCCCAGTTCATGCACGCCTTCTACCGCGCCGGTCTGGCCGACGAGCGGGCCCGGATCGGGGCCGAACTCGTCGACCTGGCTGCCCGGCACCACCTGGTGACCTTCGAGGTGCTGGGCCACCTCATCCTGGTGCAGTCGCACTGCGCGCTGGCCGATCGCGCCGGTGCCGACGCGCACACCTGTGCCGCCGAGCGCCTCGCGGCGCGGTACGAGCTACCGCTGGTCGGCGTCTTCACCCGGTGGTACGCCGCGCTGCGTCTGGCGCTGGACGGCGAGCCGGCCGCCGCGGCCGACGCGTACCGGGCGGCTGCCGACCGACTGCCCGCCGACGGGATGCCGGGCCTGACGCGCGGCCTGCTCCCGCTCGCCCTGCTCGGTCTGCGCCTGGCAGACCCCGGCGACGACGACCGACCGATCCCCGGGCCCGACGGCGACGACTGGGCGGGCCTGGACTGGGGGCCGCACCAGCCGTGGGTCCAGCCGCTGTTGCTGCTCGCCGCCGGTCGACGGGACGCCGCCGCCGTGGCCCTGCGGTCGCTCCCCGAGGGGCCGCACGACCTGCTGCGGGAGGCGAGACTGTGCCTCACGGGCCGGGCGGCGCTCGTCCTGGGCGATCGGACCACGATGCAACGCGTCAGCGTCGACCTCCGCCCGGCCGCCAACGAGCTGGCCGCCGGCAGCGGGGTGCTGACCGTCGGCCCGGTGGCCGGGCACCTCGCCGGCCTGTCCGCCGCGCTGGGCCGGGACGAGGAAGCGGCCGGGTATCGCCGTACCGCCCGGGTGGTCACCACCCGCGCCGGCGCCGCCGCGTCTCCGGCCTGAGCTCTCGGCGGCGGTGGCGCCCGCCGGGGGGCGACTTGCCGGTTCCCCGGGAACCGGCCGGCAGGGTGGGGTCAGATGGAACCACCGGCGTGACCGCCGTCGGCCGCGATCGAGGGGGTACGCCGTGCAGCTGCTCGTCCTGATCGTGGTGCTGGGCGTCACCGTCCTGGTCGGCACCACGCTCGGCGGCCGGTACAGCGTCGCGCCCCCGATCCTGCTCATCGCGTTCGGGGTGCTGCTCGGGCTGGCGCCGCCGATGTCGGATCTGGTCCTGGAGCCGGAGCTGGTGCTGGTGATCTTCCTGCCGGCCATCCTCTACCGGGAGAGCCTCACCATCAGTTTGCGGGAGATCCGGGCCAACCTCCCGGTCATCGGGCTGCTCGCCGTGGTGTTGGTGGTGCTCACCATGGTCACGGTGGCGTTGACCGCACAGGCGTTCGGGGTGAATCCCGCCGCCGCCTGGGTGCTCGGCGCGGTCCTCGCGCCGACCGACGCCGCAGCGGTCACCGGTCTGGCCAAGCGGCTGCCCCGGAAGTTCCTGACCACTCTGCACGCCGAGAGCCTGATCAACGACGGCACCGCCCTGGTGCTCTTCGCGGTGACCGTGGGTCTGCTCACCCGGAGCACGTCGCCGGGCGCGCTCGGCATCGGTGAGCAGTTCGTCGGTGCCGCCGCCGGCGGCGTGATCGCTGGCCTGCTGGTGGGCGCCATCGTGGTGCTGATCCGCAAGCGCCTCGACGATCCGTTGCGCGAGGGCGCGTTGAGCATCCTGACACCGTTCGGCGCGTTCCTGGCCGCCGAGGTCGTGCACGCCAGCGGTGTGCTGGCGGTGGTGGTCTCCGGTCTGATGCTGGCGTACGCCGGCCCACGGGTGATCCGCGCCCCGTCCCGGGTGCTGGCGTACGCGTTCTGGAACCTGTCCACGTTCCTGATCAACGGTGGACTGTTCGTCCTGCTCGGTACGCAGATTCCCCGTGCCGTGCGAGGGATCACCAGCACCTCACCGAGTCGCGCGTTGATCATCGTGGCGGTGGTCACCGTGGTCGTCGCCACCACCCGGCTGATCTTCATCTATCTCGTGACGGAGTCGGCGAAGTTGCTGCACCGCCGGCTGATGGACGAGGACCGCGGGCCGTCCGGCTGGCGGACCAGCACCGTCGCCGGGTGGTCCGGTTTCCGAGGTGCCGTCTCGCTCGCCGCCGCACTGGCGGTGCCGTCGATGACGGCCGCCGGTCAGCCGGTGGCCGAACGCGACCTGATCGTCTTCGTCACCGCGCTGGTGATCGTGCTGATCATGCTCGTGCAGGGGACCACCCTGCCGCTGCTGGTGCGCTGGGCGGGGCTGGTCGGCGACCCCGAGCGCGCCGACGAGGTGCGACAGGCCCGGCGGCGGGCCACCCAGGCGGGCCTGGCCGCCGTGCCCCAGGTCGCCGCCGAGGTCGGCGCCCGGGAGGATGCCGTACGCCGGTTGCAGGAGGAGTACGAACGGCACCTGGACGACGTCAACGAGGGCGGCGGACGCACCCACGAGGAACGCCGCCTGGAACGCCAACTGCGCCTCGGGGTCCTCGCCCACAAGCGGCGGGAGGTCACCCGGTTGCGCGACAGCCGGGAGATCGACGACATCGTGCTGCAGGAACTCCAGGCAGCGCTGGACAACGAGGAGATCCGGCTGCTCGGCCGGGGGCCTGGCGACTGACGCCCACCCGGGCCGCCTACGGGGCAATCTGCCGCCTGGCTGGCGGGTACGGTGAACTTTCGGTTCGGCGTCGGTCGATGCGTTCGATCCGCGAGGGGGTGCCCATGACCACCGGTGCGACGGGGGCGGGCCTGCGGATGGTCGCCGAACGGGAGTTCCTCGACGAGCTGACCTCGGTCACCCGGGAGCGCGGGGCGACCGAGTTCCTCTACCTGATGGCACAGGACGACGGCGTCATCGGGGTCCAGTGGGAGCAGCCCGGTGTCGATCATCTGCGCCGCTACCGCGTGCAGGGATCCGACGGCCGTTCGTGTCCCCACTGCGCGATCCTCGCCGGAGTGTTGGCGCTGGCGCCGCTGCTGCCGCTGGACGTCCTGCGAACGATGCGCACCCGACCGCAGTACGAGACGGTGCTGCGCACCGGCCGGCTGCCCCACCTGGCGTTCGCCCGGCCGGCGGGCCAGCCCGGGGCGAGCTGGCTCGGCGACTGTCACGCCGTCCCCGGTGAGCCGCACACCGACGCCGACTGCGCGACACATGCCGTGCCCGCCCCGAGCGGTGACCTGCTGGTGCTGCGGCCCGGCGCGCTGCCCCGAGCGGCGCGCGAGATGTATCCGCACGACGCCGCCGCGACGGCGGACCTTCAGCAGCGGCTGCGGATCGCGCGGGACTGGCGGGCCGACGCGCAGGCCGTGGCGAGCGGCGTCCGCGAGGCCGAGGCGACCTGGGCGTTCCTGCGCAACTCCTGCGTGCTGGGCGTGCCGGTGCCGAACGCCAACGGTCTCGTCCTCACTGTGGCCCCGGATGCGGCTCCGGACGACCGGCCGCTGACCGAGCTGCACACGACGATGGTCGACGCGCTGGCCACCGGTGGCCGACTGGCCTACCAGCCGCGGGCCTGCCTGGTGTCGGAGCCGGGTGCGCAGCGGATGCCGTCGTACGCCGGCGCGGTCGACCTGACCAGCGCGGCGCCGGTCCGCACGCTACGACTGCCGACGCCTCGCCGTCCGTTGAGCACCACCGGTCGGGGCGTGCTGCTGCTGTACGAGGCGCGGCACGCGATGGGCCGGCACCACGTGGGCGCGCCGCAGCGCGACAGCGCGTACTGGGCGTCCGAGGCTGCATTGCACGTCTTCGAGTTCACCCTGCTGGAACGGGTCGCCGGTCGGCACTACCAGGACGCGGTGGCCGCCTATCTGCAGGCGTTGCGTCGGGAGGGGGGCCTGCTCGCCCGCCCACAGAAGGTGCTCGACCGGCGTCGCCGTAAGGCGCTGTCGCTGGCGTTCGGTGGGCTGGACGACGAGGAGCTGCACCTCTGGGCGTCCGTCGCGTACCGCAACGCGATCCTGGAGTTGCTCGGCGACCTGGGTGCCTTCGCCGCCCACCTCCGTGCGCAGGCGAGCTGACCGCTCCTACAGGACCTGAGCGAGAAACCGGCGCAGCCGGGGATGCTCGGCCCGTTCGAAGATCGCCTCCGGGGCGCCGGCCTCCAGCACCACGCCGCGGTCCATGAAGGCGACGGTGTCGGCGACCTGCCGGGCGAAGCCCATCTCATGGGTGACCACCACCATGGTCATGCCCGCACCGGACAGGTCGGCCATCACCCCGAGCACGCCCTTGACCAGCTCCGGGTCGAGCGCGGAGGTGGCCTCGTCGAAGAGCATCACCTCGGGCCGTAGCGCCAACGCCCGGGCGATCGCCACCCGCTGCTGCTGGCCGCCGGAGAGCTGCGCCGGCCGTGAGTCGGCCTTGCCGGCGAGCCCCACCAGCTCCAGCTGGGCCCGGGCGAGGGCCACCGCCTCGTCCTCGCCGAGCTTGCGCAGCCGGCGCAGCGCCAGGGTGATGTTGCGCAGCACGCTCATGTGTGGAAACAGGTTGAACTGCTGGAAGACCATGCCGATCCGCTGGCGCAGCGCGTCCGGATCGTCGCGGAGCACGCTGCGCCCGTCCAGCAGCACGTCGCCACGGTCCGGCTCGATCAGCCGGTTGATGGTGCGCAGCAGGGTGGACTTGCCCGACCCGGACGGCCCGATCACGCAGGCCGTCGCGCCGCGCGGCACGGCCAGGTCGACGCCGCGCAACACCCGGTTCGCGCCGAAGGCGAGGTGCACGTCGCGGACGTCCACGCTGACCGAGGTGATCGTGTCGCTGGTCATCGCCGGTCTCCTTCCGCCGCGTCGACTCGCGCCGACACGGTGTCGTCCTCGTCCTCGTCGGCCGGCGCGGTGACCGGCCGGCCGTGGCGCAGTCGCCGGTCGATCCAGTTGACCGCGTGGGTCAGCGGCACGGTCAGCACCAGATAGCAGAGCCCGGCCAGCAGCAGCGCGGACTCGTTGCCGGTGGTGGCCGCGTAGTCCTGCCCGATCCGGAACAGCTCCCGCTGGCTGGCCACCAGCCCGAGGAAGTAGACCAGGCTGGAGTCCTTGATCAAGGCGATGAGCTGGTTGACCCAGGCCGGCAGCACCCGCCGGATGCCCTGCGGGATGATCACCAGCCGCATCGACTCGGCCCAGGAGAAGCCGAGCGCCCGCGCGCCCTCCAACTGTGCGGCCTCCACCGACTGGATGCCGGAGCGGAAGATCTCCCCGATGTACGCCGCCGCGATCAGCGACAGCGCCAGAATGCCCAGCGGGTAGGGGTCGGGTCCCCAGACCTGCATGCCCAGGGGCGCGAGCCCGACGCCGATCAGCAGGATCGTCGCCGCGGCCGGCAACCCCCGGAACACATCGGTGTAGACCCGTGCCGGCCAGCGCAGCCACCGACTGCGGGAGATGCCGGCGACGGCCAGCAGCAGGCCCAGCACCGAGCCGAGCAGGGCGGCGGAGACCGCCAGGATCAGCGTGTTCGGCAACCCGACGGTCAGCATCTCGGGCAGTGCCTCGCGCATCGCGTCCCAGTCGAAGAAGGTCTCCCACAGGGTGCTCAACGGGTCCATCGGTCGCCTCTCCTACCGCCCTGCTCGCTCGTCACCGGATCAGGAGGCGGCCGACGCGGACGCCGACGGGGCGGCCGGGGCCGACACCGTGCCGCTGCCCGGCTTGAAGTCCGCCGGGATGGGGCGGCCCGGGTAGTACTGCGCCTGCAACCGGCTCCAGGTGCCGTCCGCGATGACCTCGTCGAGGCCCTTGTTCAGCGCCTCGCGCAGCTTGTCGCTGCCCTTGGCGACGGCGTACGCGGTCGGCGCCGGGCTGAGCTGCTTGGCCGCCACGGTGATCTTGCCGCTGCTGTCGGTGGCCGACTTCTCGCCGATCTCCGCCGGAGCGATCCACGCGTCGGCGGTGCCCGCCTTGAGCTGGTTGATCGCGCCGTTGTAGTCCGGCACCCGGACCGGATTGAGCTTGTTGCCGGTGGCGTAGTCGTCCTGGACGGTGCCCTGCACCACCACGACCCGCTTGCCGGCGAGCTGGTCGAAGCCGGTGATCGGCGAGCCGGCCGGCACGTCCAGGCCGAAGTAGCCGAAGTCGTAGCCGTTGCCGAAGTCGACGGTCTTCTTCCGCGCCTCGGTGATGGTGATCGACGAGCTGCCGACGTCGAACTTGTGGTTGTTGACCTGGGAGAGCAGCGCGGAGAAGTCGGTGCCGACGAACTCGACCTTGAGGCCGAGCTTGCCGGCCACCGCGGTCAGCAGGTCGTTGTCGAAACCGGTGAACTTGCCGTCCTTGAGGTACACGTTCGGCGGGGCGTCGGTCAGCGTGCCGGCGCGCAGCACGCCCGCCTGCGCCAGGCCGTACGGGTTGCCGGCGGCGTCGGACGAGGAGGAGGCGTCGTCGCCGCAGCCGGCGAGCGCGGTGGTGGCCAGGATCGTGGCCGCGCCGAGGGCGGCGGCACGGGTGAGGGCAGGAAGGAATCGCACGGGTGTCTCCGAAGGGTTGCGTCCCGGCGGGCACGGACACGCGCCGCCGACGGTGCGCCCGGTGGGCGTACCGCTGGAATGGGTCTGGGAAAGGGGGTGCGCTAGTGCGCGGCGCGGCGGCGACAGGCGGCGCTGCACACCCGCATCATGTCCACGTGCCGACGCCGGGTCAGCGCCGGCGACGGCCAGCCCACGCGGGAATCCGCGGCGTCGGCCGGTGGGGCGGTACGGAGGATGCTCATGGGTCTCCCGGGTCTGTGCTGACCTGGGTGCCAGGCCACGCTTGCACCGACGTCGTGCCGGTGCCTGGTCTTCACCCGGGGCACCCCACCGCGGAGGAGGGTTGCCGGCCAGCGAGCCGGGGCTTCGCGCTGGCACTCATGACCTGGTGCGAGGCTAGCAGCCGGGGTCCGCGAATCGTCCAGTGATATGACCACGCTCACGGACGCGGTCAGCCGGCGTGCACGTGTGGCCGGCGGCTCCGGTCGGGCTCCTGGCGGCGCAGGATCTCCCGGGTGACCGAGCCGATCTCGCCCTGGCCGAACGCCAGGTAGCGCACCACGTTGCGCCCCGGCCCGCCCTCGGTCCACTCGAAGTAGATGTGCGGCCGCCGCCCGGTCCGGTCGCGGATCTCGAGCAGCAGGGCGGCCAGCGCGTTGGGCACGGAGGAGCTGGCCAGGCTGAGCACCGGGAACTGCTCGTGCGCCACGGTGCCGCGGACCAGCAGCTCGGTCTCGAAGTCGGACGGGTCGCTGACCGTGACCTCGACGAAGATGACGTCGCTGTCGTCGGGGAAGTCGTTGTCGGCCATGGTCTCGGCCAGCTTGTCGCGGTACTCCGTCGGATCACGGCGCTCCGGCTCGTGCGCGATGAGGCGGATCCGACGCCCGCTCCGCTCGGCGATGAAGCGCGTCGCGACCGGGTCCAGCTCGACATTGGTGACCCGCAGCTCGAAGGCCCGCATCAGCCGGGACAGCACCGACACCAGGATGATCCCGCCGATGAAGCAGGCGGCGATCTTCACGCCGTCGGGGCGCTCCACCACGTTCGCCGCCGTGGTGTAGACGAAGGCCACCGCGATGGTCCCGAACGCGAGCGTGCGGCCCCGCTGACGCCGCCGCCGCGCCGCGAGGGTCACCGCGGTCGCCGCCGAGGTGATCAACACCAGGACCCCGGTGGCGTACGCGCCGCCCTGCGCGTCCACGTCGGCGGAGAAGGCGACCGTGATCAGGAACGCCACCGCGGTGAAGACCAGCACCAGCGGCCGGACGGCCCGGGCCCAGGTCGGCGCCATGCCGTACCGGGGCAGATAGCGGGGTACGAGGTTGAGCAGCCCGGCCATCGCGGAAGCCCCCGCGAACCAGAGGATCCCGATGGTCGACAGGTCGTAGATCGTGCCGAACACCCCGCCGAGATACTCGTGCGCCAGGTAGGCCAGCGCCCGGCCGTTCGCCGGCCCGCCCGACTCGAACGCCTCGGGCGGGATCAGCACGGTGGTGGTCACACTGCTGGTGATCAGGAAGACGCTCATGATCACGGCGGCGGTGGTGAGCAACCGGCGGGCGCCCCGGATGCGGCCCAGCGGCCGGTCCTCCGAGTCCTGCGGGTCACCGCGCACGCTCGGCATCACCGCCACCCCGGTCTCGAAGCCGGACAGGCCGAGCGCCAGCTTGGGGAAGACCAGCAGGGAGAGCCCGACCACCAGCAGCGGGTCGCCGTGCCCGGTGGTCAGCGCGGTGGTCCAGTCCTCGAGGGCGCTCGGGTGCGTCACCACCCGCCACAGAGCGACGGTGATCACCACCGTGTTCAGCAGCAGGTAGAGCACGACCAGGACGACGGCGATCCCGATGGCCTCGCCGAACCCCTTGAGGAACACCGCGCCGAGCAGCGCCACGAGCAGCAGCGTGAGCAGGACCTCGTGGCCCTTGAGCGCGCTGGGCCAGAACGGGTTCTCGTCGAGGTGCGCGGTCGCGTCGGCCGAGGAGAGCGTGATGGTGATGATGAAGTCGGTGGCCGCGAAGCCGAGCAAGACCAGCACGAAGAGCTTGCTCGGCCAGTAGGTCAGCAGGCGTACCAGCATGGCGATGGAGCCCTCGCCGTGTGGGCTCTCCACCGCCACCCGCCGGTAGACCGGCAGCGCGCCCAGCAGCGTCACCAGCACGAGCACGAGGGTGGCCACCGGCGAGAGCGCACCGGCGGCCAACGCCGCGATGCCCGGCTGGTAGCCCAACGTCGAGAAGTAGTCGACGCCGGTCAGGCACATCACCTTCCACCACGGGTGATGCCGGTGCTCCGGCGGACGCCCGCCCGGGGCGTGCTGCCTCGGCTGCTCCGAGTTGTCCGCGAGCAGCCAACTCCGCAACCGGCTGGTCCGCCGGCCGGCGCGCCTCCCGACCTCCACCGGCGCTTCCCCCGTCATCCGCCCATGGTCACCGCGAGTATCCGCCCGTTGGCCCGTGCCCGTCCGCCGGTGCGCGGAACCCGCCCGCTCGGGCGAGGGTTTCGGGCACCTGGCACGGGGGAAGCAGCGCCTCCGGCGTTCCCGCACCGACCCCGACGGGCCGCGGGTCGCCGGATCGGACGTCCGGCGAAGGGAGCGGGTCATGGTCGGTGGCCGTCGCTTCCGCGCTGGTGACGGCTTCGGTCGCCAACTCGACGAGCACGAGATCCGGGCCGACGAGCCGGCGTCGACGGAGCCGGCCGCCTCGGGCGACGGTGGGCTGGTGGACAGCGCGATCTACATCCGCGGGCACCGCTTCGCCTCGCCGGCCGGTCTCGCCGACACGTACCGCTGCCTCCAGGAGCAGGACGAGGCGATGGCGTGGATCGGGTTGTACCGCCCCGACATCGAGCAGATCACGTCGCTGGCCCGGGAGTTCCGCCTGCACGACCTGGCGGTCGAGGACGCGATCAACGCCCACCAGCGGCCCAAGCTGGAGCGGTACGGCCACACGCTGTTCGTGGTGCTGCGCGCCGCCCGCTACGACGACCAGCGGGAGGAGGTGGAGTTCTCCGAGCTGCACCTGTTCATCGGCCCCGGGTTCGTGGTCACCGTGCGGCACGGTGAGGCGCCGGACCTCGCCGCCGTGCGCCGGCGGATGGAGGCCGACCCGCAGATGCTCGGGAGGGGCCCGCAGGCGGTGTTGTACGCGATCCTCGACCAGGTCGTCGACGGGTACGCGCCGGTCGTGGCCGGGTTGGAGAACGACATCGACGAGATCGAGACCGAGGTCTTCGGCGGCGACCCGAACGCGAGCCGGCGCATCTACGGGCTCAGCCGCGAGGTGATCCAGTTCCAACGGGCCGCCCGCCCGCTGCTCGCCGTGCTCGACGCGCTCGCCGCCGGCGCCGGTAGCTACGACACGGATGAGGAACTGCGCCGCTACCTGCGAGACGTGACCGACCACCTGACCCAGGTGGTGGAGCGGGTGGACGGCTTCCGGCATCTCCTGCAGAACATCCTGACCGTCAACGCCACCCTCGTCTCGCAGCAGCAGAACGAGGAGATGCGCAGTCTCACCGCGGCCAGCTACACGCAGAACGAGGAGCTGAAGAAGGTCTCCTCGTGGGCCGCGATCCTGTTCGCCCCGACGCTGATCGGAACGGTGTACGGGATGAACTTCGTCCACATGCCCGAGCTGCACTGGCGCTTCGGCTACCTGTTCGCACTGCTGCTGATGGCGCTGGTCTGCGGCACCCTCTACCTGGTCTTCAAGCGGCGCGGCTGGCTCTGACCAGGCCGAGGGTCACTCGATGCCGCGCAGGATGTGCCGCTCGTCCTCGACGTCGTCCTCGCCCGCGTCGATCCGGCCGAGCAGTACGGCTGCGGCCCACACGGTCAGAGGCGTGGCCGCCCCGGTCATGCCGCCGCCGGTCCGGTCTTCCCGGGTCCGGCTCCGCTCCACCCGAGATGGTCTGCGCTGAGCCTGCATGGCACTGCCTCTCGTCGTCGAAGCCGCCCCGGGCAGCGCCGCGTACGCCCGCGCCACCGGCCGAGCCATCCGCACGCGGGCGGGCGGCTGCCGGGAACGGCATCCATCACGAACCATCCCATGCCCGGCCTCGTCAGCACCCCCTGTTTTCGGTTTCCCGACTGTTGCCGGCCGCCGACACGGTGCCGGGGCCGCGCGGCGACCGGTGCCAGGGCCGCCCAGCGTGCCGCGCCGGTCGTGTCGCACCCCGTGGACAGAATCGACGGATGCAGAAGCCAGAGATTGTCTCAGCGGAGGAGTGGCAGCGCGCCCGCGCGGAGCTGCTGGTCGCCGAGAAGGAACTGACCCGGGCTCAGGACGCGCTCGCCGCCCGTCGGCGGCGACTGCCGATGGTGCCGTTCTCCTCGGCGTACGTGTTCGACACGCCGACCGGCAACCGCACCCTGCTGGAGCTGTTCGAGGGGCGTGATCAGCTCGTCGTCTACCAGTTCATGGACATCGGGCCCGAGCGTTACTGCCCGGGGTGCACCGCGTTCACCGCCAACGTGCCGGCGACCGGGTTGGCCGGCCTGGCGGATCGCGGGGTCAGTTGGCGGACGGTGTCCGACATGCCGCTCGCGCAGTTCGAGGCGTACCGGGAGCGGATGGGCTGGACCGTGCCGTTCGCGTCGTCGCGGGGCACGTCCTTCTCGGCCGACTGCGACGCCGGCGGCGGTTTCATGCTGAGCGTGTTCCTGCGCGTCGGCGACGACGTCTACCGGACGTACAACACGACGTCCCGAGGGGTGGATCGCCTCGTCTTCACCAACAGCATCCTCGACCTCACCCCGTACGGCCGGCAGGAGGACTGGGAGGATTCCCCGCCCGGCTGGCCACAGCACCCCACCTACGGCTAAGCGGCCCCACGCTCAGGGCAGCGGGTGGGCGATGCCGCGGGCGTGGTCGGTGAGCGCGGCACCGACCACGGTCGCGGACAGCGGCAGCACCTCCAGGCAGCGGCGCACGGCAGCGGCCATCAGCACGTTCGGCACCCGCATGGAGAGCGTGCAGTGTGGCACCCAGCGTCCCGGCTGGTAGTGCTCGACCAGCGTGATGCCGGCGGCGGCGAGCCGGCCGTGCACCAGCCGGTGGTGGTCCAGCAACTCGGTGGTGGGTGTCGGCCCGAGCCAGAGCACCCGGCCCACGAACTGGCCGGCGTGCTGGAAATCGAGTCGCAGCGGGGCGGCCACGAGCGTCCCGGTCAGCGCGGCGGCGACCTGCTCGGGGTCGAAGCGGGGCGCCACCGCGAGTGAGACGTGCGGACGGTGCCGCTGCTCCAGCAGCGAGCGCATGCTCTGCACGCCCTCGGCCTCCAGCGCGTCCCAGAGCACCCGGATCCGCCGGGTGGCGTCCGGGTCCAGATAGAGCTCCAACGCCGCGACCACATGATCACCGTAGCCGTCGAGGTTGGATCTCTAGGCGGGGCATCGGGGTACGACGAATAGAGTGGTCGACGACGGTCGCTTACTCCCCGGCGGAAGGCATGGCCCATGAACGTGAACGACCTGCTGACCGAGGCGCACGGCCGTTTGCCCGACCTCGTCCGCGCGGCGGTCGACGGGCTCAGCCCGGAGCAGCTGCGCTGGACGCCCGGCCCGGCCGCCAACTCGATCGGTTGGCTGGTCTGGCACCTGACCCGCGTCCAGGACCACCACGTCGCCGACCTGCTCGACGCCGACCAGGTCTGGGTGAGCGGAGACTGGGCGGGTCGGTTCGGGCTCACCGCCGACCCGGACAACACCGGCTACGGTCACTCGCCGGCGGAGGTCGCGACGGTGCGTCCGGAGAGCGCCCAGGCGCTGCTCGACTACTACGACGCGGTCGCAGGCCGGACCGGGCAGCTCCTGTCCGGCCTGAAGCCGGCAGATCTGGACCGGATCGTTGACGAGGCATGGGACCCACCGGTCACCCTCGGCGTGCGTCTGGTCAGCATCGTCGACGACGACGTGCAGCACGCCGGCCAGGCCGCCTACGTCCGGGGCCTGATCGACGCCAACTGACCCGAGAAGTCAAATGGCCTCGATGGTCGTTGTTGGGTTCTGCGATTCGCTGAGTTGATTGATCTCGGAGATTCGCAGGTCAGTGCTTCGGGATCAGCAATGCTGCCACCTCTGCGGTCAGCTCGATCGCCCAATCAAGCTGCGGACAGTCGTTGCGCCCCCGGCACTCCAGGCACCCGCCTACTCGCCACGGCTGGTCGAGTGCCCGAGTCCAGTGCGCGTCGAGTAACCGCTTCGCGATGAACAACTCGGTCGCCTTGGACACTGGTTCATCGATTGGCATGGTCGGCACCCTCCGCGAGATCCGAGATGTGGCCCCACCTGGGGGCAGGGGCGATACGTCGTGCTCCCCCAGGTGGGTACGCGGTCGGGACCCGGGAGTTTGCCGAAACCAGGGAGCCGACTGAGGAGAAACCTAATCCAACTTGTAGGAGTAGGTCAAGGGAACCTGCTGGTAGATCATGAAGCTTGCTGGAACAGGTTTCTTCGTGATCAAATTGGTCTGCCGAAACCAGGGAGCCAGCGGAGATCGACTTATGCCGACCGAAAAGGTGGACTACCGGCGCATAGCGAACGAGATTACCGAGAAGATCAAGTCCGGAAATCTCGCACCGGGTGAAAAGCTGCCGTCCACGCGTGAGCTCGCCGAGGAATACGGCGTGCACATTTCTACGATCAATCGGGTTATGACGATCTTGAAAGACCGCGAGTTGGTCGAGGGTCATCCCGGCAAAGGTGTGTATGTGGCCGAGGCTGAGTAATCGGATCAGCCGCTTCTGATCGATCGACCCCCGATGACCGTTGATGCCCGTCGTGAGCCCTCCAGTCGCCGCGACCGTGTCGATCATGCGTGGGTCGCAGTCCCGTCACCCGGTTCGGGTGAGCCCGTCTCACCCCGCTGCGGGTGATCCTGCGGGGGAGCGGTGGGAGGGGGCCCGATGGGCACGACGGTGGCCGAACACTTGCGGCAGCTGGGCTCTGGCCGGCGTACCGACCTGCCGGAGACGACCGCCGGGACGATGCGGCTGGACGCGCGCGAGGACGGCTGGACCGAGCACTGGTACCTGACCATCGCCGACCAGCACGTCCGGGTGGACCGGTCGGCGGACGACGCCGAGCTGGTGGTCCGCGCCGAACGGACGGTCTTCGACCGCTTGGCGAGCGGGCAGACCCACCTGGCCGAGGCGCTGCTGCGCAACGAGCTGACCGTGCAGGGCAACATGCGACTGCTGATGTTGCTGCGGCGGATCTTCCCCGGGCCGGCCGGCGCCCGCCATCCGCGCGAGCTGGGTCGGGCCGCGTTGGCCGGGCGGGACGAGCGGCGGTGAGGCAGGAGCTGGTGCACGTGATCGCGGGCAACGCCTTCGCGATCAGCGACGCGCAGGGCGACCTGGAGGTCGACCCGGACAGCCCGGTCGGGCTCTTCTCGTTCGACACCCGCTTCCTGTCCCGCTGGCAGCTCAGCGTCGACGGAGAACGACTCAACGCGCTCTCCCGCGACGACATGACGTACTTCGAGACCCGGTTCTTCCTGGTCCCGGGCACGGCGAGCCACTACGTCGACGCCGACGTCTCGGTCATCCGCCACCGCTCGCTCGACGACAGCTTCAACGAACGGATCACCGTGCTCAACCACTCGGCGCAGCCCACCGAGTTCACCGTACGGATGGAGATGGGCAACGACTTCGCGGACATCGCCGACCTCGCCAACGCCGCCGAGGTCCGGCAGCCGCGGCGGCGGGTCACCGAGGTCGCCGTCGACTCCGCACGCCAACAGCTCGTCCTGCGGTACGAGCGGGAGCGGTTCGTCCGCGAGACGACCGTGCGCAGCAGCGCGCCGGCCGACGTGGACGAGCGAGGGATGACGTTCCGGATCCGGATCGAGCCCGACGGGCAGTGGGAGACCGACCTGCACGTGACCATGACCATCCGGGGTGAGGGCGGCCGGGACCTGCGTACCGACATCGAGGCGCACCAGCAGCGGGTGCGTGGCGGCATGCGGGAGGAGTTGGCGGACTGGCTGGGCCGGGCCCCGCAGCTCGTGGCCGAACGGAACGGCCTGGAGGAGCTCTACCGGGGCAGCCTGGCCGACCTGGCGGCGCTGCGGTACGTGCCGTTGGCGTACAACGCTCGGGTGCCGGTCGGCGGCCTGCCGTGGGCGATGGCGTTCTGTGGCCGGGACAGCATCATCACCTGCCTGCAGACCCTGGCGTTCACCCCCGAGTTGACGCCCGCGACGCTGCGGATGCTGGCGCTGTTGCAGGGCGGTCAGCTCGACGACGAGCACGACGAGGAGCCGGGCAAGATCCTGGCCCAGCTCCGCTACGGCGAATCGGCCGCCTTCGGTGAGCGGCCGAGCGCGTTGTACTACGGGGCCGCCGACACCACTGCGCTGTTCGTCGTCCTGCTCGACGAGTACGAGCGCTGGTCCGGTGACGCCGACCTGGTCCACGAGCTGCGCCACCCGGCGCGGATGGCACTGGACTGGATCGACGAGTACGGCGACCTGACCGGCGACGGCTACGTGCGTTACCAGCGTCGCAACGAGCGCTGCGGCGCGGTGAACCAGGGTTGGCGGGACTCAGCGGACGCGATCACCGACGCCGACGGGTGGCAGCCCGGCTTTCCTCTCGCCACGTGCGAGTTGCAGGGCTACGCGTACGACGCCAAACGGCGTGGCGCCCGGCTGGCTCGGGAGTTCTGGGGTGACCCCGCGTACGCCGACCGCCTGGAGCGGGAGGCCGCGGAGCTGAAGGAACGGTTCAACCGCGACTTCTGGCTGCCGCACCGGGAGTACTACGCGTTGGCGTTGGGGCCGCACGGCGAGCCGGTCGACGCGCTGTCGTCCAACATCGGGCATCTGCTGTGGAGTGGAATCGTCGCGGACGACCGAGCCGAGGCCGTCGCCGAGCACCTGGTCGGGCCCCGGCTGTTCACCGGGTGGGGAGTACGGACCTACGCTGCGGGGCAGCGGCCATTCAACCCGGTGGGTTCGCATCTGGGGGCGGTGTGGCCGTCGGACAACGCGCTGATCGCCGCCGGGTTGCGGCACTACCGCTGCGACGCGCAGGCGGCCCGGATCGCGGCCGGGATCTTCGACATGGCGCAGACGCTCGGCGGCGCGGTGCCCGAGCTGATCGCCGGCTACGACCGGGCACTCACGAAGTATCCGGTGCAGCTGCCGGCCGCCGGCCGCCCCCAGTCGTGGTCGTCGGGCGCGCTGCTGATGCTGCTGGGCACCGTGCTGGGGCTGCGCCCCACCGGCGACAACCTGCTGGTCAACCCGGCCCTGCCGGAAGGGTTCGGCCGGATCGAGCTGCTCGACATCCCGGGCCGCTGGGGTCACTCCGACGCCTACGGCCGAGACCGCTCCACCACCAGCCCGGCCCACCGCCCCCGCGTCCGCTAGCTGCCCTGCTAACCCATGGTCTTGCTGCCGTCGATGGCTTCGCGGAGGATGTCGGCGTGGCCGGCGTGCTGGGACGTCTCGGCGATCAGGTGCAGCAGCACCCGGCGGACCGTCCAACTCGCGCCCGGCTCGAACCACGGCGCCTGCGGCAGGGGATGCGCCGCGTCCAGGTCGAGGGTCGTGATCAGCTCGTCGGTCTCGTTGGCGACCTGCTGGAACCGCTCGACCAGCCCCGCCAGGGTCTCGCCGGGCGCCATCCGGAACTGACCGACCCAGTCGACCTGCTCACGCTGCATCTCCTCCGCGCCGCCCACCGCGAAGCGCAGCCACCGCTCCTCGGTGCCGGCCACGTGCTTGATGAGGCCGCCGAGACAGAGCTCGCTGACGGTGGTGCGGGTCGCGGCCTGCTCGTCGGTCAGCCCGTCGACGGTGTGCAGCAGGAAGCCGCGGTGTCGGCGCAGCGTCTGCAACAGATCGGCCCGCTCGCCGGTGAGCTGCTCGGTGCTGGTCATGGTGTCGCCTTCCGGTCGAATGTCCGCTCGGCGTCAGCCTAGGGCGAGGCACCGACAGTTCCCGGGCTCGACACGACCACCGCGCGGACCGCCAGCGGTTGCCGAATCGCCCGCCGAGGGGTCCACTGGGCGGTATGGGTGTGATCAAGGTGGGCACGTCCTCGTGGGCGGACCAGACGCTGCTGCGCTCCGGGTGGTACCCGCGCTCGGCCAACACGCCGGCCGGCCGACTCGGCTTCTACGCCAGCCGATTTCCGCTGGTCGAGGTGGACACCTCCTACTACGCCGTCCCCGTACCGGAGACCACCCAGGGCTGGGTGGACGCCACCCCGGCCGGGTTCACCTTCGACGTCAAGGCGTTCAGCCTCTTCACCGGTCACCCGACGTCGGTCGCGGCGCTGCCCCGCGACCTGCGTCCGACCGGCGGCCCGAGCCGGGTCCGCCGCCGCGACCTGCCCGAGCGGGCGTACGACGAGCTGTGGTCCCGGTTCCGCGCGGCGCTGGAGCCGATCGCGGCCGCCGGGAAACTGGGCGTGGTGCTGTTGCAGTTCCCACCGTGGCTGGCCCGCAGTGCCGCGGCCGAACGGCGGATCACCGAGCTGGCGCGGCGGTGCCGACCGTGGCGGGTGGGCGTGGAGCTGCGGCACGGCTCCTGGTTCGACGAGAGCACGCGAACGGACACCCTGGACCTGCTGCGCGCGCACGACCTGTCGCTGGTCTGCGTCGATATGCCGCAGGGGCATCCGTCGTCGGTCCCACCGCTTGTGACCACGACGGCGGAACCGGCGATCGTCCGGTTCCACGGCCACAGCGACGCCTGGCGTGACGGCTCCAAGGAGGACAAGTTCCGCTACGCGTACTCCGAGGAGGAGTTACGGCACTGGGCGGGGTCACTGGCCGGGCTGGCCGGCTCGGCCGATGAGCTGCACGTCCTCTTCAACAACTGTTGCGCTGGTCAGGCCCAGCGCGACGCGACCCGCCTGGCGCAGTTGCTCGCCGAAACCATGATCGGGCCCCTTGATCGACACGAGGTCGGCGACGTTGGGGTGTCCGGCAGCCGGGCACACCCCGACATCGGTGACCTGGAGTCGATCAACGGGTGACCGTTACGCGAGCGCCGGCCCGCCAGGCACTCCACCGACGTGGTGCTAGGAGCGGCGGCCCCTGCTGCGCAGCGCGTCCTGGGTCCGGTCGCCGATATCCGCGTCGTCCGGGAAGGAGCGACCGCTGGGCGCGGGGTCCGGTGGCGCGCCCGGTCCGGCCATCGTCGTACGGGTTGGTTCGACCGAGCCGAAGCCGTGCCGACCGGCCGGGCCAGACTGGCCGGACGGGGCACCCGCGCGGCGTTCGCCACGCCGTCCCTCGGGCACCGCCGTCTCCTCGCTGCCCTCATCCATCGGCGAGTCGTCGTCGGCGCCCCACGGCGCATCCGCGTCGAAGCCGTCGCTGGTGCCCCACGGTTTGTTCGCTTCCGGCTCCTGCCGGTCGCCGCCGCTGCGTCCCTCACGCGCCGTCATCGCCACCTCGCTCGTCGGTCCACCGCTCTCGGTGGACGATTGCCCGTCCCCGGCCCGTTCCTGCCCGCCGTCGAGCCCACGCGTCGTACCCGTGCCCCTGCCGGCGGGCGTGTGGCGCCGTACCCCCGGTCATGCTGGCGGGCGCGCGGCGCCGGCCGGCACCCCGCCGTCAACGAGTCGGCGGGATGCCGGTCGGCCCGGCGTTCAGCGGCCGGCCATCGCCATCGGCCGTTTGCCGTTGCTCATGCCGGCCATCTTGGCCATCGCCTTCGGAGCGCTGGCCAACCCACCGGTACGCCCCAGGATTCCTCGGAAGACCTGGCCGGGCTTCTGCTGCTCGCCCATGTACGCGGTGATGACGACCAGGGTTCCGGTCAGCGCCGGAATGGCCCACTGGAGCAGCTTCATCTGCCGCTGGGAGGAGGCCACGCTGGCCGGCGTCTGCTGGTTCGGCTCGGTGGTACCGCTCACTGACGGACCGCCCGCCTTCTGCAGCCGCATGCCGATCAACCGGCTGTAGCCGGTCACCGCCAGCGCGCCGATCGTCAGCGCCGTCTTGAGGGTGCTGACCCGTGCGACGCCGGCCTGGGTCGCCACCCGTGGGCTCTCGGTCACGAGTTCGCCGACCGCTCCGGCCAGGTGGGCGCCGATGGCCGCCGCGTTGATCGGGGTCCACCTGGACCACCCGGCCGAGGCGACCGGCAGCCGCTGGGTCGAATCGCTGATTTTCGTCACTGCGCTGTTGACGCCGAGCGCTCCCATGAGAGAGCCGCCGAACCAGGCTGCCAGGCCCAGGTCGTGCATCGAGCGCAGTGCCGTGTGTCGTTCGGACATCTGATCCCCTTCCGCCGTGTTGGGCGCTGCGGCTTACCCGCCGCCCCGGCGGCTAACCCAGCCGATCTCCGCCGTTTCGGCAGGCCAGGGACATCCTCGGCATCGGGGTGGCGGACCGCCGCCGGCAGGAGTCGTCCGGCCGGTGGCGGGTAGATCCCGACGGACGCTGACGGAGAGGGGAACGGGATGTCGCAACCGGACGAAAGTCGGGAGAAGACCCCAAAGACCGACTCGGTGCTCATGCACCCCGACAACGACCCGCACAAGAACACCGCGGAGGTCGCGCCGCGCAAGGACCACGGCGAGGTCCGCGTGGAGCGTGACGGTGATCTGGTGCCGCTCGAGCAGGAGGAGTGAGTGCGCCGTTGAGGCTCAGCGGGGCGGCAGGTCGCTGGCGAAGCGGGCGATCCGCCGCGCCAGCGCAGTGGCGGCACGCACCCAGGTGAAATGATCCAGCGCCGCCCCGGCCTGCGCCACCGTGTACCGCTCGCGGGTCACCGGGGCCGCGGTGAGCTTCGCGCAGAGGTGATCCATGCTGGGGTGCGGGGTGTACTGGTCGTCGTCCACACTGACCGCCAGCACCGGCGTCCGCACCGCGCGCACCGCGGCCTCGGTGTCCGTACCGTCGAGGTTGGGGAAACGGCCGCTTCGCGCGGTGTACGCCCAGTCCCGGATCACCCCGCGTGCCTGCCGGCCACCGAAGCCCCACCCCGGCCAGATCCCGAGCAGCGCCGTGGTGGCGGCGATCCCCTGGGTGTACGCGAGCAGCGCCAACCCGCGCACGCCCGGGTAGCTGCGCCAGTGGGGGATACCGACCGCGACCAGCGCCAGACCGTCCACCGTAGTGTCGCCGTGCAGGGCGAGGTGCAGCACCGTGGCCTGCCCGCCGAGCGAGTGCCCGAGCAGTAGCGCGGTCCGCCCGTCCAGCCGCGACTTGAGGGCGGCCAGCACGGTGCCCACGTCACCGGCCAACTCGGCGTAGCCGTGCCGGTCGGCGCGGCTCGGCGCGGGCGTGCTCGCCCCGGTGCCGCGCAGGTCGGCGACGATCACGGCCAGACCCGCGGCCCGCAGCGCGGCGGCGAAGGGCCGGTAGTAGCGGGCACGCACCCCCATCGCCGGCCAGATCACCACCACCGGCGCACCGGCTGGTCCCTCCGGCTCCGGATAGACCTGGACGCCGAGCCGACCGCCGTCGACGTCGACGAACTCCTGTGCGTACTCCGAGTCCCCGTTCACCGGCCCAGCTTACGGGCGGACGTTACCGGCGGGTAGCTAGCCGTCTGGTGCCGGTTCGGTGTGACCCGGACGCGACGGAGGCCCCGCCGAGGGGCGGGGCCTCCGAATGCTGGTACCGGTCAGGAGACGGAGATCGTCCCGTTGCCGGCTCGGATGCAGGCCACCGCCCGTGCGCTGGTGGTGGCGGCGCCCGCGAGGCACTGCCCGAGCACCTGGTGCCCGGCCGCGTTCGGGTGCCACGACTCCTGGCAGGTCTGGAAGTAGCTCACGCAGGTGTTCGCGATCCGCTGGATGGCGATCTTGTCCTTGCCGGCGAGGCTGGTGACGAAGGTGCCGGTCGCGCCGTCCTGGAGCCGGATCGGAGTGGCCAGCGTGCCGGCCGGGCTGCCGGTCTGCTCGCAGAGCCGGGCGCCGTTGAAGGCCTGCTGCACGTTCAGGTAGACCAGGTCGGCCGAGGGGAACTCGGCGGCCAGGGTGTCCCGGGTGGACTTCACCAGCGTGCCCAGGCCCTGCGAGAAGCGGTGTCCGGGGGCCAGGCTGGCACGGTGGATCGGGCAGCCGGCCGCGTACCGCTCGGCACCGAGGTCGCGGAACTTGTCCCGGGTGTCGTCCCGGCTGTCCTCCTCGTGGTACGTCGCGTTCAGGTCGAACGGCAGCGGGTTGGTGTAGTCCTGGAACACGACCCGGTGCTGCCCGTCGGCGTCGATCTGGTCGAGGGTGGTCAGCAGTTGGCGTACCGCCGTGGTGGTCTCCGCGGTCGCGGCGTTGAGCTGCGCGGCGGTGGCCAGGTCCGCGTCACTGCACGGCTCCTGCGGGACTGGCCCGTTCAGGTACGCCCAGAACTCCCACCAGCCGGTCCACGCGTCGGCGATGAACCGGTTGGCGCACTTCTCCGCGACGCTGCCGAAGGTGAACGAGCTGTTGTTCGAGCCGAGCCCGATCAGCACCAGGTCGATGTCGTTGGTCTGCGCGACCGCGCGCAACTGGTCGATCTGCGAGGCGACGGTACGGCCCTTGGGCCGCGTCACCGAGGCGGCGGCGATGTCGTACGGCTGGCCGCCGGAGCAGGCCAGGTTGTAGCGCGCCTGGATGCCCGGCAGGTCAGCCTGCTGCAGGGACGCGTTCGCCGAGCGGTGGCAGAAGTACGCGTTGTTGTTCGCCGCGCTCCAGCCGGGGAAGCCCTGGGTGGCGCCGTTGACGTCGACCACCGGGGTGTACGCCCCGGCGCCCTCGCCGCTGATGAAGCTGTCACCGAGTGCCACCGCGGCGGTGGGCAGCGCGGCGGACGCCGGAGCTGACAGCGCCACTGTGGTCGACAGCGCGGCCGTGGCGATCGTGAGTGCCGCGGCGAGCGCGGTACGCCGGAACCTGGGCATGGGGCCCCCATCCAACCATCGAAAGATGAAAGATTCTCTGAGAGCGCGATCAGATCACTCCCGTGCAACGGGCGTCAATGGCCCGTAACAAGTTCGTTCGATGAAAGACACGGCTGCGCCGGTGCGCCATGCACTCGACGACCGACGACGACCTCTGCCCCCACGCCCGCGCAAGACGCGCGGGCGGTGCCCTACCGGCCGGACTGCCCGTGTCGCTTGAACAGGGCCAGGCCGGCGGCGACCAGCCCGACATTCCAGATGAGGACGACCGTCAGCCACTGCGCCCACCGCAGCGCGCTCATGTCGCCGGAGAGGAGGTATTGCAGGCTGCCGTACGGAGTCAGCCACGGCTGGGCTGGGCGGAGCGCGTCCACGGCCCCCAGCAGGGCGTACGTGCCCAACGGCAGCACGATGGTGGCGAGGAAGGCGACGACGGGCGAGCGCAGCAGCAGGCCCAGCCCGACGCCCACCAGCCCGGCGACGAGCTGCGTCAGGACGCTGCCGACCGCGATGGTTCCCGCGTGCCGCCATGGCTGGTCGGCGATGTCCGCCGGAGCGAGGGCGAGCGTCGCGGCGCAGACCAGCACCCCGAAGACACCGATGACCGCGGCTGGCAGCGCCACCGCCAGCAGCGTCGGCGTTATCCGGACCGTGCCGGTCGTCTGCCGGAGGTCACGGACCAGCAGGATGCCGAAGAGCGGCGTCGCGACCGACATCAAGCTCTGCACCGGCTCCGAGAGCAGGGCGAACGACCGATCGGCGGGGGCCATCGCGGCGGTCAGCGCCACCGCGGCGAGCAGACCCGCCAGCAGCGTGATCGCCAGCAACCACTGCCGCGCCCGGGTGTCGATGGAACGTCGGACAGCGTGTTGAGTCGTGCCGTCCCCCACGGTAACCCCCCGACGATCGATCACACCCGGACGCTTCGGCGTGGTCATCGGTTGGCAGCGTACCGGCGCGCGGACATCTCCTGCTGCCCCTGACAGCGAGACCTCCGCTGTCACGGACCGTCGCACCGGAAGACCGATCCGATCGGACTGCGGGGCCTTGTCCCCTTTGTGCTCACGGGTTGTGACACCTGTGGACAGTGGTGGAATTCGCTCTCTACAGTTCCCCCGTCTGGCTGACTTTCAATCACGGGGGTTGCGGTGGCCATTGGCCGTGCCATGAGTTCTGTCCATTCTCAAACATCGATCTCGCGGCGACTGCTGACCGCCGGGGTCGCGGCGTCGATTGGCGCCACCGTCTTCGCCGCGCCGGCGGCGGCCGGATCGCGAGCGCCAGCGGACGCCCCTTCTACGAGCGGTGCCGCCGTGCGGGAGGCCGCACAGGCGACCGCCGCGGCCCAGCGCACCGGCCGGCGGGTGGAGGTCCTCTCCGCACGCACCGAGCTGACCCAGGTCTTCGCCAAGCCCGCCGGCGGCTTCGTCGCCGAATCCGCCGCCGTCCCGCAGCGCGTCCGACAGGGCGACGGCTCCTGGGCGGATGTCGACCTCTCCCTCCGCCGCGACTCGGCCGGCTGGCGGCCGGCGATCTCCCCGAGCGACGTGGTGTTCTCTTCCGGTGGGCGCGGTCCCGCGGCCACGTTGGCCAACGCCGGAAGCTCGATGACCCTGGGCTGGCCGGGTGTGCTGCCCGCGCCGAGCGTGTCCGCGGACGCGGCCACCTATCCCGAGGTGCTGCCCGGGGTGGACCTGGTGCTGAGGGCGACCCACACCGGCTTCACCCACGTCCTGGTGGTGAAGACGTCGCAGGCCGCGGCGAACCCGGCACTCCGGGAGATTCGCTTCGACCTCGGGGGTGACGCGAAGGTCCGGCGGGAGGCCGACGGCTCGCTGCGGGCCCTCGCCGGCGAGACCGAGGTGGCGCGCGGCGCGACGGCGGAGATGTGGGACTCGACCGGATCCGGCGCCGCCCGTTCGGCGACGGTGACCTCGTCGCCGGCCGGCCCCGGCGTCGCGGCGCGCACCGCCCCCGTGGCGACCGAGGTCGACCCGGCCGGTGACCTCGTCCTCCGCCCGTCGCCGGGCCTGCTCGACCCGGCCAAGGCGACCTTCCCCGTGTACATCGACCCGGCCTGGTCGGCCGGCCCCTCCCGCTGGGCGTACGCCACCAGCAACAACACCACCAACTCGGACACGACGGCCGCCCGGGTCGGCAAGGACTCCGGGTCCGGAGTCACCTACCGCTCCTACTTCGAGTTCCCGATCTCGGCTCTCGGCGGCAAGGTGATCAGGTCGGCGTACGTGCAGATGAAACTGGACCACTCCTGGTCCTGCTTCGACACCCCGACCTACATGTACCAGTCGGCCGCAATCGCGAGCACCCCCCGCACCGCGTGGGCCCCCGCGCTGACGACGCTGCGGGCCTCGGCCAGTTCGCACGCCAACCAGGGGTCGGGCTGCATCGACTCGCCGCAGCCGGACATGACCGTGAACTTCGCCGGCAGCAGCGTCACCGCTGGCCTCAGCAGCGCGGCGGCAGCTCACCTGAGCTCGGTCACCTACGGGTTCTGCGCCTGCAGCGACTCGAGCGGCACCGGCGAGAGCAGCGCTGACCGATGGAAGAAGTTCTACCCGACCGCCGCACGCCTGCTGGTGGACTACGACACGGCACCCACCCAGCCCACCGGTCTCCAGGCGGGCGGCGCGGCCTGCGTCGCGGGCGAGCGGGTCATCCGGCCCACCCCGCCGACCCTCTCCGCCGTCTTCCCCGACGCGGACGCCGGTCAGGTCCTTCAGACGACGTACGAGCTGCTGGAGATTCCCGCCTCGGGCACCTACGACAGCTCCACGCCGCGCATGAGCCCACCGACGGGCTCGGCCGTGACGGCCGGCGGCCGCTCCACCACGGCCGCGGTGACCGGCACGGTCGGAGGCAATTCGTACGCCTTCCGGACCCGCAGCAATGACAGCTACGCTGTCAGCCCCTGGTCGGCGTGGTGCGAGTTCACCGTCGACAACCAGCCGCCCACGGTGAGCGTCGACGAGGTGACCACCCCCGCCCCGCCCGGTCAGCTCTACACGTACAAGCTGCGCTCGCCGGACCCGGACGTGGTCAGCTTCCGCTACGGCTGGAGCAGCCCGCCCACCGAGGAGGCGGAGGCCGGCACCAGCCTCGGCTACCCCGGCAAGACCGTGTCGGTGACCCTGGCCACCCCGGCCTACGGCACGAACACCCTGTACGTCGCCGCGGTGGACAGCGCCGGGAACGTTGGCTACGGAACGCTTGTTATCGAGGTGACGGCCCCGTAGGGCGGCTGACGATTAACCGGTCGGGACGCGGCTAACGCGTCGAAACCGGACAAGACCCTACGAAGTCGGGGCCCGCATCCAGAACGTGGATGCGGGCCCTGACTGCGGGGTGCCGTCGTCGTGTCGCATCTGCCGGTTAGGCTCGCTGCGGCGCGCGCCGGCCGACCGACAGTTCGGACGCGGCACCACACCGCCGAGACCGGGGAGTACGACCAGTTGACCGCAGAGCCTGACACCCTGTACGGGGCCGATGACCTCACCCACCTTGAGGGGCTGGACGCTGTCCGCAAGCGGCCCGGCATGTACATCGGTTCCACCGACAGCCGTGGCGTGGGTCACCTCGTCAACGAGATCCTCGACAACTCCACCGACGAGGGTGTCGCCGGTCATGCCACCCACGTCGAGGTGATACTGCACGCCGACGGCTCGGTGCAGGTCGACGACGACGGCCGAGGCATCCCCACCGACGTGCACGCCAAGTCCGGCATCTCCGGCGTCGAGCTGGTGCTCACCCGGCTGCACGCGGGCGGCAAGTTCGGCGGCTCCGGCTACAAGACCTCCGGCGGGCTGCACGGCGTCGGCGCCTCCGCGGTCAACGCGCTGTCGCACCGCTTCGACGTGACTGTCCGCCGGGCCGGCAAGGTCCACTCGATGTCCTTCCGGCACGGCGTTCCAGGGATCTTCGACGGCGACGGCCCGGACGCGCCGTTCACCGCCGGCCCCGGGCTCCAGGTCGTCGGCGCCATGAAGCGCAACCAGCGCACCGGCACGTCGATCCGCTGGTGGCACGACGCCCGCTACTTCGAGACCGGGGCGGCACTCGACGTCGACGCGGTCCGGATGAAGCTGCGCAACACCGCCTTCCTGGTCCCCGGTGTGACGTACCTGCTGCGCGACCTGACCGGCGAGGCGCCCGCCGAGGAGCGGTTCCACTATCCCAACGGGCTCAGCGACATGGTGGAGTTCCTCGCCCCGGCTGGCGACCGGCCGGTCTCCGGCATGCTGCTCGTCACCGGCGAGGGCACGTACCGGGAGAACGCGGCCGACGCCAACGGCGTCATGCAGTCCAACGTGCAGCGGCGGGCCGAGGTCGAGGTCGCGTTCCGTTGGGGCACCGGCTACGAGCGCACCGTCGAGTGCTTCACCAACACCATCCGCAACGCGCACGGCGGCACCCACCGCAAGGGCTTCGAGCGGGCGCTGGTCCGCACCATCGCCGACGCGGTCCGCAACACCCGTGGCCTTCTCAAGGCCAAGGAAGAGCCGCCCACCCTCGACGACGTCCTGGAGGGCATGACCGCGGTGGTGCACGTGCGGATTCCGGAGCCGCAGTTCACCTCGCAGACCAAGGACGAGCTCTCCACCACCGGCATCACCAAGGTGCTGCACACCCTGGTCGAGGCGCACCTCAAGGCGTGGCTGGAAGACAAGCGCACCAAGGCCGAGGCGCGCACGGTGTTGCAGAAGGTCGTCGACGCGGCGCGGGTCCGGCTCACCCAGAAGCAGCAGAAGGACGCCGCCCGGCGCAAGACCGCCCTCGAGGGGGCGTCGATGCCGCCGAAGCTCGTCGACTGCCGGGCCACCGGCATCGACCGCAGCGAGCTGTTCATCGTCGAGGGCGACAGTGCCCTCGGCACGAGCAGGATGGCCCGCTCATCCGAATACCAGGCGCTGCTGCCGATCCGCGGCAAGATCCTCAATGTGCAGAAGGCCAACCTCCAGCAGGTGTTGGACAATGCCGAGTGCGCGGCGATCGTGCAGGTGCTCGGCGCCGGCTCCGGGCGTACCTTCGATCTGGCCGCCCTGCGTTACGGCCGGGTGCTGATCATGGCCGACGCCGACGTGGACGGCGCTCACATTCGCACTCTGCTGATCACTCTGTTCGCCCGGTACATGCGCCCGTTGATCGAGGCCGGCCGGCTCTACGCCGCGATGCCACCCTTGCACAAGATCACCACCAAGGGGCGCAACCCGCAGACCGTCTACACCTACACCCAGGCCGAGATGGAGGCGACGGTCCGCAAGCTGGAGAAGGCCGGCAAGCAGATCGTCACGCCCATCCCGCGCTTCAAGGGCCTCGGTGAGATGGACGCCGACGAGCTGTGGGACACCACGATGAACCCGGCCACCCGCGCCGTCCGCCGGATCACCCTCGACGACGTCGACGCCGCCGAGCGGATCCTCGAGCTGCTGATGGGGGAGAAGGTCGAGCCGCGCCGCAACTGGCTGATCGACTCCGCCGACCGGGTCGACTGGCAGGCGATCGACGCATGAGCGAGCGGGTTTTCGATACAGCGCGATGGTGCCTCATGCCGTTGCGAAGCGACGGCATGAGCGCCCGTTCCGTTCCGATGGAGAGCTGAGTCATGGCACGCCGCAAGGACAACAAGGTCGACCTCTCCTCGTTCGACCAGGCCGGCGCGCGGGTCTTCGACAATCCGCTGGTCACCGAGGTCTCGGACTCCTACCTGGAGTACGCGTTCTCGGTCATCCACTCCCGCGCGCTGCCCGATGCGCGCGACGGCCTGAAGCCCGTACACCGGCGCATCCTCTGGTCGATGTACGAGCAGGGCTACCGCCCCGACCGTGGGCACGTGAAGTCTGCCCGCATCGTGGGCGACACGATGGGTAAGTACCACCCGCACGGTGACACCGCGATCTACGACGCGATGGTCCGCCTCGCACAGGACTTCTCCCTCAACGTGCCGCTCATCGACGGGCACGGCAACTTCGGCAGCCCCGACGACGGCCCGGCCGCCTCGCGATACACCGAGGCGCGGATGTCCCGCGAGGCCATGCTGCTCGTCGGTGAGCTGGGCGAGGACACTGTCGACGTCGAGCCCAACTACGACGGGTCGCTGACCCAGCCGACCGTCCTGCCGGCCGCCTTCCCCAACCTGCTGGTCAACGGCGCGTCCGGGATCGCGGTCGGGATGGCCACCAACATGATCCCGCACAACCTCGCCGAGGTGGTCTCCGCCGCCCGCTGGCTGATCAACCACCCGGACGCCACCCTGGACAAGCTCATGGAGTTCGTCCCCGGCCCCGACCTGCCCACCGGCGGCGTGCTGCTCGGCCTGGACGAGGTGCGCCGGGCGTACGAGACCGGGCGCGGCGTGGTGCGGATGCGCGGCAAGGTGGAGATCGGCCCGATCGAGGGCAGCCGGGGCCGCCAGGCGATCACCGTGGTCGAGCTGCCCTACGGCGTCGGCGCGGAGAAGGTCATCGCGGCGATCACCAACGAGGTCAACAAGACCAAGCGGCTGACCGGCATCGCCGACGTCAAGGACCTCACCGACCGGGAGAGCGGCACCCGACTGGTCGTCGAGTGCAAGGTCGGCGTCAACCCGCAGGCCCTGCTCGCCGACCTCTACCGGCTGACCCCGCTGGAGCAGTCGTTCGGCGTCAACAACCTGGTCCTGGTCGACGGGCAGCCGCGCACGCTGGGCCTCAAGGCGCTGCTGGAGGTCTTCCTGGCCCACCGGTACGAGGTGGTCACCCGGCGCACCTCGTACCGCCGCCGCAAGCGCCAGGAGCGGCTGCACCTGGTCGACGGTCTGCTGATCGCTCTGCTGGACATCGACGAGGTGGTCCGGCTGATCCGGGGCAGCGACGACGCGCAGGCCGCGAAGGACGGGCTGATGAGCCGGTTCGGCCTCTCCGACATCCAGGCCACCTACATCCTGGACACTCCGCTGCGCCGGCTGACCAAGTTCGACCGGATCGAGCTGGAGGCCGAGCAGGAGCGGCTGCGCGCCGAGATCGCCGAGCTGAGCAAGATCCTCGACGACGAGCGGGTGCTCAAGAAGGTGGTCTCCGACGAGCTGGCGGCCGTGGTCAAGCAGTTCGGCACCGACCGTCGTACGACGCTGGTCGACGGTGACCTCAAGGAGGTGCTGGCCGCGTCCGTGCCGGCCGGTCCGCTGGAGGTCGCCGACGACCCCTGCCAGGTGATCCTCTCCGCGACCGGGCTGGTCGCCCGGACCGCGGCCGAGTCGGAGGAGAGCGCCGAGGGGCGCCGACGCAACGGCCGGGTCAAGCACGACACGGTACGCGCGATCGTGCACTCCACCGCCCGTGGCCGGGTACTGCTGGTGACCAGCGCCGGTCGGGCTTTCAAGGTCGACGTACTTCCGTTGCCGGTGCTGCCCGAGCAGGCCGGCACCGTGTCCCTGCGCGGCGGCATGTCCGCCGCCGAACTGGTGCCGTTGGAGCCGGGGGAGACCGTGGTCGGCCTGGCCCCGCTCGGCGGGTCGGCGGACGGCTCCCCGGGGCTGGCACTCGGCACCCGGCAGGGCGTGGTCAAGATCTGCGCACCCGAGTGGCCGGTGCGCTCCGACGAGTTCGAGGTGATCGGCCTGCGCGACGGCGACGAGGTGGTCGGGGCGACCTGGCTGACCGACGGCGCCGAGACGCTGACCTTCGTCACGTCGGAGGCGTCGTTGCTGCGCTTCGCCGCCGCGCTGGTTCGACCGCAGGGCCTCAAGGGTGGCGGCATGGCCGGCATCAACCTGACCGCCGGGGCCGGGGTGGTCTTCTTCGGCGCGGTCCGCACCGATGACCCGGGGCACGGTGAGCCGATGGTGGTCACCTCCACCGGAGCGACCGTCAAGGTGACGCCGTTCAAGTCGTACCCGGCGAAGGGGCGTGCGACCGCGGGGGTGCGGGCACACCGCTTCCTCAAGGGCGAGACGGACGTGGCGGTCGCCTGGGTGGGGCCGCGGCCGGTCGGCGCGACCGGCACCGGCGAGCCGGTGGAGTTGCCAGCGGCCGACCCGCGCCGCGACGGCTCCGGCTTCGCCGTGATGCTGGGCCCCAGCGTGGTCGGCCACCTAATCGAACGCGACTAACCGGCTCGGCCCGGCGCGGCCGGCTCGGCGCGGCCGGCTCGGCCCTGCTCGGCTCGGCCCTGCTCGGCTCGGCTCGGCCCTGCTCGGCTCGGCCCTGCTCGGCTCGGCCCGGCTCGGCCCTGCTCGGCTCGGCCCTGCTCGGCTCGGCCCGGCTCGGCCCTGCTCGGCTCGGCCCTGCTCGGCTCGGCCCGGCTCGGCTCGGCCCGGCCCTGCTCGGCCCGGCCGGCCCGGCCCGGCTCGGCTCGGCCGGCCCGGCCCAAGATCCGCACAACTTCGGGGAAGTTGCTGCCTCCGATGTGCCGCAAGCAGCACTTTCCCCGAAGTTGTGCGGATCTCGGCCGCCGAGCCATCGAGATCGTGCTCGATCCAGGATGTAGTGGCATCCCGGGTTGGTGAGGCCACTACATCCAGGATCGAGCACGATCATGCGGATGATCGCTCACCGGGTGGTGACCTCTGGGGCGGTATGGTGAGGGTTCTGTTGTCGGTGATGGTTCGGGCGCGCCGCCAAGCGCTCTTCTCATGATCTTTCTTTTGTCCGGCGGAGTCGCCGGGGCGGCGTGAGTGCCGCCATCCGGGTCCGGCCGCCGCGCGAGTTGCGTGCCGCCCGCCGACCACGGGCCCACCGCTGCTGGGGTCACCTGATCGCCGCACCGCTCTGGCCGATGCACGGTGCGAACCTTGGCACCCTGCTGCGGACCTGCGACGCCGTCGGCGCCTGTCTCGCCGTGCCGCCCTTCCGCTGGGTGGACGAGGCCGTGGCCCGAGGCAACACGCTGCGCCGGCCCAGCTGCGTCCACCGGGTGGCCGATCCATCGCGCTGGCTGGCCGCCGAACGGGCCGCCGGCACCCGGATCCTCGGGGTGGAGTTGGCCGACGAGGCCGTCCGGCTGGGTGACCTGCCCGCCGCTCGTGGACGCACGGTGGTGCTGCTCGGGCATGAGGCGACCGGGATCCCGCCCGAGGCGCTCGACCACCTCGACGCGGCCGTGGAGATCCCCATGGTCGGGCACGGCCACAGTCTGAACGTCGCCGTCGCCGGCTCCCTGGTCCTCTACAAGCTCGCCGGACTGCTCTGACCCGCTCGAGCCCTCGTCGACCTTGCACTTTCTGCCTGGACAAGGCACGCGAAAGGCACAACCCAACGCCCGAAAGTGCAAGATCGACGCACGGGGCGCGGGGGCGGGGCGCGGGGCGCGGGCGTGGGGCGCGGGGCGCGGGCGTGGGGCGCGGGGCGCGGGCGTGGGGCGCGGGCGGGTCAGGCCACGTTGATGGGGCGGAACTGGACGCTCACCCGAGGGCCCACCGGGCGGGTGGTCTTGGGGATGGCGTGCTCCCAGGTGCGTTGGCAGGAGCCGCCCATGACGATCAGGTCGCCGTGGCCCACCGGGAAGCGCAGGCTGTCACCGCCGCCGCGCGGGCGCAGCAGCAGTGGGCGGGGCGAGCCGAAGGACAGGATCGCCACGACGGTGTCGCTGTGCGCGGAGCGGCCGATGGTGTCGCCGTGCCAGGCCACGCTGTCTCGCCCGGAGCGGTAGAGGCACATGCCGGCGGTGACGAACGGCTCGCCCAGCTCGGGGGCGTAGTGCCGGGTCAGCGCCGTCCGTGCCGCGGTCAGCACCGGGTGCGGCAGGGGCCGGTCGCCGTCGTACCAGCAGAGCAGGCGGGGCACGTCGACCTCGCTGTCGTACATCGTGCGTCGTTCGGCCCGCCAGGGCACGTCGTTGAGCAGGGTGTCGAGGACCGCGTCGGAGCCGTGCACCCAGCCGGGGAGATGGTCGACCCACGCGCCCCGAGTGAGCTGGTGCCGGCGTAGCTGACCGGGCAGTGGCCCCAGTGTCGGCCCCGCGTCGGTGAGGTCGAGCATCGACGGCTGGTAGGCGGCCTGCGTCATGGTGCCACCCTAGCAGGGCGTTCGTACACCCGTACCAATGACGGTGTCGAGCACCGCGTCCACCACCCGCGCCCGGCCGCGCCCGTCGACGGTGGCCCAGGCCCGCGCTGCCAGCGCCGCACGTCGCTCCGGTGAGCTGAGCAGCCCGTGCAGGGTCCGCGCCGCCGTCGCGCGGGCGGCCCGGCCGGCGACCCCGGCGCCGGTCAGCTCGGGCAGCTCGCCGAGGCCGGCGGCCAGGCCGTGCCGCACCACCCGGGCGTACGACTCACGTTGATTGTCCACCACGCAGACCAGCGCGGCGGGTGCGCCGAGGCAGCACAGCTCCCAGGTGGACGTGCCGGCGGCGCTCACCACCAGGTCGGCTTCGCCGATCAGCGTGGGCAGCTCACCGGTAGGCGGGACCGGGCGGACGATCTGCCCCCGCCCGGGGACGATCTCGTCGAGTTCCGCCTCGATCTCGGGGCGGCCGACGACGACCGTGAGGTCCATCGGGTGGCCGGTGGCCAGCAGCACCCGGGTCAGCACCGGTGCCGCGCCGACCGCGTCGGTGCCGCCGAAGAAGGCCAGTACGCGGGGGCGGCCGACGGCCGTGGCGGGGCGGGGCGCCGGCGGTCGGGCGGTCACCACCGAGTCACGGAGCAGGGCGTACGTGCTCCCGGCGAGCAGCCGTCCGGGCAGCACCGGGGCCTCCGCGCCGAAGTTCTGGTCGACGTAGAAGTCCGCGTCCTGCCCTCGGCTGTCGCCGTCGATCACGGCGATGGTGCGGATGCCGGCGGCGCGCAGGGCGCCCGCTCCGGCCGGGTCCAGCTCGTAGGAGTCGAGGACGAACACGTCCAGCTCGTGCCGGCGGGCCGTCTCGACCAACTCGGCCGGCGAGTCCGGGCCCGGGTGCAGCGGGATGCCCCGCGCGGCGAGCTCCGCCGTGGCCCAGCCGACCCGTTCGACCGCGCCGAACACCGCGACGTGGGCGCCTCGAGCCAGGAACTCCTCGGCGAGGGCCAGGCAGCGGACCAGGTGGCCGACGCCGCGCTGCGGCCCGGCGTCGCAGCGCAGTCCGACCCGTACCGTGCTCAGGACTCCTCCAGCCGCTTCTGCCGTACGTCGGCGTTGAGCGTACGGAGGTGGGGTTGCCCGTCCAGCCAGTCGGCGAGTTTGGCCAGCGGCACGCTGACGTCGCCGAAGTGGTCGGCGATCGCGCGGACCAGCGCCCAGTCCTGCTCGGTGTCGAGGGTCAACCGTAGCGCCGAGCGGTCCGGGGTGAGCGTCACCCCGAGCACCCGGAACAGCTCCGGATGGCTGTACGCGTACGAGGTCACGTGCACCCGGTGGTGCCCGGTGGCGAGCCGGTCGAGGGTACGCAGGGCCTCGGCGCGGATGATCTCGACGTCCAGCCCGCGTGGCAGGGTGCGGGCGATCGACGTGCTGGCGTAGTCGAGCCCGGGCACCGCGCGGTAGACGGACGCGACCAGCGTGATGATCTCCGGGTCGAGCAGCGGGCAGTCGGCGGTGAACCGCATGACCGCGTCGCCCGGGTGCGCGGCGAGGGCGCCGACGAAGCGGTCCAGCACGTCGTCGACCGGCCCGCGGTGGCAGGGCACGCCCAGCCGTTCGGCCTCGGCCACCACCGCGTCGTCGACCGCGTCGGTGCTGGTGGCGACCACGAGGTCGGCGAGGACGCCGCTGTCCTGGGCGGCGCGTACCACCCGGCCCAGCACGGACCGACCGGCGAGGGGACGCAGCACCTTGCCGGGCAGCCGGGACGAACCCATCCGGGCCTGCACGATGCCGACGATCCGTGGCGCGGGAGTGTCGGTCACTGCTGCTCCTCCTGCTTCGGGGCGAGCGCCGTGATGGCCCGGCGCTTGGCGGCACGCGCGCCCCGCTTCGCGAGCCGCGCCGGAGTGATGGCGAGCCGACCGACCCGGTAACTGAGCGAGCCACTGAGCAGGCCGATCGTCGTCTCGGCGCGGCGTAGCGCCCGTTCCCGCGACGTGAGCAGCTCCTCGGTCCACCTGGTCAACGCGGCGAGCCGGGTGATCTCCTCGCGCTGGCGCAGCCAGGCTTCCCGGAGCTGCTGGTAGCTGCGGACACCGGCCGGCGGGTTGGTCGGTTCGACGGCGTGCAGCTCGGTGGCGAGGGTGACCCGGCCGTCGGTGTCCAGCCCGTGCAGCGCGGCGGCGATCGCCGCTTCGGCCTCCACCGCCCCGGCCACGGTCTCCCGGTCCAGGTCGTGACCGGCGAGTCCGCCGAGCACCACGGTCAGACCCGCCACGTCGAGGGTCGACGCCCACGGGTGGGCGTACCCGCCGGTGAGCAGGCCCGCGGCGAAGCGCCACAGCCCGCGGGCCAGCACCACGTCGCCGGGCAGCGCGGCGGTGGCCCGCCAGCTCGGGTCGAGCACGGCGTAACTGCCGTCGGCGAGGACCACGTTGTCGGTGCTGGCCAGCGCCACCGCGCCGGCGATCCGGCCGTCGTCCCCGGCGTGGTCGGCGAGCCAGCCCGCGTACCCCTGCAGGAGCGTGCGCAGCGTCGCCAGGTCGCGGCGCAGCGCCGCGTCGAGCAGCAGCGTCCGCAGCAGCCGTCCGGACGGCACCGGCCCGCTCAGTGCACCCGCGTCCCGGTACGCTGCCTCGCGGCTGGCGAACGGCGCGGCGGTCGGCACGCTCGCCCCGGTCGACGCGGTGACTCCCCACCGCCAGCCGGACGGGCCGTCGAGCACCTCCAGCACGCCGATCCCCGGTCGCCCGTTCTGCACCAACGCGATCGGGAGGTCATCCTCGGCTGCCGACGTGGCCGAGGCCACGGGTCGGTGCGCGAGCATCAGCCAGCCCGGCGCGAGGTCGGCGGCGCGCCCGGCGTGCAGCGCGTCCACGGCCAGCCGGGCCGGGTCCTGGAGCACCGGTTCGGTGGTGAAGCCTCCGGCGCAGGCGCCGTGCAGCACCGCGTCGAACAGGCCGGAGCCGGCGTCGCGGTCGAGCTGGTCGGCGTCGAGCAGGGCCGTCGCCGTGCCCACCTCGGGGTACGCGGCCCAGCAGGTGGCCGGTCGCAGGCCGACGCCGGTGAGCCGTTCGCGCAGCTGGTCGCGGTTCGCCGGGTGGGCCCGGTCCAGCACACCGCCGACGGCCCAGGCGGAGTCGTCCCGGCCGGCGTACCAGGGGGTGCTGGAGACCAGCCGGTGCAGGCCGAGCGGGTTGTCCAGGCGCAGCAGCAGCGCGCCGCCGGGGCGGAGCGCGGCGACCAGTCGTGCCAGCACACCGTCCCAGCCGAGCCGGGTGCCCTCCACCGACTCCACCGGGTCCAGCCCGGCGCCGGCGATCACCACGTCGTACGTCTCGTCGTCGGGCAGCCCGGCGGGGCCACCCACCACGACCCGGGCGGCCCGCTGGGACAGCGCCACCGCGTCCGGGTGACTGCGCAGCAGGCAGGTCACCTCGGCGTGGGCGAGTCGGTCGAGGAGCGCCGGGTCGTGTGGCCCGGCGAGCAGCACCCGGGCTCCGGCCGGCACGATCCGGGCGGCCAACGCGGCGAGAGGCCCACCTTCGGCCAGCCGCTGCTGCGGCAGGTCGGACCAGGCCAGCATCTCGCCGCCCGGCAGGGTGATCCGGCCGGCGGGTGCCGTCTCAGTCGTCAAGGTCTTCCTCTTCCTCCTGGAGGTTCGCCCAACCGAGCAGCTCGCGCAGCTCGGCCGGCGAGCAGCGCTCGTCGGTGCCCAGTTCGGCGCGGGCGATCCCGACCGCGGTGGGCAGGTCCACCGTGGTGCCGTGCAGCTCCGGCCACTGCCGCCGGATACGGGCGGTCCCGCCGAAGGTCGGGTCCTCGTTGGAGAGGATCATCGGGTCGCCGTACACCGCTGGTTCGCAGCCGGCCGCGATGCCGTAGAAGATCGCGCTGGTCAGCCGGTTGGATGCTACCCGGCGGTGCCGGCGCAGCTCGGTGAGCTGTTTGTCGAGGAACTCCGGGTCGGTGTCCTTCCACCAGTGTCCCCGGTAGCCGTGGCAGATCACCCGGAAGCCGGCGCGCTCGTAGAGCCGCCGGACGTTGCGCATCCGGTACTCGTGCCAGTAGAGGCAGACCGTGACCGGGCCGGGCTCGGTGTCCTGGATGAGTCTGATCAGCTTCCGGTGGTCGCCCTTGACATGCTGGCCCTCCCAGCCGTGGAACGGGTACCAGATGGTGCCCTCCCGCTCCTCGACCGGCGGGTCCTCGGGCCGCATGGCCAGCAGGTAGGCGAACGGTGCGCCGATCACGACCACGTTGCGCCGTCCCACCGACCAGGCCCGGCGGCGGGTCTGCTCGGACCAGAGCAGGCTGGGGGTGAACTCGGCGTACGGGTGCCCGGGGGCGAGGCCGTCGCCGATGTTCCAGCCGTGCTGCACGTACCCGTTGATCCGGGGTGGGTGCCCGTCGCCGAGGCCGGCGTAGCGGGCCAGCACGTGGGCGTGACCGTAGAAGTGGTTGGCGTGGTGCATCAGGTTCCCATCAGGCGGCGGAACGCACCGAGCCGGCCCGCAGGGCCGCGGCCAACGCGTCGATGACGCGGTCCTGGTCGGCGTCGCTGAGTCCCGGGTAGAGCGGCAGCGACAGCTGCTGAGCGTAGAACGACTCGGCCACCGGGCACGACCCGCGTCGGTAGCCCAGGTCGGCGAAGGCCGGGTGCCAGTGCGCGGGGATGTAGTTGACCTGGACGCCGATGCCGGTGGCACGCATCCGGTCGTACACCTCGCGGCGTCGACCGTCGAGCACCCGGATCGGGTAGAGGTGCCAGGCCGGGTCGGCCCACGACTTGCGGGTGGGCGTCAGTACGCCGTCCAGGTCGGCGAGGGCCTCGTTGTAGCGGGCGACCAGCGCGCTCCGGCGGGCGACGAAGTCGCCGAGTCGACGGAGCTGGCTGCGGCCCAGGGCGCAGAGCACGTCCGGCAGCCGATAGTTCAGCCCGAACTCGTGCACCTCGTGGTACCAGCCGCCCTCGTCGGGAAAGCGCAGTTCGTCGCGATCGCGGACCACGCCGACGCTGCGGAACCGGCGGGCCCGTTCCAGGATTTGCGGGTCCAGTGCGGCGACGGCGCCACCCTCGGCCGTGGTCAGGTTCTTCGTGGGAAAGAACGAGAACGTGGTCAAATCGGCCAGTGAGCCGACCGGCCGGCCGTGGTACGTGCCGCCGATCGAGTGCGCCGCGTCGGCCAGCAGCAGCGCGTCGCTGCCCGCGATCGAGGTGCGCAGCGCGTCGTAGTCGGCCGGGTGGCCGGCGTAGTCGACCGCGGCCACCACCTTGGTACGCGAGGTGACCGCCGCGGCGGCGGCCGCCGGGTCGAGGCAGAAGGTCTCGTCCTCGACGTCGGCGAACACGATCTTCGCGCCGAGGGCGACCGCGCTGCTGGCGGTCGCCACGAACGTCATCGGCGGTACGACCACCTCGTCACCCGGGCCCACCCCGGCAGCCGCGTACGCCACGTGCAGCGCCGCGGTGCCGTTGGAGACGGTGGTGACGCCGACCCCGCCGGTCCACGTGGCGAGGTCGGCCTCGAAGGCGTCCACCTGGGGACCGGTGGTGAGCCAGTCGCCGCGCATCGTCTCGACCACGGCGGCGACGTCCTCGTCGGTGACGGACTGCCGCCCGTACGGGAGCATCGCGGTCACGCGACGGTGATGCCGAGCATCTCGCGCAGCTGCTCCACGCTGAGCCACTCGTCGTTGGTGTCCGACTGGTACGCGAAGCCGTCCGGCACCGGGTCGCAGCCGACCGGCGGCTGGTAGCCCCAGGTGGCGATGGTCGGCTGGACGATGAACCGGTCGTTGGCGCGCAGCGTCCGTCGGCTGTCGTCCGGCGCGATCATCTCCTCGTGCAGCTTCTCGCCCGGCCGGATCCCCATCTCGTGCGTGGGGGCATCGGGGGCGACCGCCTCGACCAGGTCGAGGATGCGCATGCTCGGGATGCGCGGCACGAACAGCTCGCCGCCCTGCATCTGGTCGAACGAGTCCATGACGAACTGCACGGCCTGGTCCAACGTGATCCAGAACCGGGTCATCCGCTTGTCGGTGATCGGCAGGCTCTTGCCCTCGGCGGCCAGCCGGCGGAACAACGGGACCACCGAGCCGCGGCTGCCCACCACGTTGCCGTAGCGGACCACGGAGAAACGGGTGGGGTGCTGCGCGGCGTAGTGGTTGGCCGAGACGAACAGCTTGTCGCCGACCAGCTTGGTCGCGCCGTACAGGTTGATCGGGCTGGACGCCTTGTCCGTGGAGAGCGCGATGACCTTCTTGACGCCGGCCTCGATCGCGGCGTCGACCACGTGCTGGGAGCCCGTGATGTTGGTGGCGATGTACTCGGAGGGGTTGTACTCGGCGGTGTCCACCTGCTTGAGGGCGGCGGCGTGCACCACGTGGTCCACGCCGTGCATCGCCCGGGTGAGACGGTGCCGGTCGCGGATGTCACCGATGAACCAGCGCAGGCGCGGGTCGTCGCCGAGTTGCTGGCGCAGCTCGTACTGCTTGAGCTCGTCGCGGGAGAACACCACCACCCGGGCGGGGTCGGCCTCGGTGAGGACGTGCTTGAGGAAGGTCCTGCCGAAGGAACCCGTTCCCCCGGTGATCAGAATGGACGATCCATTCAACTCACTCAATTTGGTGCTCCCGTGTTCGTGGATGACTGGGCGGCCCTCGGCCGGCCGACCGGGGTGAGACGCTAATCCCGGCGGGTTAACGGGTCGGCGCTCCCGGGTTAACCACACCCGCTGCTCCTGTGAATGGCGGGCACCGGCCAGGCAAACACTTCTGCCCGCGCGAGAAGCGGGCTGACCAGGGCGGGAACGGCCGTTACAGTAGCCGCGCGCGAGCGATCCGGCAGCCCTGTGGGCCGCCGAGCCGCGCTCCCCGACACCCGCACCGCCTGGTGCGACCGGGAAATCCCGAACGCGTCTCCGACCGGATCGCCGCGCGCCGGCCTCCGCCGGCGGCCCGGTCCGGCCGGCAGATCAGGAGGCGGCGATGACATCCGGCAGCGACGTGATGGAGCGCCCGGCGGCCCCGGCCGCGTCGCCGACCGGCGTACGCGGACGACGCTGGCTGGTGCCGCTGTTGCTGGTGCTCGGCTGGGTGGCCGGCGTGGCCTGGCGCATGTGGCTGTCCCGGCACATCGTGCTGCCGATCGCGCACACCGACGAGGACAGCTACCTGAACACGGCACGGGCGCTGGTCGGCGGCCCGGGCGGGTTCAGCACCGAGAACGACCTGCTGCGCCGGGTCGGCTACCCGATGCTGATCTCCCCGGCGTTCCTCGGCGACCGGGACTTCGGCGACAGCTACCGGCTGGTCCAGCTGATCAACGCGATGGTGAACTCGACGCTGCTGCCGCTGGCGTACCTGCTCGCCCGGCGGCTGCTCCGACTGCCCCGCTCGTACGCCCTGCTCGGGGCGCTGGTGGCGGCGACCCTGCCGGCGACCGTCTTCTACGCCGGCGTCGCCATGATCGACACGGTGATGGCGCCGCTGGTGCTCGCCTGGCTGCTCGCCGTGCACCGCTGGATCGAGCGGCCGGGCCCGCTCGCCGCGGCCACCGCCGGGCTGCTGGTCGGCGCGTTCCACCTGCTGCACTCCCGGGGCATGGTGATCGTCGCCGTGCATGTCGGGCTGGTCCTGCTGCTGCTGATGCGTCGGCGGATCACCCCGGCCGGAGTGCTCGCCGCGCTGCTGCCGGTGCTCGCCCTGGCGCTGGTCAACCAGGCCGGAATCCACCTGCTCGGCGACAAGGTCTACCTGCTGGGCAACACACCGGGGGGTAGCACGGTCCGCGCCGTGGCGTCCGGCCCGGGCGTGATCCGCGTCGGCGCGGCGGTCGCCACCCAACTCTGGTACCTGGTCGTGGTCACCTTCGGGTTGGCCGGCATCGCCTGGGCGGCCGCCGTTCGCGAACTGTGGCGGCCGCAGCGGGGCGACGCCACCCGCTGGACGATGGGCGTCGCGCTGGTCGTCAGCGTCGGGGTGGCCAGCGGGTCGTCGCTGATCCTGGCCGGCATCACCCAGAAGCCGCTGGACGCGATCTACGCACGCTACGTGCAGATGTTGGTGCCGTTCTGGCTGCTCGTGGGGCTCGGGGTGCTGTTCACCTCCGGGTACCGGGTGCTGCTGCGCCGCGCGGCGGTCGCGGTCGCCCTGCTGGTCGCCGGCGGCGCGTTGATCGCGGTCCGGCTCGCCTACGTGGCCAGCCGAGGTCACGAGCTGCGGTACGGCGCCCTCGGCGCGCCCGACCTGGTGGCGCTGACCGCTGGTTGGCAGCACATGCGGCCGGTGGTCGGCTCACTGATCGGCATCGCCGGGTGTGCGCTGCTCGTCGCCATGGTCCGGGTGCCCCGGCTGCGACTCCCGCTGCTCGGCGCCCTGGTCGTGGTCAACCTCGTCACCATGCAGGTGATCGAACAGCGGGTGGTGCGGCCGATGGTGCAGGTCTACACGCCGACTCCCCTGGTGGCGGCCGTCGGGGTGCGCCCCGGCGAGCGGGTGTTCGCCTCCACCGGCGTGTTCTACGTCCTGCGGTTCAACCTCAGCCACCAGGTGACCTGGGCCGACGTGCGCTGGTTCCGCGACCAGCCGCCGGCCGCCGCGCAGGTGGTGTTCACCCGCTGGGCGCCCGGCGACCCCAGCGACTGGGACGGCGAGCGCTACGGCTTCGTGCGGCTGGGCGGCAACCCGAAGCAGCACTGGGCGGCCTGGCGACGGGTCTGACCCATTCTCCGTGAACGGCGGATGACGACCGGGTTAATGGTGTCGGGACAGCGGGAAATCAGCGATCCTAATCAGCGCTGGCGCCGGTTCGCCTGGTCCAGCGAAATCGGGATGACGGTGATTTCCCGGCCGTCCGACAACTCCTGTCGCGGGGTGCCCTCGACGAATCGGAAACGCCGGTTCATCTGCCGTACGACGGTGTTGTGCGCGAGCACCTCCCCGTCGAGTCGAGCCAGGTGCAGCCCGTCGAACGCGTACTCGACGGCCTCCCGCATGACCCCCAGCCAGGCGGGCAGGGTCTCATCGCGTTCGGCCAGCCCGTCGGCGTCCAGATAGAAGCCCCAGGCACCGCTGCGCGGGCCGTCCAGCCGCAGGTCGAAGAAGGTGACCACCCCACAGGGCCGGTCGTCGCGGACGTACACCAGCACCCGCCGGGACGGGTCGTCGCGGACCGCCGCCCACCACCGCGCGTGTTCGTCGGCGGTGATTTCGTGACTGGTCTTGCTGACCTCACGGTTGGTTTCCTGATTACGCCAGGACAACATCAGGTTAACGTCGTCCGCCGTCGCTTCGCGCAACACGTGCCTCTCGCTTTCCGTCCCAGTTCACGTCCGGTTCCGGCACCCTACCCGGCCCTACCGGGAAAGCAGATATCCATTCGCTGGGTTGTACACTCCGGCACATGAACGAATTGAGTCGCGCGCAGATCCGCGACCTCATGGCTCAGGTGTTGAAGAACCAGGACAAGGTGCTGCCCGCCGACGACGCGGCGCAGCTCCGGGAGATCGGCTTCCGCTCACTGGACTTCTCCGAGCTGGCCCTGCGGGTCGAGGACGAGACGGGGGAGGAGCTCAACTTCGACGCTCCCGGCCTGCGGCGCATCGCCACCGTCGGCGACGTCCTCGACTTCCTCGTCGAGCTCCAGCAGCAGTGACCGTCGCGACAGCCGGGCAACCGTCGCCCGCCGTGCGCCCGGAACCGGCCGGCGTCGACAACCGACTCGTCGTCGGCGGTGCGGTGCGGACCTGGCGGACGCTGCCGCAGCCGGCGCTGCCCGACCCGGCGGCGGTGCTCGCGCACTCCGCCGGGCACGCACTCGCCGCCGCGCGGCAGCACGCCGTGCACGGCACCGAGCTGCTGCTCAGCACCGCGAGCCGGGTCGACGCGGCGATGCGTACCGAGCTGCTGGAGGCCGGGTTCACCGTGGCCGTCCTCGACGACGAGGGCGTCCAGCCGACCGCACCGCCCCGGCCGCGCGCCGCCGAGCCCGGCCGGCTCTGGCTGCTGACCTCCGGCTCGACCGGGCGACCCAAGCGGGTCGGGCACACCCTCGACACCCTGACCACCGTCCGGGCCGACCAGCCCGACCGGACCTGGCTCTGCCCCTACGCCCCCGGCACGTACGCCTGGTGGCAGGTGGTCACCCTGTCGCTGACCCAGCCCGGTCAGCATCTCGTGGTGGTCGAGCCCGACGAGCTGGACGAGTGGCCGGCGATCGCCGCCGAGCACGGGGTCGACGCCGCCTCCGGCACGCCGACGTTCTGGCGCCGCACTCTCTACCGGGACGCCGCCGCGCTGGCCCGGGTGCCGTTGCGCCAGATCACCCTCGGCGGGGAGCCGGTGGACCAGGCGATCCTGGATCAGCTGCGGGAGGTCTTTCCCGCCGCCCGGATCTCCTGGATCTACGCGTCCTCCGAGGTGGGCGCCTCCATCGTGGTGCACGACGGGCGGGCCGGGTTCCCGGTCGCCTGGCTGGACCGGGAGACCCCCGATCGCCCGACCCTCTCGGTACGCGACGACGAGCTGGTGATCACCTCCCCGTACCACGGGGCTGGGCTGGCCGGCCCGGTCCGCACCGGGGACCGGGTGCAGGTGATCGACGACCGGGTGCTGATCACCGGCCGGCTCGACTCCGACGAGATCAACGTGGGCGGCAGCAAGGTCTCCGCCGGCCTGGTCCGCGGTGTGCTGACCGGTCACCCCGGGGTGGCGTGGGCCCGGGTCACCGGCCGACGCGCTCCGGTGCTGGGTCGGATGGTGGTCGCCGAGGTGGTCCTCGTCCCGGCCGATCCGTCCGCCGATCCGTCCGCCGATCCGTCCGCCGGGCTGGACGAGGCCGCGCTGGTGCGCTGGTGTGCCGACCGGCTGCCCGAGCACGCGGTGCCACGCCGGATCCGTGTGCTGACCGAGATTCCCGTCAAGGAGACCCTGAAGAGCGATGTCTGACCTCGCCGACACCCAGCTCGTCCCGCCCAGCTCCGTGGTCCTCGTCTCCGGCGGTTCCCGGGGGCTGGGCCTGGCCATCGTCACCGACCTGCTCGATCAGGGCGTACGGGTGGCCGCGTTCGCCCGCACCGTCACCCCCGAGTTGGAGAAGCTCGCCGCCGAGCACCCGGACCGGGTGCACGTCGGCTCGGTGGACGTCACCGACCTGCGGGCCGCCCAGGCGTTCGTTCGCGAGGTGGAGCAGCGCCTCGGCCCGATCGACGGGATCGTCAACAACGCGGCGGTCGGGCAGGACTCCCTGCACGTGCACACCGCCACCGACGACATCGCCCGGATCATCGAGACCAACCTGACCGCGCCGTTGCAGCTCACCCGGCTGGTGGTCCGGCGGATGCTCGGCAAGGGCCTGCGCGGGCGGATCGTCAACATCACCTCGATCTGCGCGCAGCGCGGCTTCCCGGGCCTGGTCGCGTACTCGGCCACCAAGGGCGGGATGGACGCCGCCACCCGCTCGCTCGCCCGCGAGTTGGGCGGCCGGATGCTGGTCAACGCGGTCGCCCCCGGCTTCTTCGCCTCGGAGATGTCCGCGGTGCTCGGCCCGACCCAGCTGGACCAGATCGTGCGGCGTACGCCGACCGGTCACCTCACCGAGCCGGTGGAGGTCGTGCCGGTGGTCCGGATGCTGCTGCGGGACCACACCAACATCAACGGCCAGGTCATCGTGGTGGACGGTGCGGCCTCCATCTGACCTGCGGCCGGTGCCCGGGCTGGTCACCGCCAGCCCGGCCGCGCCGCCGCGTGCGGGTGCCGGCGGGACGCGCCCGGTGCCGGGGCTGCTCGCCGCCGCCGAACGGCACCTGCGGATCGGTACGCCCGCCGACGTGGCCGACGCGGTCACCCGCAGCCACCTCGACGACGGACGCTGCGTCGGCTGGTACGGCCCGCCGGCGCCCGGCTGGCGGGTGGCCATCGACGCGGAGCGCGCCGACGCACCGGTGCCGCCGACCCTGGCCCGGCGCTTCGGCGCGGGCGACTTCTGGGCTCGCTGGACCCGGGCCGAGTGCTGCTGCAAGCTGGCCGACGTGCCGATCGCGACCTGGTGGCGCTGGCACGGGCTGGGCACTCCGGCGGACGGCACCGCGCTCTGGCGCACCCTGCGCACGGCCGACCTGGTGGTGACGGTCGGCTTCGCCCCCCCCCCCACCCCCACCCCCGCCCCCACCCCCCACCCCCGCCGCCACGACCCCCCCCCCCCCCCCCC